>CAYYXK010000004.1:0-51918 GCA_964475625.1 uncultured Thermoplasmata archaeon | reverse complement strand
GGGAGAGCTTTTCCAGCCTTTAAGTCTTGGCGAAATAATTTCCGTACTCTACACATGGGAACATTCTTTAATAATGGTGGGCATACGGAACCGTGAAAGGAAAAAGGGAACACTGGCCATCATTCGCCCGCCAATTAAGAAAAGAAGCCTCTGATCGGATAAGGTCCGGAGAATACCCTGAAAGAGAGATAAAAAAGGCACTTGAGATACCGGACGCATATTCAAAGACATTCGCACTCTCCTTGATATATCGGGACCTCTGCGCTTCGAAGATGGACGGAGAATCCGTGTGGAAGCAGGCCGTATCCTCCGCAGTATCCGTATCTCCCGAGTGGAAACGCGAGGAGATTCTTGAAAAGATGATATCATGGGGAACGAAATACGGCAGGCCCGTGAACAGACTTCCGGATATGCTAGGTGACAGGGAACTTCGTATGAAACTTCTCTCAAAACTTGTTCGAATATCCGATGAAGAAAATGTGATGAAAATATGGGATATCTGGAGGGACAGGAACGAGAAGGACAGATATGAACTCCTGAGAATAATGGTACACAACCGTTTTCCCCGCGAAAAAGCGCTAAAATTGGCATCCGAACTCTCGCCGGAAAGGGTCGGTATGATAGAAAGCTACATGAAAGGCCATGGGAAAAAAGAGGTGAAAAACAGGGTCGCTCCTGAAATAGCCCCTTTGAATGGCCCGGAACCCGAATTCACCATGGCGCTGTACAATACCTACAAAGGAAAGGCCTCCGAGATACACTTCAGAAACATATCCCGGGCAGCCGCATTATGTTATTCCTTTGACCTGAAACTCGCATTGATAGGATTTCCGTTCGATGATGAGGTGCAGTGCATAGAAAGGACTCTGTCCTCCACGAGGATAGGTGATGGTTCCGAATATCTCAGAGAACTTCACAGGACCAGGAGGTTCTCGCTGCACAAGGACATTTCTCAGATTGGGCTGATGAACGCCGTAGCCACCACACCACATCCCGACCCTGAAAAGAACATTGGTCCGGAAAAGATCAGGGAAGGGATGATTTTCCTTCTCGGCCTCGGACACAACGGGCTTCCCAAAAGCGTTCTGGAAAGCGCGAAATATCACATGGAATTCACCGGGAAAAAAGCATCTCTGGAAACATGTACCGCAATGGGTGTGCTGGCAAACATACTTCATCTACGACGAAAGTCGTATATAGTGGAATGATAACCGCTTCACCCATGAACGGAAAGACCAGAGAGATACTGGAAAAGATGTATCGGATGAAGGTCAGCGATTTTACCGACCCGCGTGCATGGGATATGCCGCTGCTTCAAGAAGATGAAACAATAGTTCATGCATTTTTTATGCTCAGATCGAATAATCACGCATGGGTGGTGGATAATGAGAAAAACCTTCTTCTCAAAGGAACCATAGAAAGGACCGACCTTCTCCGTGCCATGCTCCCACCGGATTCAATGGCATACTCATACGGTGCTGCAATAAAGATGCATAAAAAGAACCTCTTCAACAGAGAAAATGTCAAGGTAAAGGACGTGATGGTCTCCAAATTGATAACCGCTTCCAGAGACATGACTCTTAAAGAAGTTCTCGTAAAAATGAAAAAATATGATCTGGAAAGACTGCCTGTGGTGGAGAATGACGGAAAACTGGGCGGAGAGATAACTCTGAAATCCGTGATAATACACTTCACCAGAATGGTAAGGGAAGATTGGTAGCATGGAAATATATACGATTATCCTATTGTATATTGGTCTGGCACTCATAATAGCCAAACTTATGGGAGCTCTTTTCGAAAGATACAGGCTTCCGGGTGTCCTCGGAGAGATACTGACTGGCGTTCTGCTCGGAGCCTCCTTCGTGGGCATATTCTTTCCGCAGTGCACATGGTTCTATGATGTTCCGGAATTCTACTATCCCTTTGATTATCTCGCCCACTTCGGCCTGCTGATGCTTCTGTTCGTTTCCGGCCTCGAAACAGAGATCAGCACCCTGAAACATACGGGCAAGGTGGCCACCATATCCACGGTTGTAGGTGTTGCCGTGCCTCTTGCCATGGGATATGCCGCCGGAATAATGATGGGTTTCAGTCCACAGGCAAGTCTTGTCATGGGTGCGCTCCTTACGGCGACAAGCATAGGGGTCACGGCAAGGACGATGATGGACCTGGGTGTGCTTTCCAGCGATGTTGGCACCGCTTCTCTTTCGGCCTCGGTCATGGATGATTTCTTGGGAATAATATGTGTCATCGTGGCGATCGGTGCGACATCCGTCCTTGCCATAGGAATGGTCCTTCTGAACATAGTCATCCTCATAGTCCTTGAACTTGTCATCGGACTTATCATAATA
Organism: uncultured Thermoplasmata archaeon; assembly: GCA_964475625.1. Lineage (GTDB taxonomy): Archaea > Thermoplasmatota > Thermoplasmata > WALJ01 > WALJ01 > JALTFR01. The sequence goes on along the minus strand of CAYYXK010000004.1, from coordinate 49,567 downwards.
GGTAGAATTATGAAATGGATAGACAGGGTCAAAGCGGCAAAAGCCATACTGGCCCTTTCTTTCGGAATAATGTTCCTTTTCTCCGCATTTGCAGAATGGACCGTGGGGGTGGCGCTCGAAGGTGCCTTCTTCGCGGGGATGATCATCGGAAGCACACCGCAGGCAAGAGCCATAGCGGACGATGTCAAGGCCATATCATACGGGCTGTTCATACCGATATTCTTCGTATATATCGGAACTCTCATAGACCTGAAGGTTTTCCTTGATAAAAGAGCGATAATACTTGCGGTTGTGATCGTCATAGTCGCCATAGTCGGAAAGCTCGCCGGAAGAGCCCTTGGCGCAAAGATAGGTGGCTTTAACTGGATAGAATCCTTCCAGATGGGCATAGCTTCCATACCTCGTATGGAGGTCGCCATTGCCGCAGTGACCCTCGCCATAGGTCGGGGCGCTCTCGGAGACCCTAAAGGAGATATCGCATCCATGTTCCTTGCGGCCACGATGATATTCGTCACGGTTACCACACTTGTAACGCCCCCGTTGCTGAAGTGGTCCTTTAATCTGGAGAACAAAAACCCCACGAAAAGGCGAGCCGAATGAGGCTGAGCTTCCGAACGGTACTGGGCATCATAACTCTTGAATCGCATGAGGGCTGCATCACATCGCTCTCATTCCGCGAGACGGAGCAACGGGATGAATCCCCGGTTCTTCTGGATGCGGAACAGGAGATTGCGGAATATCTCAAAGGAGAGAGAAAGAAGTTCACGGTGCCCGTATGTCCGAGAGGGACCGAATATCAGAAAAGGGTCTGGGATGCGGCATCGAAGATTCCTTACGGTGAAACGAGGACATATTCGTGGGTTGCGGGAATAGCGGGAGGGAGCCCTCGCTCCGCAGGAAATGCTCTTGGCGCAAACCCGATACCGATCATCATACCGTGTCACCGGATAGTGAGCTCGGATGGGGGCATCAGTGGATATAGTTCGGGAATCGACATAAAAAGGAGTCTCCTCCGACTCGAACGGTTGCATCTGGACGAAAGTGTTTTAAAGTAAAGCGTATTGAGTGGGACAAGGTGATTGTTATGGCTGAAAAAAAGAAGGCGAAGAAAAAGAAGGATAGCCTTGAAGACAAGCTCGTTTATAAGACGAAGTTTATCTGGAAAGAGGCGGATTCAAAGCAGAAAAAAGAGATTTTCAAGTTCTCCGAGGAGTACAAAGAATTCATCGGAGATGTCAAGACCGAGAGGGAATTCGTGAAAAAGGCCAAAGAGATTGCTGAAAAGGCGGGCTTCGTCCCTATTGAGAAAGCGAAAGGAAAGAAAGGTGAAAGGATATATGTCATAAACAGGAACAAATCCATGGCACTCGTCGTCCTAGGGAAAAAGGACATCACAGATGGTGCGAACATAGTGGTTGCCCACATCGATGCCCCCAGAATAGACCTGAAACCGCATCCTCTGTATGAGGACAAGGAAACGTACCTTGCGCTCCTGAAGACACATTACTACGGTGGCATAAAAAAGTATCAGTGGATGAATGTTCCTCTTGCGCTGCACGGAACCGTATATATGAAAAACGGAAAGAGCGTTGACATAGTTATCGGAGAGGATGAAAAAGACCCGGTTCTAATGCTTCCGGACCTTCTGCCGCATCTTGCAAGGAAAGTTCAGGGGAACAGAAAACTCTTCGAAGGTATAGAAGGAGAAGAGATGAACCTTCTCATAGGAAGCGTGCCTCTGAAAGCCGATGAAGAAGGGGAGCAGATAAAACTGAACATCCTTAAGATGCTCAACGACAAGTACGGGATGGTGGAAGAGGACCTGGTGAGCGCCGATCTCGAACTTGTTCCCGCCAGCAAACCGCGAGATGTGGGTCTGGACAAGGGCCTGATAGCGGCATACGGTCAGGATGACAGGGTATGCTCATATACCACACTCAAGGCCATACTGGAAACGAAAAATCCCGAAAAGACGGCGATAGCCCTTCTGATGGACAAGGAAGAGATAGGCAGTGAGACGAACACCGGTTCGAAGTCCATGTTTCTGGAATACCTATATACTGAACTAATAGCACTTACGAACAAGAACTTCACTCCTCGTGAACTTTACAGGGCCATGACAAAGAGCGAAGTTCTTTCAGCGGATGTCGATGCCGTTATGGACCCGAGTTTCAAGCAGGTGCACGAGCCTCTGAACGCCGCACGAATATCCCACGGCATAGTTATGACCAAATATACCGGTTCGGGCGGGAAATACTCCAGCAACGATGCTCATGCCGAGTTCATAGGGAAGATAATGAAGCTGTTCGACGAGAACGGAGTGTTCTGGCAGCCCGGAGAGCTTGGACGGGTTGACGAAGGCGGCGGAGGGACCATCGCCAAGTTCATGGCGGAAAGGAACATGGATGTGGTGGACTGCGGGCCCGGACTTCTTTCGATGCACTCACCTATGGAGATATCGAGCAAAGCCGATGTCTGGTCCGCATATCGGGCATACAGTGTGTTCTTCCAGAAGAACCAGTAACCTTTTAATCCCATTTTCCATTCTCTTTTTTATGCGCATCGCTCTGACAGGTACTCCGGGAACCGGAAAAACCAGCGCGGCAAGGCTGCTTTCGGATGTCTACGCAGTTTATTCCGTGAGAGAACTGGCTCTTGACAAAGGATGTGCGGAAAGAGAGAGTAACGAGATAATCGTGGACACGGACTGCCTTAAAATGAAGCTGGACCTTCAGATGGAAGAAGGCGACCATATAATCGAAGGCCACCTGTCCCATCTTCTGGAGCCTGATGTCATAATAATATTGAGATGCCACCCCAAAGTGCTTATGGAACGGTTGATGCCAAGGGGGTATGGCGAGGAGAAAATAATGGAAAATCTTGAGGCGGAGGCCATAGATATAATACTGGAAGAGGCTCTTGAAACGGGAAAACCGATATATGAGATAGACACCACGGAAAAAAGCATTGACGATGTTGTCGCTTCCATATTCGACATCCTTTCGGGAAATGCGGAGGGATACGAACCAGGTAAGATAGACTGGAGCGAGGTGATAATGGAATGGTACTGAACAAATACAGGAAGCAGGCGGACAGGGTGCTTATTCCGCTTTCAAAGCCGTTCCTGTACTTTCACCCCGATACTCTGACATGGTTCGCATTCATATCCTCCATGGTGGCGGGATTCCTTTTCTTCATGGCAGGTGTGAGTCACAACTATCTTTTTCTCGCATTCCTCTTTGTCCTCCTGAATGCATTTTTCGATGCTATGGACGGTAAGATTGCGAAACTGAAAGGCATTGCATCTGCAAGAGGGGATTTCCTGGATCATGTCCTCGACCGTTATGCGGATATGTTCATGCTCGGAGGTATAGCGTTTTCCGTGTACTGCAACCTTGGAATCGGAGTGATAGCCATGATGGGCGTCATATTCGCAAGCTATATGGGAACACAGGCTCATGCCGTCGGAGCGGGGCGGGATTACGGAGGCATACTCGGAAGAGCCGACCGACTCGTCCTTCTGATGCTATTCTCTCTCATACAGTATTTCTCCGAGATCTACGGATTCGTGCCCGTCATAGCAGGATATGAGACGACATTTCTGGAACTTATGATGATATGGTTCGCAGTGGCCGGACACTTCACGGCACTCCAGAGAGCACACAGGGCGTGGAGATATCTGTCCGATAAAGAAAAAAGAAATGAGTAATCGGTTAAAGTCGGTCCGTAAGGTCCATCATTCCGGTTCCGGATACCATCTTCGGGTAGAAGTCGGTGCTTTTCTCAGGCATCCTTTCTCCGTTCTTTGCCACTGCCAGAACCTCGTGCGCTCCGGTTGCGTTCATCAGGAATGCGGCCTTTGCCCCGCCGGAGTCAACCCTTGCTATGGCATCATCGATCCATCTCTCGTATGCGATACTCTCGTCTATCTTCAGACCCTTCGCACCCATTATTCCCTCGAATATGACATCCCTGAGTATGACGACATCCAGATTCCTGTATTCATTGCTGTATTCCGGTTTGAAGAACCGCTCTATTCTCTCCGGTTCGAGGAGCGCCATTCCGTAGAAATGTTTCCCGTCGTAGGCCACGAATGCCTTCTCCTCTGCAAAGGCTTCCAAAAATGTCTCGACCTCGTCCCGCTCTATCTCTGACACCTCAAAATACTTGGAAAGCTCTCTGAGATTGGCATCCGTGAGACCCTGTTTAAGAAGCAGCCTGTGTGTCGGGAGTACCACAAGCCCCTCGTCCTGTATCGGCACCATGAGGGTCATGCGGAAGTTGAAGGCCTCGTTCCCCTCGTATCCGTTATTCCTCATCTCATCCCTGAATGTCACGGCTGTCTCGTACCGGTGGTGGCCGTCGGCTATTACGACCTGTTCCGGTGCGATGACATCCTGAATCGCCTTTATATCATCGAGGTCGGTGAGGGCCCATATTCGGTTGCGGACGCCGTATTCGTCCGTGACATCGATGAGAGGCTCATCTTTTGCGGCCTTTTCCAGTATCGGGATGGTTCTTTTCTCCTCATCGGGATAGAGCATGAAACCGGCTTCAAGGTTCTTCTTCGTTACCCTCAGCATGTTGAGGCGGTCTATCTTCGGCCCTTTGTGGGTCTTCTCGTGGGGAAGCACTATCTTCTCCTTGAACGGGTGGAGGGCCACCGCCGAGATGAAGCCTTTTCTGGTGTATCTGTTTCCGAGAACCTCGAAATCCTGAAAGTAAATGTAGAGCGCGGGCTCACCGTCCTTCGACAGTATGCCCGATTCCATCCAATCCTTCACTCTCTTCGCTGCCACCTCGTACCTGTTCTCCTCCTTCGGAAGTACCAGGCGGCAGTAGTTGTACTCGCTCTTCGAATAGTATTTTTCCTGCATCTCAGAATCTATCTTGTCATAGGGCTGGGTTATCAGATTCTCCATATCTCCGGCTCTGTCCGTGTATCTTATGGCTCTGAAAGGCCTTATCTCAACCATGTATGCACCTCACAGTTCCCAGATATCATCTATGTGCCAGAGCACTTCCTTTATGTCCGCGGGTGTCAGCTCGCCCATGTGGGCTATCCTGAATGTCTTCTCTTTAAGGTCGCCGTAGCCGTTGGAGATCGCCATGTTGCGCTCCGCCAGAGCCTTGTTCAGGTCCGCGACGCTCTTTCCCTGTGTGTTGCGTATCGTGGAGACAGTTACCGATTCGTAGCGCTGCTCAGGGAACATCTCGAAGTGCTTATTCGCCCACTCACGCACCATCTCCGCCATTGCCCTGTGCCTCTCGTACCTTCCCTCGGGCGTTTCCTTCAGCATCCTGTCAAGCTGGTAGGAGAGCGCGTACATCAGGGAAACATTGGGGGTTGCCGGATTCTGCTTCTTCTTCGCATAGTAGTCGAATATCGCGGGAAGACTGGTATAATGCCCCCTGCCCGGTATCTCCCTCGCCTTCTCTATGGCAGCATCGGATACGATGCCTATCGAAAGTCCCGGGGGGAGGGCGAGCGCTTTCTGAGAGCTGAAGAACATTATGTCCGTGTGCATCTCATCCGGCAGAAGAAGGTCACCGCCTGCCGAAGATACTGCATCCACCACATACATGATGTCCGGATACTCCTTCTTTATGGCCTTTCCTATCTCGTCCGCAGGGCTGCGCACACCCGTGGATGTCTCGTTCTGCGCGAGGGTCACGACATCATAATCGCCCTGTTCTATGGCCTTGAGGACAATTTCCGGCTTTGCCGCCTTTCCCCATTCGAGGCTGAGCATATCGGCCTCCTTTCCGCAGTCCTTTATCGTCTGGAACATCCTTTTTGAGAATGCGCCGTTCACCACCGAAAGGGCCTTTTTTCCCACGAGATTGCGGGCGGTTATGTCCATCCAAAGTGTGCCTGACGATGTGAGAACGGTTATGTTCCGCTCGGTCTTGAAGTACTTTCCCAGCTTATCTATTATGCCGGTGTAAAGTTCGGTATATTCGGCCATCCTGTGTCCTATCATCGGCTTTGCCTGCTGCATGAGGACCTCATGGTCCACCTCCGTCGGTCCGGGTATGAACAATCTCTTATGCATGATACTCACCTTTTCTCCATCTCTCTGCCATATTTAATCTTTCGTCCATAAGTCGTGCTTTCCTTCCCTGTGCTCGTCCCTCAGTCTGTGGTATGTGGTGGCATTCTTTATACATGCATCTTTAAAGTTCTCACCGCTCTCATCGGTTTTGACGACCCTTCCGGGGACTCCCAGGACAAGGCTGTTCGGCGGCACCTTCATTCCCGAAGTAACCAGCGCGTTGGCCCCGATTATACAGTTGTCGCCAATCTCGGCACCGTCCAGAACAGTTGCGTTTATCCCGATTATCACATTATTCCCTATCTTGGCACCGTGCACCATCGCAAGATGCCCGACGGATACGTTCTCTCCTATCTCGACGGGGTTCTCGGCGCTCACGTGTATGACGCAGTTGTCCTGCACATTGCTTCCCTTTCCGATGCGCACCGGGTTCAGGTCGGCACGGATGACCGCACCGTACCATACTCCGCATCCTTCGTCTATCTCGACATCTCCGATTATGGTGGCGTTGGGAGCCACAAAGCATGAATCATCTATCTTCGGCCTCATGGAAATGGGAAAAATCGGGAGTGAATAAAGGTTTTGGCATGGAGAATTCCGGCCTAGTATCGGTTAATTTTAAATAGTTCAGAGCTATGTTCCTTTAGGATTATCTCACGATGGAGGAAAGAAAATGCCAAAGGAATATAAGATGAAAATATGCCTTGTCGGGGAGCCAGCAGTCGGAAAGACTTCTCTGATACGCAGGTTCGTAATGGACAAGTTCGATGATAAATACCTAACTACCATCGGTACCAAAGTCAGCAAGAAGGAGGTCAAACTTGAGGATGGGACCGGTGTTGTTCTCATGGTCTGGGATATAATGGGACAGCCCAGTTTCAGACAGATGCTGAAGGAATCCTATTTCTACGGTGCTAATGCGGTGATAGCGGTCACGGATATAACCCGCAGAGAAACTCTTGACGCGATGCCTGACTGGGTCGGTACGATAAAATCCGTGGTTGAAAAAGACATACCCGTGGTCTTTTTGGGAAACAAATGGGACCTGAAAGACGGTGCTCAGTTCGGAGAGGAGGAACTCAAACAGCTGGCCGACATGAACAACGGAAAATACTTTATGACGAGTGCCAAGACCGGCGACCATGTGGATGAGGCTTTCATCTATCTGGCAGAGGAAATCGTTAAAAAACTTAAGAGATGAAACCTTTTTCCATTCTATTATTGAAGTGTCCCCAGATTCTCGATTTCTTCCTTTACGAGTTTCACAATCTTGTAAGGTAGTATGCTCTGGTTTATCGGAGTGACTTCGAGTATGCGCACATCATCCCTTCTCCTTATGTCCTGAAGCAATGGGTTCCTTGATTTCTTGTGCAGAGTGATTATAAGCGGTTTATCCATATCGAATGTCTCTTTTACGGCCTTTACAAATTCGTGGCTCAATACTTCCATGCGGCCTATCTCGTCTATTACTATTACATCCGCATTCTCTATCGCCTTCATTATTGCCGGCACACCTATGCGGTCTATCGCCTCGACATCGACGCCGTAATCCTCAACCCGCATCCGGCTTGTTTCCGTTTCTATGTCCTTATGTGCCATCAGAGCCTTCTCCTTGGTCTCCCAGTCCATTATATTGAACCCGACCCTTTTACCGCCTTCGAATATGGCCTCGGTTATCATTCCGCCGACCTTCAGGCCCTCGCTCTCGAGCATACCGATTACCCTCAGTAGAATGTCGGTCTTCCCCGCCTGTGGGAGCCCTGTTATACCGACCTTAAGTGCTTTTGGCATCTTACCAACTCTCTTTCTTCAGCCAGCTATATTGCCTCATGGTATATGGGTTTTTTGTTTTAATTTGTCTTCTTCATCTGCTTCCTTACCATCTCATCGGCAATCTTCAAAAAAGCATCCTCGGAGCCCTGCGGAATCGTCGCACCTGCCGCAATATCATGGCCTCCGCCCGCACCGCCAAGTCTTTCCGATGCCCTGTTCATTATCTCATCGAGGCGAAGCCCTTTATTGACCATTGACTGAGTGGCCCTTCCGGATACCTTGATGTTCCCGTCATCTTTCGTGGTAAATGCGAAAATAGGCATATCGTTCCTTGCCATTCCTGAGGAGAGGGTCATCCCCGCCAGGGTTCCGGTTATCTCCTCGGGTATGGAATCGCCGCCGTGGAAGTACTGTATGCTCCCATACTCCCTTATACCTCCGTCCTTGATGAAACCCAGCATCTCCACGAGCATCTTCCGATGACCTTGAAGAAGGCTCATCGCTTTTTCGAAATATTCACCCCGGTCCCCGGCGCAGACCCGGTAGCCTATGTCTCCGAAACCATACCTTCCGCATGAGTTCAGAAGGGTGGAGAACTCCTTGGCATCGTGGAGCACCGTTCCCTCTTCCTCTTTCGTGAGCAAATACACTTCGGATATAAGGCTCCGTACCTCCTTCGCATCGTAGCCCGAGTCAAGCATGAGATTGATGAGCGAGTTTATCACGCGCTTTCGCTCCCAGTCGGCAAGGTCTGTCCATCTCCGCCATTCCCCTCTGTCGTCCTTCAGGTCTATGCCTATTTCAAGCAGGAAGGCTATGGCAGCCTCTTCGTCCCCACTTATGCCCGGAAAGGGCGGCTCGCTGGCGTAGTGGAGCATTCGGTGTATCTCCCTTGTTTCACGGCCATAGAGGGATATGTCCATCTTCCATTCGAGAACTCCGGCCTTCTTTCCGATGTCAAGAATCTCCCGGTTCAGTCCCTCCAGCCTGCCGGTCTTCAGGGCCTGCATGTCTCCCACCGCTCCGACTATCGCAAGGGCCGAGAGGTACGCGTTCTTCTTCGAGACGGAATATGCGACCATGAATGCCGCCCCTGCACCGCTTAAATCCGTGGAGCCGTTGTATCCGAAGAGGTGGGGATTCAGGTGGTACTCGGTGGCCTTTCCGACTGCATCGGCATATGCAAGAATGTCACCTCTCTTCTCCTTCGGAACCTCGAGGACAGGCTCATGGTGGTCGGTGATGATGGCATCGCCTATCATGTTCGCGGACCCTGAACCAAGGTCCGTGAACCACAGCAATCTCCCGTCCTCCTTCAGGCTCTGCACCGTAAGAGGGTCGAGCTGCTTCAGGAATCGTATCTCGAAGTCCTTTCCCAGATTCCGAAGTGTCTCGGCAGCTATGCTTCCGGCGGTTATTCCATCCGCATCTATGTGCGTGACTATCAGGAAGTCATTTTCCTTCTTTATTCGCTCCGCAATCTTCCGGGAGCGCTTCCACATATCCGATGAGCCTGTCATGTGCGGGATGAAAAGAGAGGAGAGGGTATTAAAGGTTGGTGGAAATTTCTAACCATTAGAAAATTTTTTATATCATCTCTCGTTATCATACATATCCATACCCGTAACTCCTTATCTGAGGAGACATAGATCATGAAAAAAGTCCTAATAACAGGTGGGGCCGGATTCATAGGCTCGAATCTCACAGAGGAACTTCTGAAAAAAGGGTGCGAAGTACATATCCTCGACATTCTGGACGAACCAGAGAAGATTTCCTCCTTCAAAGACAGGGTGAACTATGTAAAGGCAGATGTCAGGGATAAAGACATACATAAGATTCTGAATGACATCAATCCTGACGGAATAGTGCATCTTGCAGCCGTTTCCCGTGTGATATGGTGCCAGGAAAACCCTGAGCTGTGCAACTCCGTAAACCTAGGAGGGACAAAAAACATACTTGAAGCAATCTCAAATATGAAGGAAAAACCATGGTTCATCTTTGGAAGTAGCAGGGAAGTGTATGGAAATCCAAAAATATTTCCTGTGTCCGAATCTGCACCTCTTTCTGCCATAAACATCTATGCGACCACAAAAATATACGGAGAGAACATGGTGAGAGAGTTCTCTAGCAAGTATGGAATTACGAGGGTGATATTCCGGCTGTCAAATGTGTACGGTAACGAGAGAGATATCTTCAATAGAGTAATTCCAAAGTTCATACTCAATGCGCTCACAGATCAGGAAATTACAATATATGGTAAAGACAAATTTTTTGATTTTACCTTCATAGATGATACAGTCAATGCATTCGTAAATGCTATAGAAAGAATGTCTTCCAACGAATATGATGGAGCGGAGACATACAATATCTGTACAGGAACACCCACCCGGCTCGAGGAAGTGCCAGAACTAATTTCTAGATATATAGAAAAGGATATGGGTGTGCGATTTGTAGAGTCTCGTGAATATGAGGTTGAGGGCTACTATGGAACATATGAGAAGGCGCGGAGAGATTTGGATTTTGAACCAAGATGGAGATTTGAAGATGGATTAAAGTACACCATTGACAGGTTGAAGATACACATAGGGGTGATACTTGGATGAATGCAAATGGACCGAGAGAGATTGCAGTTGTGATGGCCACGAGCAATGGCAGAACCAATCTCCTAGATTATAGGTCTCTTAAATCGGTTTATCTGCAAAAAGATATCAATCCTGTTGAAGTTGTTATTGTGGATGACAATCCCATACCAGAAGGGGAGGACGTCTCAGTGGAATATGCCAAGATCAAGGAGGTCATGGAGAAATTAAGGAAAGAAATCCTTCTGGATACCCATGAAAATCTCTCTGAAAAGAAAACATTACCATTCGAAAACTTCTTCAGAACCACTCTCTTGAAGAACAACCGCACCTCTGGCCATTCCGGCACGGGTGCCTGGAACACGGCAATATACTGTCTGGCAGAAAGATATGAACCTGAGAGCATCTTCGTAGCCATACTGGATGACGATGACGAATATAGACCAGAGTATCTCCGCACCTGCAGAGAAGTGCTAAGAAGAAATCCAAATGCAGTTGCCGTATTTCCGCATGTTGAGTGGGTTGAGAAGAACATGGTTCTCGCATTCACAAAAGAGGATTTAACTCCAAGGAATTTTTTCGTTGGAAATCCGGGCATTCAGGGTAGCAACATGTGCATAAGGCTCGACATTCTCGTGAACATCGGTGGATTTGATGAGGAGCTTTACAGTGCAACTGACAGGGATCTGATGATCCAATTGTTGAATTACCTGAAGGAAAAAAAGGATGTGGAAATAGAAATCATTCCCGAGGTTATGGTTCTCCATCACACGGACTCACCCAACAGGGTCACGGCGAACAGAACTATGAAAAAATTGGGTCTGGATGTATTCTACAAAAAATGGAAAAGCCACTTCTCCGAGGAGGATTTTCAAAAATCACTGGAACGCGCCAGGAGGCTGTTTGGATATGAGTATGAGGGTGAGAGATAATCCCGGAAAAATAGTCATCGGTATGCCACTTCGTAATGGCGCACCGGAGGTGAGGAGGGCGATTGAGTCCGTATTAAATCAAAAGGGAACTAGAAGGGATGTGCTCTTGCTCATAGTAGATGATAACTCAACAGATAGCTGGAAGGAGATATGCTCGGATCTTCTGGAAGATGAACATATAATGGTCATTAAAGCAAACATTGGCAGAGTTTATGCCATTAGAAACTTCATACTGAAATATGTCAGGGAGAATATGCCCGAGGCTGAGTATGTTGGTAGGCTGGATTCAGATGATTACATAGCATACGAGTTCGCACTTTCCGATATCGAAAAAATAATGGATGCATATTCTCCAGATGTCATACTCACAGGAAATAAGCAGTCATCCGGTGGCAGGATCATAAGGGAAAATAGAGCTGACAAGAGGTTACTGGACTTTGAATACTTGGGAAAGAGGCTTGAAGGCATGGCCAGAGGCATACTTGAGGATGAGCTTCCCTCTTGCAATTTGTTTGTGAAGCCATCCGTCGAGATCACATATAGAGATGTAGAAAGTGCTGAGGACCACTGGTATCTCGTGGATTTACTTCTGAACAAAGACAGATACAAGATATATATAGCAGATGAGCTGATATATTCAGTATACAATTTGGATGGGGAAACCACCGCAGAGAATAAGAAAAATCTGAAATATGAGATGTCGAGAAAACAGCTGTATCGTTACTTTTTAAAAGAGGTGGGGTGGCGTGAGAATTCCAGGTCAGAAAAAGCACTAGAACTTCTCAAGAAATATAACGATGTGGATTATCACTATCTTGGAGAAGGTTTCTCAGGTGTTGTGTACCACAATGGAAGGTACGTGTACAAGGTTCATATTCCAAAATCCAACAATAACTATGGAGAGATAGATGGCCTGTTATACATGGTCAACAAGGCAGATGCCTTAAAGAATGCAATCCATTTCTATCCAATAGAGGTAATTAAGATCGATGATGTTTACGTAATAAAATATCCTTATGAACCAAACGAGGGGGTTGGGAGAATAACCAAAGATGAATTTATCAGTTTTCTAAGAGATATGTGGGAAAGAAAATTGGTTTTTAAGAGCATTACACATCATAAAAATTTTATTAGGTCCAACGGAGTATTAAAGTTCATAGACTATGAGATGCTTCCATACAGCGACAATCTATTCCTCAACAGCGCAGCGAGGGCATATTTGTATCTTAAGTATCCAGATCTCTCGGAGGGGGAGTACCACCGTACTAAAAGAAGTCTGATAAACAACCTAACCCACCCTCTTTTAGAAGGTTTCTATGATTTCCTTAAAAAACTATTTTTCGCGGTGACATTTCCCGATTGCTTTTCAGAAAAATATAACTCCAAGAATGGCGTTGAAAGCAATATTCCGCTAGACCAAATCAATGAAAAAAGTTTATGGGAACAAATTAAGGCAGGTGCCTATGTTGATTCCTATTCGATAGAAACCAAGTGCGATGGAAAGTACGATATAGCCCCCGAGATCAGTCAAAATACAATTCATCTGAAAGATCCATGGGAGAAAGTAACTCTACTCATCAAGGCCTGCCCGCAGGAAAATGAGACCCTCTACGCACAGCTCAAGCACATAGTACATCAGCTTTCGAGTCCCGATATATTTTACGAGAGAGTTCTGGCAATAGACAAAAAGGAAGGAAACTACCTCAGAGAGTATGCGGAAGGGGACTTAGAGAGTTTATACTCGGTGGTCAATACCCCTCATAAGGGATGGGCTAATAGATTATTACATAGAACTTCCTGATGAGGATGTAGAGGAGATAAATTACAGGTGGTTCGGTGTTAAAACAAAGGCCACACACACAGTAGAGGGCATACCCATAACTCCACAGGTTTATGCATTCGAAAAAGTCAGAGGGGATTATATTCTTCAGATGGACAGCGATGTGCTGATAGACAGGGAGGATTACACTCACTCATTCTTAGACGATATGATTAAAGCCCTCAAACATAATCCGAACGCAGTATCCGTGGGCTTCAATATTTACAAAGATGCAAACGTTAAATTTGTAGATTATCACGCACCGCTAAGAGGATACAAACCCGAGGTGCGCTTCGCGCTCATTCACAAATCCCGTCTTCTATCCCTCTTGCCGCTACCTAATGAGATTGTCGATGGAAAATTCAAGCAGGGCTGGTATCATGCTCTCCATGAGGTTCAGAAAAAAACCAACGTTGTCTCCCTCCGCGGAGGTGATAGAAGATCCTTTTACATACATCCTCCAAATTACAGAAAAGCTTGCAAGTACGCGTGGTTCATAATTATGGACCGGGTGGAAAAAGGAATAATTCCGGAAATCCAAAGGGAGAATTTTGACCTAGACGGTTCATTTTATGTCTGGGCGATCCCCAAGAGACGTGAAGATATAGTAATCCTGGCAGTGATTGATGAGACCACAGACATTCACAAGTTCTTTAGATTCTTCGAAAGCATAAAGGCTCAGGATATGGATGAAATCGGAATATTGGTGATGAATACTGACTCGGATTATGCAAAGGATAAATTGCTATGGTCATTTCTTAAGGATAAGGAAAGAGTGACCTATGTGCATACAAAGATACCTCTCATAAATACGGAGGCAGTATACATCGGGGTGCACTATTTCATAGATAATCTGGATTCTTTCGTGATGCTGGTTAATCCGAGCGATTTTTTGGTTGGGAGAAACGCCGTGTCCGAAATCCTAGAGCGTCTCAAGATGTACAACAGTGACCTGCTTGTGGGTAAACCGCTTAATAAGGAGATTCTGGAAAATATGGGGCATATAAAGATTGATTTTACAAATACGGAGGATATAAGGAGCAATCTTTACTTCTATCCGAAGGTATTTAAAAAGTCACTTCTGGAAAGTGTAGGTCAGTACGGTTTTAAGGTCAAAATAGACGCCAATGGTAAACTGACGAATTTTGGGAAGATGAGCAAAGAATACACGTGGATTGAGGACCCTGAGAAGGCATACATGTTCAGTGTTCTCACAGAGTGGAGCAAGAATCCAATCAGATTTGACTTCATCAATTATTTCGTTGACAGGATGGTGGATCTGGATGCAGTGAAGGAAGTGTATGAGGCATTGAAAAATAAGAAAAACCAGATCAGCCCTAGAGAGATAATAGATGGTAGAATAGATTTCATCCCCAACCTAGAGAAAATAGAAATAGACATAACCTACGATTGCAATCTCAAATGCGTTGCCTGTAACCGCTCCTGCACCCAAGCTCCAAGTAAGGAGGATTATATGACCGTGGAACAGATCAGAGAGTTCATTAGGGAGAGCATCGAACTGAACAGGAAGTGGAAACTCATAAACATACTGGGAGGAGAGCCCACACTTCATCCAGATTTTCTGGAGATCGTGAATATCATACTGGAGGAGTACATAAACAAATTCTCACCAGAGACAATTTTACAGATAACCAACAACGGGTATTCCAAGGAAACTAGGGAAATATTAGAGAAGTTGCCAAAATCAAAGAATATCGTTGTGGATAGATACTCCTTTAAAACAAATCGCAAGGTGGAGTATTTCACCCCATTCAATCTGGCACCTGTGGATACGAAGGAATATCGGAATTCAAACTTTTCCACAGGATGCTGGGTAACGTCCTACTGTGGCATAGGGCTGAACAAATACGGCTATTATCCATGTGGAGTGGCAGGTGCTATGGATAGAGTTATGGGTTACGACGTGGGAATAAAGAGTTTGAAGGATGTGACTGTAGATAGATTAAAAGAACTATTGGATATGTTCTGCAGGTATTGCGGCAATTTCGTGGACTACGCTCAGAACTACGGGGATTTCATCTCTAGGTGCGAAAAGAGGCCATTTAAGAAGAACATAATAACTAAAACCTGGGTGGAGATATATAGGAATTATCACAGAGATAGGCCTAAATTGACGCCCATCTATAATGGAGGTGATAAAAATTAAAAAGTGTGTGGTTACCGGCGGTGCGGGTTTTATAGGTAGCCATCTCCTAGATGTGCTTGTTCAAAGAGATTGTGAAGTAATTGTAGCGGACAATCTATTTACCGGAAAGATTGAAAATATTAAAAGGCACCTACAGACTCCTACGGTTAAGTTCTTTAACATCAGCATATTGAGCGATAATCTAAGCACAGTTTTTTCAGATGCTGATGTGGTTTTTCACCTAGCGGCTATACCTAGAATCAGGTATTCAACAAAATATCCGTTAATCACAAACAAGGTGAATGTAGAAGGCACACTAAATGTGTTAGAAGCCGTGAGGAAATCAAACGTTGAAAGGGTCGTATTCTCCTCCAGTTCATCTGTTTATGGCCCACAACCAATCTTACCTCTCAAGGAAGACATGGAGCCGAATCCAATTTCTCATTATGCAGTACAAAAGTTGATTGGAGAGAAATACATGCAGCTATATGGTGAGCTGTATGGTATCAAAACTATCATTCTCAGGTACTTCAACGTGTATGGGCCAAGGGATGACCCTAAAATTTGGCCGCCGAGATTGATTCCAAAAACAATTTATGAATTAATTAATGACAAACAACCTATTGTTTATGGAAATGGAAAACAGTCTAGAGATTTTACCTATGTGAAAGATGTAGTCGATGCTACTCTGATGGCGGCGGAAGCTAAGGAGGAAAATCTGTATAACTATCCTATAAATGTAGGAACTGGAATATCTACAACTGTAATGGATGTTTTAGAATTAATTAATAATTTTTTAAATAAAAAAATGAACCCAATATTCAAGAAAAAACTTGAAGAACCACCACATACACAAGCGGACACTAGGAAAGCAGGTATTGTCATGGGATGGTCTCACCAAACCGATTTATCAAAAGGAATTGAATCAACAATAAATTGGATAATGAAAACATATAAAAATTAAGTTTCAAACCTCCGCCCACTCCCCCGGTTCCATTATCTCCACCTTCGTCTCCGGCGCTCTCTTCTCAACGAGCTCCTTGAACTTCTCCGGTTTTCCTGTCAGAACAGGGAAGGTTCCGTAGTGCATGGGAATCGCTATCTCGGGGTTTATGAACTTAACAGCGTATGAGGCCTGAACAGGGTCCATGGTGAAGTGCGAGCCTATGGGAAGCATGGCAACCTTCGGATGGTAAAGAGCGCCTATCAGTTTCATATCTCCGAAAAGGCCGGTGTCTCCCGCATGGTAGAAGCTGCCCTCCTTTCCTATGACGACAACACCCGATGGGTTGGATGTTCCCGAATGGAATGCCTGAGTGAACAGGATTTTCAGGCCTTTTATGACGGCGGGGCCTCCGATGTTCATTCCGACTGCGTCCTTTACCCCCTTCTCTCCCGCTTTGCTTGCTATCTCGAACATTGATACGAAGGTAGCACCCTTCTTAGCGATCTCCACGGCATCGTCGAATCCGTGGTCCCCGTGGTCGTGGGTGACTATCACTATATCCGCCTCAAGTTCTCCGGGCTTCACCGGGCTCTTCGGATTTCCCTTCACCCAAGGGTCCACCAGTATCTTCTTTCCGTCCAGCACCACTTCGAAAGCCGCATGTCCGAGGGACCTTATCTTCATGACATCACCGGAAAGTGATGGGAAGGAGAGTATTAAAGATTGCGGAGGTCAGAGATGATATATAGAAGGCCGGTTTAAGCGGGGCAATGAACGGAAAAACCCTGATAAAGGTAAGAGGGCTTGTGTCTCTCATGATTCTCGTGCTTTTCCTGATAGTCGCGGCTACGGGAATTCTGTTGGCCGTAGGGAACGGATTCAAAGGAGCTAGGCTTCACACGATAAGTGGTTTCCTGCTCGTCTTCTTAGTCATGGTTCATCTCGGACTGAACTATAAGATGCTGATAACGGAACTTAAGGCCCTTTTCGGAAGAAAATGAACAAGTATCCAGAAGAGCGATGATTAGAAGCTGCTGTTCCGCTCCGTCTCCAAAACAGATATCGTGTCGGACAAAGACAAAAAGATTTAATCCCGATGCCATTGACGGGCGGTGAATCATATGGAGATAAGAGCGCCCAGAGGAACCGAATTGTCGTGTAAGAGCTGGCAGACCGAGGCACCCATGAGGATGCTTATGAATAATCTTGACCCTGATGTGGCAAAGGACCCTGCGAACCTGATAGTGTATGGAGGCACGGGCAGGGCGGCCCGGAACTGGGATTCGTTCCATGCCATAGTTAAGACATTGAAGGAGATGGAGGACGACGAGACCCTTCTGATTCAGAGCGGAAAGCCCGTTGCCGTCTTCAAAACACATGAATGGTCTCCCCGCGTTCTTATAGTCAATTCGATGCTGGTGCCAAAATGGGCGAACTGGGACTATTTCAGGGAGATGGAGGCCCGCGGGCTCACGATGTACGGCCAGATGACCGCAGGCTCATGGATATACATCGGAACGCAGGGAATTCTGCAGGGAACATATGAGACGCTGGGTGCTCTGGCACAGATAGAGTTCAAGCAGCACGACCTAACGGGAAAATGGGTGCTCTCATCGGGACTCGGTGAGATGGGGGGCGCTCAGCCGCTTGCTGTCACGATGAACAACGGCGTGGCCATAATCGTTGAGATAAACAAGTGGGCCATAGATCGAAGGATAAAGGACAGGTATCTCGATACATGGACGGACAGCCTAGATGAAGCCCTGAAGATGAAGGACGAGGCCCTGAAGGAAGGAAAGGCCATAAGCATAGGTCTCTGGGCGAATGCGGCCGATGTCTATCCCGAACTCGTGAAGCGCGGAATAGTGCCTGATGTGGTCACGGACCAGACGGCGGCACACGACCCGCTTGTCGGATACATTCCTGCGGGATACACCTACGAAGAGGCTGCGGAACTGAGGGAAAATGACCCCAAAAAATACCTTGAAGAGGTTGATGAGAGCCTCAGGAGGCATGTGCCTGCAATGGTATGGTTCAAAGAGCACGGCTCAAAGGTCTTCGATTACGGGAACAACCTCAGGACCATGGCTTACAAGGCCGGAGTAGATAACGCATATGATATTCCTGGATATGTTCCTGCCTATATTCGGACGTTTTTCTCGATAGGGAGCGGCCCTTTCAGATGGGTTGCGCTCTCGGGAAACCCGGACGATATAATGGAGACCGACAATGCGATAAGAAAGCTGTTCCCGGACAACAAACATGTGATACAGTGGCTTGACAAAGCGGAGGAAAGAGTGGCCTTTCAGGGACTTCCCGCAAGGATACTCTGGCTGAATCACGGAGAGCGTGCGAAGGCCGGAAAGGCATTCAACGACCTTGTCAGAGAAGGCGTTGTCGATGCACCCATTGTAATAGGAAGGGACCACCACGACACGGGAAGTGTAGCCTCCCCTTACCGGGAAACGGAGGCCATGAAGGACGGTAGCGATGCGATAGCCGACTGGCCCATACTCAACGCACTTCTCAACACTGCGAGCGGAGCCACATGGGTGAGCGTGCATCACGGCGGAGGGGTCGGGATAGGATACAGCATACATGCGGGAATGGTGATCGTTGCGGATGGAACGGAACTTGCGGAGAAGAAACTTCTCAGAGTTCTTAACAACGACCCTGCCAGCGGAGTTGTGCGCCACGCCGATGCAGGCTATGACATAGCGAAGGATTGGGCGAGGAAGAATGACATCCGGATGCCCATGCTGAAGTGATGAAATGTACAAAAACCCTGCTCTAACCGTTGACGGGGTCCTCATTGAGGACGGGAAAATACTTCTGATAAAGAGAAGGAATCCGCCTTTTCAGGGAAGATATGCGCTCCCCGGCGGATTCGTCGAATACGGGGAGATGACCGAAGTGGCCGTTGTTCGCGAAGTTCAGGAGGAAACAGGGCTGAAAACGGAGATAGTCGGTCTTCTGGGTGTCTATTCCGACCCTGAAAGAGACCCGAGAGGGCATACCGTGAGTGTGGTCTATTTCCTGAAAAAGACAGGTGGGGGACTGAAAGGCGGAGACGATGCTTCAGAGGCGCGCTTCTTCCCGCTGAATGAGCTTCCCGAACTTGCCTTCGACCATAGAACCATAGTGGAAGATGCTCTGGACAGACTTAAATGACCTTTTTCATCTTCCATCTTCCGTATCCCGTGAGTATCCGGGCATAACCTTTGAAGGATTCATCCGTATCTGCATCGCCGGTGTAAACATGCAGTTCCGGAGTGAATGCCATCTTTCCGGGTGTGGAAACGATTATCACATTCTCCTTTCCGATTCTCCTCAGGACCTCGGGGCTTATCTGCTGGTTGCCCCTCCCGAATATGAATCCCTGAGCTCCTATGGGGCTTATTATCAGTCTTACATTTGGATATGTGTCGAGAAGCCCGAGTATCGACCTCTCATCGAGATCCTCGGCTATGCGCTCTCCGTTCATATATGCGTCGATTCCGAGCAGTGTCTTCTCCTGTCCGATTTTCCGGGCTATTGCGGAGGTCGTGCTGCCTGCCCCGATTATGTATAGAACATCCGGCTCCATCTCCTCTGCGATGTATTCCGCTATCTCCTCCTTTGCGGATTCCTCATCCCCGCCGGAATATTCCGCCTTTGCGCTCTGCAGTGCACCTTCGATATATGGAACCCTCGCAGTTCCGTACAGTTTGACGCTGAACTCGCCCCTGCGATATGCATCCTCATCTATGTCAAGTATCTCGGCCTCCTTGAAAGATGCCCTTCCCTCGACGAACGCATCGGCCATGGCCGCCGCCTGTTCGGGCGAGTATGCGAAACATGAGGAATACATCTTGACCCCGGATGGTATTCCGAGGATCGGCATATCATGTGCGAGCATGGAAACGACATCTCTGGCCGTGCCGTCTCCCCCGACAAATACCATTATGTCGGCACCGGAGCGCTTCATCTCTCTGACAGCATTCTTGGTATCTTCGGCGGTGGTCTCTTTTCCTGTTTCGTATACGATTCGGTGCTCGAAACCTGCCTCATTGAGATAGAATCCGCCCATCTTTCCGGAAGCGGTCAAAAAAACCGGCTGTGATCTCAGGTTCCTCAGGAATTTTATGGCAATTTCCGGACTTACGGGTTCCGCACCCCTCTTTATCGCCTCATGCACAACTCCGTCCGTGCCTTTCAGTGCGACCTTTCCTCCCATTCCTGCTATCGGATTGACTATGAACCCGATCAATTCAATCGCCTTTTATGGAGCGCAGTATGTCGTCCACATCCTCTTCCTGACCCATGATATCCTTCTCTTCGCTCTCGGGAGAAAGCCTGTATTTGTCCCTATCCTCAACGAGAACGCGCATCTTCCTGTGTTTCTTTGTCAGCTCCAGATATCTCTTGTGCCCGTATTTGGGTTCCTTCTTCGGTGGCTCTTTCTCCGCATCTTCCGCCGGTATCGGCTCGGACTCGGAGGGCTCTTCTTCCAAAGAGGATGAAACGGGAGGAAGGACCATATCTTTACCCGAAGGTGCGTCCTCATCGGGAATCTCTTCGGATTTTGTTATCTTGTCTATGCTGCTGTGCGGCGTGGGGTTCTTTTCCTCTTCCGGTCTATCGAATCCCGCATCCGTACGTCTTATGGCCATTCTCTTGTCCAATGCCGGACCGGCCATGAGAAACGGGGTTCTTCCCGGTGATGCAGCGCTATCGTCTTCCGGAGATGCCGACTTCTTTAACTTACGGATACGATATGCGACAAAAACAACTATAAGAAGGCCCATAAGAATGAAGAAATAGATGGCATATGCGACTATGTCGAGTGTGTACTGCACATTCGTGGTCTCTTCTTCCGTGGACACTTTGTTGACGCCGTCGCTTATCTGGAAGTAGTAAGTGTGCTCTCCCTGAGAAATCCGGGCCTTGTAAATGTAGGCTTTTCCATCCACATAATTCGTATCACCCATATCTTCCGGATACATGTCGTGCTGTTTTCCGTCGATCACAACTCGTACATATTCGGGGGCCTCGTTCTCGATATCCTGATATGTGACGGAGAACACCGTTTCCTCACCTGAAATGTATACATGTGGCTCTCCCAGTATGGAAGGCGGGTCATCCACGGGAATTACATTGAGAACAAAACGATACTGCCACAGTATCACGGAAGAATTGAATGAATTGTCGCTACTGTTCGTATTTTTTACCGCATTTATTGTTATCGTAGCTATGCCATTCCAATTCTTATCTGGGTGCACATATACTGTTCCGTTCACCACATAACATATGACACCCTCCTGTGAATGCACCTCGAAAGTGACATTCTCAAATTGAGGGAACCATTCATCCGTTTCGAATATGGCACTCGTCTCCGAATCTTCATCCACATTGTATTCGACGGAGGGAAATGAGAAATTGACATAAACCGTATTGTTGAGATAAAAATATTTCTGCTTCGATATATCTCCCCAGAGTGCTGTTATCGAATAGGGATTGTATGTATCGGAAACACCTGCGGATGTGCAGACATATGCGATGAGAGGGACGGTTGCATGTCCGTAGTGCGATGCTCCGGAATCGATAGCGACACCATTCCGGTCCGTTATACTGTATGTCGCACCGTTGATGAGATTGCCCATACTGTCTTTGACCATTATATTGAGGAAATACTCCACATAAAGTACGGAAGTGAAATCGAGGTGCACATTCTCTTCATTTATCCTCGAATTAACCGCATCCGTCCTTGAATTATGAGTTAAGTACAGTTGATATGTACTGTTCCGTATCGTACTGTTCCTTATCTCGCATGTGGAATAGCTGGAAAGTATCCCGTACCACTGGTTTTTTATGAAAGTCGTGTTTTCGATAAACGCATCGGAATACACAAAAGAGGCTCCGTACCATCGATTGGAAGATATGGTATTGTTGATTATGGACGGGGAAGAACCGAAGGATGCTATCCCAAAATCGTTAGAATATATGTTATTTTTTTCTATATTCGCTGAAGAGCTGTCCAGATATACGCCGGCCCATCCGTTGCTGGATATCGTGTTCGAAGTTATATTCACTTCGTGACTGTTCTGAACCTGTATTCCGCTTCCTATGTTCTGTCCGATTATATTGTTTTGTATGTCGGGACGGGATGAACTCACATAAATTCCCGTATCGCCGGATATCAGTATATTTCCGTATATGAAAGGTGCTGAGCCGTTATCACATGATATGTGGGCCCGATCCGAAGACGACATTGTATTTCCGATTATGTTTCCGGTGCTTCCATTGCTCGCCATGATGTCGTATGTTTCCATGGAAAAGTCGTTGGAACTTATGTTGATATATGATTCGGAAGAATGGAGGCCGACATAGTTTCCGCCCAGTGTGCTGTCTTTCAGGGATATGTTCGCATTTTTTCCGAATATGCCCTCGTGATTGTTGCGTATTATCTGGTCTTTCAACTCTGCGCTGGAGTTAACGATACGGATCCCTGCACGAATGTTTCCTGATAAGGTATTGGCATCCAATATCGCCGTTGAATTGTAAAGGCCTATACCATCGCCGATGTTTGAATATATATTATTCGAAGCTATTATCGGAAAACCCCGTATGACGATTATGCCTCCGTCACTGTTGGAGAATATTGTGTTTTGGGAGAGGATGGGAGATGCATCTTCGGAAACTATTGCATAATGGGAATTATGGATGGTATTCGTAGAGATTATGGGAGACGAATCTTTAATATACATGCCATAATATCCGTTCCTGAACTCGGTTGAACTGACCTTTACAAGGTCCGAGTGTATTGCCAGACCACCCATATCCCCCGATTGATATCCGCAGCCTGCGATGAGGCTGTTCTGTATGTTGCCTGAGCTGCCGTTGGAGTATGCCCAACCGAAACGAG
The DNA here is from genome assembly GCA_964475625.1 of uncultured Thermoplasmata archaeon. Lineage (GTDB taxonomy): Archaea > Thermoplasmatota > Thermoplasmata > WALJ01 > WALJ01 > JALTFR01. The sequence goes on along the minus strand of CAYYXK010000004.1, from coordinate 26,412 downwards.
GAAACAGGTTCTCGAGTTCCGAAAGAGAATATGCGGAGACCGCCCATAGAGACTCGTCGGTTATGTGTATCAGGTAACCCTTTCCGGGTAGCATCATCTCCGTGGAATTAAGATATGTTTCCGCACCGGTGTCATTGTATGTTTTTATCATGTCATAATCGCCGTTTATCGATGAAAAAATACTGGCTGCTTCCACGGAATTGAGAAACGGATATCCCATTGCATTCCAACCCTCATAGAAATGAGCCGAAGGATACGCATCCACCGTACCTGTGATGTTCAAGGAAAATGGATTTTTCATATACAGATATATGCCATCCAAGGGAGATATCTCGGATAAGTCGGAATAGTTGGACACGGATATGGTTAAAGAGGTGTTGGCAGTCCAATTGGAATGTGTCCAGACCGCGGTGTCCGAATTCTCATATGTGTCTTCCCACCCCGAAAAAGTGTATTCTGTGCCCATGTCGTCTTTTATATCCGGTATCTCTCGTGTATTCATGGTGCTGTCAAATACGATTTTGACGGGTTCGTTCGGATTGACGCTGGAAAAATCAGGTGGATAGACCTCTCGTATTCGAGGTAGTCTGTGGTCGCCGACCTTGAATGACCATGAATATATCGGGCCGGTGTTCCCGCTCACATCGGAGTAATTTGATACGCTTATACTTATGTTTTCCATGTCCTGCCATGCATCGTGTGACCATATTGCGGTATCATCTTTTTCATATGTGGTGTTCCACCCCAGGAATGTCCAGTTACCGGGGTCTGTTCCTTCGGTCTGTATCAGTATCGGGACCGAGGAAGCGTTCATTGTTTCACTGAATATCAATTTGACAATGGAAAGCGGATTTACGGAAAACGAGCCTTCGTATGGCAAAGAATCTATAACGGACGGATCTATCGTATCTCTTACCGTGAAAAACACATAATGGTCCGGCCCTGAATTTCCATCTGCATCCGTATAGTTGGATACTTTGATGATGTGGCGGCTGCCGCTTTGCCACGAGTTGTGAGACCATGTGGCGGTATCATCCGTAACATTTGTGGATGCCCATCCGAGAAATGTCCATGTGCTATTGTCCGACAGGTCGCTTATGTTCGGGGTCAGAGCTGTATCCATGCTCCTATCGAAAACAACCCTGAACTCTGTGTCCGGACTAACATCTGTTTCACCCTCTGAGGGGGAGGTTCGAGATATTAGGGGGTCTGATGAAGAAGATATTGTAAAAGAAAATGTGCTGGAATTCCCCCAGTTTCCTGCGGTATCGCGGTATCCATATATCTCTATAGTGACATCATCGTCTTCAAACCAGTCCACATGACTCCATACTGCGGTATCGTTGTTGGAAAATGTGCTTCTCCATCCTTCGAAATGAAAATCACCAACGAGAATGCCATCTGTCTGTCGTATAGTGGGAACCAGTGATGTGTCCAGAGATTCATCGAATATGCAATAAACCATCTGGTCCACCTCTGAGACACTATCATTTCCAGGTATTGTGAACAGAACGGATGGGGGCTGTGTATCTTCTTTTAAATTTTGGGATGCAGTAAGATTCCATGAATAGAAAGGAAGTTCCTCCGCATAGTTTCCATAGTCCGTCATATTGGGAGGCACATATGCCTTCCATGGGTCGTCTCTCTCTGACGAATCATATATTATTGCCTTGTAATAATGGCCTTCGAATGGTTGTAAAACCTCTTTTACACTGTTGTTCTCTCTCTCAAAAGGAATACTTATGAAGTTCATACCCTGATGAAGGTCATAGTCTATTTTTCCACGATAATCCCTCTCAAGACCTGTGACTTTGGAATCAATGACATTGAAGGTTGCACCGGTATCCACGAATATCCCATATTCGCCGTTGTATGATGAATTTATTATCAGGGTGGAACCGGCCCGGAGTGTAAGAGATCCCCCAGACTCAATTATCACATTACCTTTTATTTCCACGGATTGCCCCTCAAGAGATATAGATTCTCCAGATGATATTATCCAATCTCCTTCCGTCGGTATCTGAAAAGATACATTGCTGCTGACCGCGGCATGCGAAACGGGCAGGCCTGAAAATATTCCTGCAAAGATTATTAGAGATGCAATTAAAGGTCCTAACCTCATTATGCCACCCAAGGAGTACCCGATTAAATACCTTTCGTGGAAATCACTGTTCTTCCTTATCCTCTTCATCGCGCTCATTTCTCCCTCTGTCCCCTTCGTTCGGGCTTTCTTTTTCTTCTTCAGCATAATTTTTCTTTATTCTGTCCCATATCTTCTCTACGATGCTCGGTATGATGAGTAGAAGTGCTATGGAGATAAAAAGCATTACCCAGCTGTTGGATGGTGCCGGATTGCTGCTCAATGTTCCGCTGAAACTCAGCTTTATCAGGCCGAACCACGGCAGTTCACCGACCGCTTTTGCCATTATCCATGAGGTCTTTATCGGTTCGGGACAGATGCCCGTATTCTGGTCAACACCGTATCCTCTGGCAACATTATGGTCTCCTGCGCTTATATATCCAGAATGATGGTATCTGAGGAGCCCGTCCACCCTAATGATGAGGTCCTTGCTTTCATAGCCGTAATCCCGTATCTCTATCTCTCTGCGGATTCCATGCCATGTTCCGCTGTCGGTAATATAATCGGTACCGTAGGTCAGGTCTTTCAATGAAGGGGCATCAAACGATGTTGTTTCATTCCATTCGAGATAAAGCACCGCCCGGTGTATTATGGGTGTGACATCCCTGTTCAACGGCCGGTAGATTATAACATCGCCGTAATCGCCATATGTCTTGTATCCCGAGGCCCTACCTTCGACATAGGTGGTTATTTCAGAGAAAGAGGTTTTCCTCGAGAGGACGATGTCTCCTGTATCGATAACCCCTATGTAGCTGGTATCGTCACTGTGCTGCATGCTTCCGGATTCTATGACGACCATCGGAGGCCAGAGTCCGGTATATGCATAAAGAGATGCCATTACGACACTTATCAAAACAACGGCAACAACTATGTCCTTTATCCAGTCTTTGGCTTCTTCCTTTACGGAGTGATTCAAAAAAATCGCCTCAGAGAAGAAGAGGTTTTACTGGGGAAATTCTTCCCCTTTTACATATTTGGATCTTATGTGGTCTATTATTATGTCCCTGTTCTTTCTGAGATGGGACTCATACCATGTCTTTACCACATCACCCATTATATCGTGGATGTCGTCCAACTTCGCTTTCTTGAGGGGGGCTTCATAGAGTATATACTGGACAAATATTCTCTTCCATCCCGCAAGTTTATAGTAGTGCTCACCCTCACAGAACTCGAATATCATCTTTATGTATGTTTCACCGTCCTTGGGGTAGAAAAGTACCTTGAGAGAATCGCCTGTCCTGTTCTGGACCGGGGAAACGTCGATAAGAGAGATATGGTTGAGAGCGCCGTAATCCACTTCACCATCCTCTTTCAGTTCCCATTCATTGGGATATGACTTGAATCTGAGGAAGCTGTACGGGTCAGGCTCCATCTTGAATGTTATGTTTATTCTGTTGAACCTCAGCCATATCCTCCAGATATCCGCCAGCAGAGTCCTTGTGAAGTCTATCTTTTTCTGGCTCGTCTGAGAGATGTCCTTGACTATCTCCTGTTGCGTCTTTTGCAGTTCCTCGTCCAGTGCCTCAATCCAATCAACGTTATTTTTGGATGCCATCATACCACGAACGCCCTAATCCCTTTCCACTTTATAAATGTTTTGAAGAAAAGGGGCGGTTTTACATTACGGACAGCATGCCTTCTGGCAAAAGCTTTATGAGCAGTAGGTATTCAGGCACAAAAAAGGAGGTCATACATGTACGAGGTACGGTTTCACGGAAGAGGCGGCCAGGGTGCCGTCATGGCGGCACAGGCGCTCGCCGACGCAGCCTTCATAGAAGGGAATTACGCAGTGGCGTTCCCCTTCTTCGGGGCAGAGAGAAGAGGCGCTCCGGTCCTGGCGTTCGCAAGGGTCGACAAGGGAAAAATATACGAAAAGACGCAGGTCTATGAACCGGACTATGTGGTCGTTCTCGATGATAAACTCCCGCAGCTTGTGGATGTTACAAAAGGATTGAAGGACGGCGGAATGGCGATAATAAATACTGCATTGAAACCGGAAGAAGTAGAACTGGGGAAGGCTGTGAAGACTGCCACGGTCGATGCCACGGGAGTTGCGCTCGAAGTTCTCGGTACTCCGATAACGAACAGTGCCATACTGGGGGCTTTCGCAAAGGCGACCGGAGCGGTTTCCATTGAATCGATAGAGAAGGGAATAATGGATATCTTCGGAGCCAGAATAGGCGAAAGGCTCGCCGAAAAGAATGCAAAGGCCGCAAGGGTCGCATATGAGCGGACGGAAGTGGGCACATGCAAAGGAACGCTGAAATATCCGGAGGAAAAGAAGTGGCTTCCCACGGTTCAGGAATTCCCTGTGGGTGGTTCACTGGGCCTCGAAGTGAAGACAGACGCGGGACTTATCGGCCTCGGAAGCTTCGTGGAGAATCACACCGGTTCGTGGAGAACATTCATGCCTGTTGTCGATAACAGCAAGTGCGTGAACTGCAAGCTGTGCTGGTTCTACTGCCCGGAAGGGACGATAGAGATGCTTATGAACCTGCCTGAGAACGAAGGAAAGGATGTGAAGGGCATAGTTATAAACTATGATTACTGCAAAGGATGCGGGATATGTGCGAATGAGTGCCCGACAAAGGCGATAACCATGGAGAGGTGATAAGAATGCCGATGAAGAAACTTGTAAGTGGAAATTATGCGGCTGCCTACGGAGCGCTCCGCGCCAAGGTGAAGTTCATAGCAGCATTCCCGATAACGCCGCAGACATTCATAGTGGAACATATATCCGAATTCGTCAACGATGGCATAATGACTGCGGAATTCATGAGGGTCGAAAGCGAACACAGTGCAATAAGTGCGACGGTTTCTGCGGAAGCGACAGGTATCAGGTCTTTCACTGCAACAGCATCTCAGGGACTTGCGCTCATGCACGAGATACTCGCGATACCCGCCCCCCTCAGGCTCCCGATAGTTATGCCCGTTGTGAACAGGACAGTTGCAGCACCGATAGGCATATGGGCGGAATACAACGATGTGATGCCGCAGAGGGACCTCGGATGGATGATGATGTTCGTTGAGGACAATCAGGAGGTCTTCGACATGATAATTCAAGGATACAAGATTGCGGAGGACAAGAGAGTTCTTCTGCCGTTCATGCCGAATCTCGATGCCTTCATACTCTCACACACATACGAGCCTGTCGAATTCCCGAATCAGGAGGACATAGATGACTTCTTGCCGGATTACAAGGCGGAACATGCACACCTGTGGCCCGAGGACCCGATGGCGATAGGAGTGTTCTCTCCGCCGGAGTACATACAGGAGTTCAGGTATCAGACGGAACAGGCCATGGAAGCATCCAGAAAGGTCATACGGGAGGTCAATGACGAATTCGCAAAGAAGTTCGGAAGGGACTATCACGGACTCATTGAGGAATTCATGACCGAAGATGCCGAGGCGGTCCTAATAACACTCGGAACAGTTACTTCCACCGCAAGGAAGGTGGTCATGGATATGAGGAAAGAGGGCAAAAAGGTCGGACTGGTAAAGCTCAGGTTCCTCAGACCGTTCCCGAGAGATGAGCTCAGAAATGTCGCTGAAAAAGCGGATGCGATAGGAGTCTATGACAAATCCATATCTTATAGTGCAGGAGGCCCGGCCTTCATCGAAACAAGAAATGCGCTCTATGGAATGGAAAAACCGGTCATAGGATTCCTCGCAGGACTAGGAGGAAGAGATGTTATGTACTCAGATGTCAGGCTGATGTTCGAGAAGACCCTCGAAGCAGCAAAGAAAGGAAAGGCGGAAAAAGAGGTTGTATGGATAGGAACAAGGGGGGTGAACCCATGAGCACGAAGAAAACAATACACGACCTGCCGAAAGAAGACCTCTTCACATCGGGACATACTGCTTGTCCGGGATGCGGTGCCGCAATATTCGCAAGAAACGCCATGAAGGTCTTTGGAAAGAACACCGTTGTCTATACACCTGCCAACTGCCTTCTGGTCTTCGGCGGAACATATCCCAATATCTCATGGAAGGTGCCGTATCATCATGTTGCCTTCGAGAACACTGCGGTCTGCTCCGCAGGAATAAAGAGGGCTCTGAAAGCCTCCGGAAAAGACGATACACTGGTGGTCGGAATAGCCGGTGACGGAGGTACTGCGGACATAGGGATGCAGGCACTATCCGGTGCTGCCGAAAGGAACGAGGACATACTCTACATCATGTATGACAACGAGGCATATATGAACACCGGAATCCAGAGAAGCGGTTCGACTCCCTTCGGTGCATGGACCACGACGACCCCTGCCGGAAAGGTCATCAAAGGTAAGGAAGAGATGAAAAAGGATGTGCCGCAGATAATGATAGCGCACAATGTTCCCTATGTGGCAACAGCTTCCATAGCATATCCCAATGACCTGCTCACCAAGCTTGAGAAGGCTAAGAACATGAAAGGATTCAGGTACATACAGGTCTATGCCACATGCCCGACGGGGTGGAGGTCGCCACCTGACAAGACCGTGGAGGTCGCGAAGAAGGCCGTGGAAACAGGTATGTGGACCCTCTATGAGTATGAGAACGGGAACATGACGATAAATGTCAAGCCCAAGCTCGACGAAAACGGCGAACTTGCCGTACCTGTCCGGGAATATCTGAAAATGCAGGGAAGGTTCAGACACCTGAGCGAAGAGCAGATAGAAATACTCCAGAACTGGGTCCGCGAGAAATGGAAAAAAGACCTTGCTCTGGAAAAAGCCCTTCAATAAACCATTTTCTTTCTATTTTATATTCTTTTATAAAAAAATATATGAAAATAAGAAAGGGTTTGTTCAGACGAACTCCATCTCTTCGTCTTCGGAGGTGTTCATGGTCTCTTTGAGAAGCTGCTCTCCGAGTTCCATATTCTCCTCTATGCTTGAATCCGCCTGTTCGTCCATTGCCGGTATGTCTGCTGCGAAGTGACATTTAACCGTGTGCCCAGGTTCTACTTCAATGACCGGCGGGTCTTTCTTGTCACATATACCCTTCTTTGCGAACGGGCATCTCGGATGGAACCTGCAGCCCTTCGGGACATCTATCGGACTCGGAAGGTCTCCCTTGATCTTCTTCCTTTCCCTCTCATAATGCGGGTCCGGAACCGGGACGGATGATAGGAGTGCTCTTGTGTATGGATGATGCGGATTTTTTATGACGGCCTCACTGTCTCCTGTTTCAACTATGGTTCCCAGATACATCACGCCTATCTTGTTGCTCATGTATCTTGCTACGGACAGGTCGTGTGTGATGAAGAGATAGGGTATGTTGTATCTGTCCTTCAGGTCCAGCAGCAGATTCAAGATCCCGGACCTTATTGAAACATCCAGCATGGACACTGGTTCGTCCGCCACTATGAACTCCGGCCTGAGAGCCAGCGCCCTTGCTATTGCAACTCTCTGTCTCTGTCCGCCGGAAAGCTCGTGAGGATATCTGTGGAGATATTCCATGGCGGGCTTCAGTTCGGCAGCCTCCAGAGCCTTTGCCACAAGGTCCTCTCTCTCATCTATGGTATCTCCCACATGATGGACTATGAGGGGTTCTGATACCGTGGAGAATACCGTCAGTCTTGGATTCAGAGACTCATACGGGTCCTGAAATATCATCTGCACATTCCTTCTGAAGGCCTTCAGTTCCTTTCCTTCCATGTTCGCTATGTCTTTCTTATGGAAGTATATATGCCCCGATGTGGGATCTTCAAGCCTTGTGAGAAGCCTTCCTGTCGTGGTCTTACCGCATCCGCTCTCCCCAACAAGGGAAAGAACCTCTCCTTCATGGATCTTGAAGGATATGTTATCTACGGCATGGACGAACTTCTGTTCTTTGCTTCCGCCGAGTGAGCTCATGAGCCCACCTCTCACAGGAAAGTATTTCTTCAGCTTCTTGACATTAACCACTACATTTTTGTCGGACATGTTCATTCCTCCTTGAGTTCTCCGCTGTATATCTCTCTGGCGAAATGGCATGCTGCCCAGTGGTTTTCGGCAATCTCTACCAGAGGCGGCTCTTCTTCCATGCATATCGGCTTTGCAAGCTTACACCTCGGATGGAACCTGCAGCCCTTCGGCGGGTTCACGAGGTCCGGCGGGGAACCGGGTATCGACTTCAGCTTCTTCTTCTCACCTTTTATGCTCGGGAAAGAACCGAGCAGACCTATTGTGTATGGGTGAGCGGGTTTGTGGAAGAGTTCTCCGATATCTCCGTATTCCATCATCTTTCCGGCGTACATGACGAGCATCTTGTCCGCCGTCTCGGCCACCACACTGACATCGTGCGTTATGATTATCATGGATATGCCGAGCTTCTTCTGCAGCCTCTTGATCTCCGCCAGTATCCTGTCCTGCATGATGACATCCAGAGCTGTCGTGGGTTCATCCGCGATAAGAAGGGACGGGTTGCATGCGAGGGCCATGGCGATCATCGCCCTCTGTCTCATTCCTCCACTGAATTCATGCGGATACCCCGTGACCCTCTCGGGAGGCAGTCCAACCATCTTGAAAAGCTCTCTTGCACGGTCCATTGCTTCTTCCTTGCTTACTTCTTCGTGCGCAAGGATGGCCTCGACTATCTGATCCCCGATCTTATGGACAGGGTTGAAGGCATTCATGGCACTCTGGAAGATCATGGCGATCTCCTTCCATCGTATTGGCGCCATCATGGCCTCCTTTTCCTTGTATATCTTTCTCTTCTTCCTGTCCTTCATGAAACCGGTTATCTCTTCCTCCTTCTCGGCAATCTTCTTTCCCTTATACAAGATATATCCACCTTTTATGTGTCCGTTATCGGGAAGAAGGCGGTTTATGCTGAAAGCCGTTGTTGTCTTACCGCATCCGCTCTCTCCTACGAGACCCAGAGTTTCACCGGGTTTGAGGGCGAAAGACACATTGTCCACTGCCTTTACCTCTCCTCCGAGGACATCGAAATATACCTTCAGATTCTTTACTTCCAGAAGGTGGTCCTCTCCTTCCTCGAAGGGTATGGCTTCTTCGAATGCTTTCGTTTCCTCAACGACTTCGTTGTTCTCTATAACTTCGTCCATTTTAACGCCTCCTTCTGAGTCTTGGATTGATTATCTCCTCAAAGGCCCTGCCTACCAGGAAGAAGCCCAGAACCAGGAATGTTATCGCAAGCCCCGGCGGGAGTAGCCACCACCACGCAGTCAATGTATATCCCGATCCGTGGGATATCGTATACAGCATCATACCCCAGCTCATGGTCGTCGGGTCTCCGAGACCGATAAAACTCAGCGATGCCTCTCCGAGTATCGCACTGGTCACTGAGAAGGTCATATACAGGAAAGCAAGCGGGAGGACATTCGGGATTATGTGCCTGAACATTATCCTCACATTGCTGGCTCCTGTGACCCTTGCCGCATCGATGAAAGGCCTCTCTTTAAGTGAAAGAACCTGCGACCTGATTATTCTAGCTGTTCCGGGCCAACCCACCAGTGTTATGGCTATGATGATGTTCCAGATACTTGGACCCATAACCGCAGCAAACACGATTATGAGAGGCAGGAAAGGCATGACGAGAATGACATCCGTGAACCTCATGAGGACGGAATCCACCCATCCTCCGAAGTACCCTGCGACGACACCCACTATGATACCTATCATGACCGAGAAGAACGATGCCGCAAAACCGACAAGGAGCGCTATTCTGGAACCCCAGACGAGCTGACTGAATATGTCCCTTCCGAATGCGTCCGTGCCGAGCAGGTATGTGTTTCCGCTGGGTGCCTTCTGTATCCATGTAGGCGGCAGTGGTGCCAGATATTTTCCGTCCGTACTTAGCTGTGACATGTCGCCGGCATCCGATGCCACTGTGACATATTTGGACTGTGCGTCTCCACCCGGTATCTGCGTTGCCACCAAAGGCGTTATCATGTGGGCACCTTCCTGTATGGTGGCCCTCCATGTGATGTTACCGTCGGATATCTTCACGGCATATATGCTTCCGGAATCGAGCGCGAAATAGACATACCTGTTGTCGAAGTATGCCGGCCTTGATGTTATTCCTCCGACAGTGTTCGGATAGTCCCATACTATCGGATTTTTGTCAGTACCGACCTTTTCCACATCCACACAGTACATCGCACCTGTTCCCGTCGGCTGTCCGTGGGCATATGTCGTTGTTCCTGCGAATATCTGAGGATTGCCCGATGCGGTTATATAGATGCTTCCGACAGGGCACCCTTGGGCGGACGGGAGGTCAATAATCTGCTCTATGTCCCCGGCCTTTTTAGCGGCACCCGTTGTATTTCCCGTTGTATTGGAAATCTCATCATAGACTCTGATGCCATATATGCTTCCGTCAGTTGTCCCGGCAAATAGTAGGGCATTGTTTTCATAGTATTTCCTGAAAGCGTCACCTACCACGGCCGAGGTCATGGTTTCGTCATATGTCCTGTTCCAGAGTTCGGAACCGTCGTATATGTCCAGAGCATATATGTGACCATCTCTGGAAGCGAGAAGGGTCATGTTGGATGCGTGTATCGATATGGGGGAGAAGAAACCGCTTCCGTCTACTTTTGTACTCCAAACCGGTATCCCGCTGTTGGGATTAAATGCAAGTACATGACCGTTGTCGGATGTCACCACAATCATGTCGTCCGAATTGTTGAAGAGATCTCCGTAGAAGATGTCCACCGAATCCGATATGCTGTCATTCACATGATATGTCCAGAGAAGTGAGTAGTCTATCGGAAACAGATTGTCAGCACTGCCGGATGTTTGGAAGTGTACGACCGCCCTTAATGCTATGATGTTCCCCGTCGTTGTCGTTATGTATATGTTACCTGCATGACCCATCTGGCCTCCGTCGTCCGGCCTCAACTCATAGACCACAACGGAAGAATTGACCGGCCCCATTCCGGAAGGTATGGCACTGGATATCCTAGAGTAATGTCCGTTAGGTGGATTCTCCAGAGCAGGCAGCATCTGAGAGCCGTCCAGCGGGTTTATGTCAACCACACCTTTTCCGACATCGCCTGTGCTCAGATATATGGACTCGAGCCACTGCCCGTTTCCTTCTTTTATGCCCACATCATTGAGTTCATTGAGAGAACTGCCGTCGGATAACATTCCGACGGGCCTGTCCAGTACGGGATATGTTATGACATTCCCATTCTCGTCCGTACCTGCCGCCACTGTGACTATATAATTGCTATCTTCCGTCCCCCAAAGATGCTGGATCTCTATTAAATCCTGATCGGGGGCCATCCATAAGACCGGGTCTCTGTCGTTTGCATACGGTATCACCGGTGCAAAGAGAGCCATTATCACAAAAAATATGATTATGTAAAGGCCTATCTGTCCGAGCTTGCTCTGGCTAAAGAGCGCCCAGTTCTCCTTGAAGACCTTTCTGAAATCCCTATATCTATCTTTAATTCTTGATACCATTCATATCACCTCACAGCCTGACCCTCGGGTCCAGATATGCATACAGTATGTCGGCCACAGCGTTGAACACGAGTACCATTATTGCGATAAGGTAGAATACCCCCTGCACCAATGGATAATCATAGTTCAATGTGGCCTGCACAAGCATTCGTCCCATACCCGGCCAGGAAAATATCGTCTCCGTCAGAACGCCTCCGCTTATTATGAACCCGAGACCCATGGCAAAAGATGTCACCACGGGAAGCATGGCATTCCTAGCTGCATGTCTGTACATTATCCTCCTGTCTGGAATTCCCTTTGCCCTTGCCGTGACGATGTAATCCTCTGCCAGAGTATCCAGCATGGAATTCCTCATCAGAAGGATGTTCCCCGCAAGACTGGCTATTGTAAGTGTAAGCAAAGGAAGTGATAGATGCCATAGAATATCCTTGACATTCTGAGGGAAGGGATATGGCTGGCCGCTGTTCGGGTCACTACCACCCAAACCTCCGATTGGGAATATTTTGATCTGGGATGCAAAGAACCATAACATTATCAATGCAAGCCAGAACAATGGCATGGAATAGAAAAAGAGGGATACGGCTATTCCTGCTATCTCCCCCTTACTTCCTCTTCTCCATGCCATGGCTGCGCCTATCAGTATTCCCAGTATGTATGCTATCACCATGGCCGTACCGAAAAGTAGCAGGGTAGGCCCGATCTTGACCAGTATAAGATCAAATACCGGCTGAGAATAGTAGAAAGACATTCCAAGGTCTAGAACAAGCATGTTCTTCATGTAAAGAACGAACTGCTCCCACAGAGGTTTGTCCAAGCCGTATTGGGCCCTGAGAAGCTGCCTCTGTTCCTCAGTGAATTTCGGGCTCATGACCATGGAAGCCGGATCTCCCGGCATCATTCTGAAAACAACAAAAAGCATTACCAGTACGACTATCAGCGTGATGAAGATTTGAATCATTCTTTTTATTAGGTACTCTCGGAGCCTCATTGAATCACTCTCCAGATATTTTTAAAATAATTAAAGAAAGGGAAGGGGTTTAGCGCTTCTTCCTGTATACCGTGTATACGACCGCCGCGAAGGAAACCGCGAAGACCATCGGTATTATTCCGAGCGCAGGGGTTGTCGTAGTAGTTTCGTTCCCGCCAGTGGTCGGCTTCGGTGGCTCCGGACCTATGACCGTGAAGGTCACCTGCTTGCTCGCAGAACTGACGGTGGTGTTATCCTGCTTGTATGTGGCGGTTATGGTTATGGTATACTGTGCGGTCTTTCCTTCATCGGCCGCTCCCGTGAACTGATACTGCCATGCACCGTTCTCGAAACCCGTATATGTGCTGGACGCACCTTCGGGAGATATCTGTATGTTGATGCTGACTCCGGTCATATTCTCATCCATCGGGCCAAGCATCTCTCCGCTTCCGGTATACACATTTATCTCCAGATTGGTGGGTACGCCGCTATTGGAGGATATCGTATCCTTCGGTATCGTATCTATGTTCAGCGTTATCTCGCTCGGAGGCAGTACAACGACGAACTTGGTCACACCGATGTCCACATTGTTCGTGCTGTCGTGCACCACGGCCTTGACCGTAACTCCCAGAGAATTCTGCGGTTTTGGAGCGGAGTATGTTACCTCTGCCTTTCCGTTGACATCCGTTGTCACCGTTGTGCTCGAAAGGTTGCCCGCATCCACGGAGAATGTGACGGTTGCGCCGGATATGGGGTCTCCGGTGTTCTTGTCGGTAACATAGGCTGTGAATGTTGCATCGCTACCTCCGTTAACCGCCGTAGGTGTGGAAAGGTCTATCTTGTAGTTGCTCTCAGGCTGAACTTTCAGTTCTTTCAGTGAGTACCAGTTGAATATGGTACCATACCTCGGGACCCAGCCGGTGAACTCGTTGTTGTATGCCTCGAGGACATCCCTGTAATATAGGACACTGTAGGGCACATCCTCTGCGATTATGTCCTGAAGCTGGAAGTCTATTGCCCTTCTCTTGTTTATATCCAGCTCGGTGTTCATCTGTTCGCAGAGTTTGTCGAAGCTCTCGTTGTGGTATCCCGGATAGTTGTTTCCTCCGCCATCGGCGCTGGATCCGAAGAAGTCACAGGGTGCGGTTGCGGAGCCTGTCGGGCCTCCGATCGACCATCCGAGCATGTATATGTCAAACTGATGGGTTCCTATCTGCTCGACTATCGTACCGAAGTTCGTAGGAACGGACTTGAGGTTTATTCCTATGTTCTGTGCGTCCTGCTGTATAAGAAGGCCGGACTGTGCCCTTATCGGGTCGTAATCGGCCGGAGGTGTCATCATAGTTATCTCGTCATCTCCCCTGTTGGGGAACTCCCTCCATCCGTCTCCGTCTTTATCCGTCCAGCCCTGCTTGTCCAGTATCTGTTTGGCGGCTTCTGGGTCATAGTTGTATATCTTTATGTTCGGGTTGTACCAGAAGGAGTTCACGGGTGAGACGACGGATGTACCTACGCTTCCGAAGCCCTGAAGGAACTTGGAAACGATGTACTGCTTGTTTATTATGTGTGCGAATGCAACCCTGAAAGGCTTGCCCACATCGGTATAGTTTCCATTATTATATGTGGGAACTCCGCCGGAAGGTATGTCATCGGGGTCATATCCTGCATATCCGAACTCGGGCTTCCTCATGTTGAATGCCACATAGAAGAAACCGAGGTCCGAATTCCTCACAAGTGTGAGATGCGGGTCTGAATTTATGGTATCTATGAAACCGGGGTCTATTGCCCATGCAATAAAGTCGACCTCATCGGAGGTAAGGGCCATGACCGCAGCATCGGTGGTTCCATACACTTTGAAAAGTATTCCATCGATGTATGGTTTCTGCTGACCGGTTATCGGGTCGTATTCCGGCCTGAAATAGTCCCTGAATGTGTCTATCCTCGATATCTGTGACTGCTCGTTCCAGAAATCGAACTTGTACTGTCCGAAGCTTATGAGCCCCTGCGGGTCGCTCCATGTAAGCTTGTCAGCTATGTGGGTGCTCCATATCCTCTCGGGCACTATGAGCGCATTGAGGGTATCTATCGGGAAATCGGCATATGTCTTCATAAGTCTGTAGTGAAGTGTGAGATCGTCGGAATCCGCGGTAACGAGAACGACGGGGAGGTCTCCGTAGTTTGTCTGGTCACTGACATCCACCCCCTCGGCCCAATCACCGTTCGGGCCCTTATAGATGCCGCCGGGTATCTTGTCCGATATGTCCCTTCCATATATCATGTTGCCGTTAGCATCTCTTGCCACAACGCAATCTATGCCGCCCGCATATCTGGAAACATCCGCTGCAAGCCTCAGTGAGAATATGACATCGTGTGCCTTGACATACTGGTCATCTCCGGTCTGGGATTCCCAGTCGTGCCATTTTATTCCATCCCTCAGCTTGACAGTCCAGTTCTGATAGTCATCGTTGTCGTCGTTATCCGGATATGGCTTGTCGGACCATGTGCTCTCGGGCCCGTGGTGGAACGACTCTGCAGCCCATGGCTCGACATGGTCGTTGTTGGATGCGTTCTGCCATGTGAGTCCATCAAAGACCCAGCCTATGACATTCCATGTCCAGACATCTCCGGCACTCAGCATGTTTAGTGTCTTGATATCGTCCTGCATGGCCACTCTAAGTACGAGCTCCCCTGTATCAGCCCGTGTTGCAGGCTGTGTATGGGCCTGTGCGCTCGCAAATGGCGTTGCCGCCATCAGAGCTACCAGTGCAAGTGCCACAATCGCTTTCATCAATCCTTTATGTGATGATATTCCGTGCATATTTTTCCTCCTTGAAATTTGTCGGTAATCACACAATCCGGAGCCGCTATAAATAGATTTCGCAGTCTGCAAAGCTTCTGCCCTATGGGATAGAGTTAAATATCAGTATATCAAGAAGGCTCCATGTCCCGAAGAAGAAAAAGCATTCCGGGCGAGGAAAACATCGAAGCGGCGGGGCCGGCAAAAGAACTGATTGTTGCGATAATCATAGTCATCCTTCTTGTAGCGGGGATGGGCTCGGCTGTGTATTTCATGGCGGGTAACAGTGATAGCGGGGCAGGTATAGACTATGGGGATGGAAATTCTGACGGAGGTGATTCGACGGATGGAGGTTCGGATTCCACGGAGGATGATTCAGGAAATACAGAAGAAAATAATCTCATAGCAATAATAAATATAAGAAGTGAGGACGGAAATATATTGGGTACAATAGAAGTGGAACTATATAGAGAGAAGGCCCCTATAACCGTTGATAACTTCATAAGATATGCAAGCAACAAACTCTATGATGGCACCTTGTTCCATAGGGTTGAGAAGGACTTTGTAGTTCAGGGAGGTGGGTATTATCCCAATAACACCCATATCGAGACGTACCCTCCGATAAAAAATGAGGCGAAAAATGGCCTGCACAACACAAAGTGGACTGTTGCCATGGCAAGAACCAGTGATCCAGATAGCGCAACATCTGAATTTTTCGTGAACATGAAAGACAATAGCGGAATATTGGACCCGACCCCACAGAGTGCCGGATATGCCGTTTTCGGGAAAGTTATATCTGGCTTTGATATACTAAATGAAATCAACGGCGTGGATACCATAGAAATAAATCCGCAGTTCCACAAACCAGAGGTGAACATAATAATTCAGAGCGTCGTGATTCAGGGGACTTAGGCCCATTTAAACCTTTTCAATATTTCTATCAGTTTTTCGACGCCCCACGCGGGAGTGGTTTCTGTTATTGCATATAGCGCGCTCTCTCCCAGTTCAGGGAAATGCTCTTTCAGGGACAGGCCTCCGTGTATTCCGTTCTCCAGAAGTGCCTCGTGTATGCTCTCGAAATCGGTGGGGTATCTCACGACGAACTCGTTGAAGAAAGGCTTGAAAGGCACCTCGAAACCATTTATCGCGGATATGCGCTCCGCGAGTTCCCTTGCTTTGTACATGTTCAGTTTTGCCAGCTTTCTGAGACCTTCCCTTCCCAGCATCGCGAGGTACATTGCCGAAGCAAGAGCGCATAATGCCTCGTTTGAACATATGTTGCTGGTCGCCTTCGCCCTCCGTATGTGCTGCTCCCTTGTCTGCATCGTCATCGTAAAAGCCCTTCTTCCGTCGCTGTCCTCGGTCATACCGATTATCCTTCCCGGCATCTGCCTGAGATACTTCTTCCGGCTGGTGAATATACCTAAAAGGGGGCCTCCGAAATTGGGTGCCATCCCTATTCCCTGGCCTTCGGCAATGACTATGTCCGCTCCGTAATCTCCGGGAGGCCTTATTATCCCAAGGGAAACGGGGTCCGCCGCCACGATGAGCATCGCATTTCCCGCAATATCCCTGAACTCGTCCACCCTCTCGTCCAGAACACCGAAGAAGTTCGGGTTCTCGATGTAGACCGCGGCGGTGTCCTCGTCCACCATCTCTTTCAGGGCTGAAAGGTCCGCCCTTCCGGTATCGGTCTCATAAGGTATCGCCTCGATTATAAGGCCGGGTCCGTGGGCATAGTTCTCCAGCACTGATTTTTTCTCCCAGAGCATCGCCTTCGGCACTATTATCTTCTTCTTTCTGGTTATGCGTGCTGCCATGAGCGCGGCTTCGCCGAGGGCTGTTGAGCCGTCGTAGAGGGAGGCGTTGGAGACCTCCATCCCGGTGAGCTCCGCCATGAGGCTCTGGTACTCGAACATGGACTGAAGCATGCCTTGACTTATCTCGGCCTGATAGGGTGTGTATGAGGTGTAAAATTCCGAGCGAGATAGAAGTTCACGGAGCGCCGAAGGAAGATAATGGCGGTAAACGCCCGCGCCGAGGAAGGTCGGCATCTCGCCCATGGTGGTGTTCTTTGAAAGCACTTCCTTCGCCATCTCTCTGAGTTCCATTTCGCTCATACCCTCGGGAATGTCTATCCCGTCTATCCTGACCTCTTCCGGAATATCGCTGAAAAGCTCCTCAACGCTTTTCACGCCGATGGTCCTCAGCATCTCCTGAACATCGCGCTCTTCGGCCATACCATCCGCTATGGCAGGGGTAAAATAAGGTTTGGGGTGGAAAGAGATAAATATGTTTTATTCATTGCGGGTTTATGGATGAGAAGGAGTATCTGGAAAAGAAGGAGAAGCACAACAGGATTGTCGGTCTTGTTACAGGAGTCTGGCTCATCACTGCTTTACCTCTTCTAATGACAACGGATGTTAGTTTCATATTCCTTGTTATTGTGGTGTTATTACTCCCGATAGCACTCATTATCATCAGAAAGAGAGATAATCTCTCGAAAAAAGATGACATGCTCTGGATTTCGGGAGATGGTATGGACCGACTCATACTTGGAATGATGAGAATGGGTATTGCATTCGTATTTATCGGATATCTGGAAGGAGTGATGATCGCGTATCTATATCTTCAGAGAGGAATTGTGGATGAACAGTCCTTTAGAATGTATTCGGTGCTCGGTGTGCTTGTTCCCATATCCTATACTGCCATGGTGTTCATGGCTCCGATGCAGAGGAAAAACATCTTCGGCAACTGGCGCATAATGAAGACCTCTGCGGTCAACATTGATGAGATGCGAGACATCGTGAAAAAGGCTCTGGATAACCTGAACATCGAGTATGAGGTGCCTGAGAAAAAGGGTCCCGTAGCGCTTCCGTGGCGCATACTTGTAGGTGGAGAAATGAAGATATCTGTTGAGAAAGAGGGGCTTGGAAGAACCATAATTATCATATCGAAAATACCGGAGCATATGGTGGATGTGGAAAGAAAAATTGAGAGGGAAATATCCGGTCTAATACAATCCGGATGAGTCGGTGAGAGGTATCTCTGCCATACTGACGCCGTGGTGTGGGTAAAAATAATGTTTTTGTTCGAATAGTATCGATGGAAAGTTTTAAATAATCTCAATTGTGTTCCCCAAAGTGGACATGAATGTCAACTATGGTGTATTAGAATGAGAAACATAGATGTGCTCAGGAAACTGGCCGAGAAAGGTAGGGTATTCACGGTTGAAGAAGCATCCGACGCCTCGGGAATAAAGGGAGACAGCCTCAAAAAGCTTCTTTACAGGATGGAGAAAAGAGGATGGATAGAGAGAATAGAGAAGGGAAAATACATGATAATACCACTTGAGGCCGAGAAAGGTAGATACACCCTTAACGAGTTCGTCATTGCTTCCGTCCTCGTGAAGCCATATGCAATAGCGTACTGGAGCGCTCTCCACCACCACGGCCTTACGGAGCAGATTCCCTCCACGGTCTTCATCCAGACAACAGGGAGAAAGAAAAAACGGGATGTCGAAGTTTTCGGGGTCCGATACCGGATCGTCAGAATAAAGGAGGACAAGTTCTTCGGAATCGGGAAGATGTGGTCTGACGACAGCGAGGTTCTTATCACGGACAGGGAGAAGACAATGGTGGACTGTCTCGATAAACCCCGGTATTGCGGGGGCATAGTTGAAGTGGCCAAAGCACTGAAAAAAGGGAGTTTTAATGCTGAAAAACTGGCGGAATATGCGGTGAAGATGGACAACAGCGGAGTTGTCAGGAGACTCGGTTATCTATGTGAACTTTTCGGAGTGGATGTGGAACTGCCCCGTATCAACACCAAAAACTACCTTGTGCTGGACACGACAATGCCGAAAAAAGGGAAGAAATCAGCTAAATGGCGGCTTATCCTGAACATAGAAGAGAGCGAACTGAGGGGTTTGGAATGATTCCCGCACGAGAGATAAGAGAAAAGGCCAGACTTCATGGTGTTCCGGAGTCCACGATAGAGCGGGATTACGCACAGAACTGGCTGCTGTGGGCGCTCTCCGGCATGGAGATGGCATTCAAAGGGGGCACGTGCATAAAGAAGCTCTATATCGAAAATTACAGGTTCTCGGATGATCTGGATTTCACACTCATGAGAGATACGGACCGCAATGGGATTCTCTACATGGTTTCGGATTCGGTCGTGAGGGCGAGGAATGAGAGCGGCATATCGTTCTTGGAAGAAGTTAAGGTGGATTCCAACTACAACGGTTTCGAGGTTTCAGTGTATTTCAAAATGCTCTGGAGGGGCGGCTCTCCCATGAAGATAAAACTTGACATCACCGCGCCGGCCGGTGAAGAGATCCTTCTTCCTCTGACCGAGAAAAAGATAATGCACCCTTATTCCGACGGGCTGAATGGAGCCATCCTTGCCTATTCGCTTGAGGAGATATTCTCTGAAAAGGTGCGCTCTCTCTTCGAAAGAACCCGGCCGAGAGACCTTTATGATGTCCGTATGTTGAAAGAAAGGGTGCGTATGGCATCTGTCGAGGAGATACTGCCTGCCAAGTTCTCAAACAAAGGAATCGAGGGAAATCCGAGCGCTCTGATGTCGAAGAAGGAATACTTCAAAAACGCATGGGAAGCGTCTCTCACACATCAGATAAAGGAACTGCCGGATTTCGAGGATGTTTTCAAGGATGTGCTGACATTCCTGAATGAGATGAACATGGGCCCGTGATGCGCTCCGGCAGTAAAGATAAGCTCTGGGGTGGAAAGAGATAAATATGTTTTATTCATTGTGGTTTTATGGATGAGAAGGAGTATCTTAAAAGAGAAGAGAAAAAGGCGGACATTACTGCTGTTTTCGTATTCCTCTTCCTGATAATTTCGCCAATGCCCCTTGTTCTTTCAGCAAAACCCGGATATGAGTTCCTGATGTCTCCCTCGTTTGTCTTCATATTTTCCCTCATGGCAATCATGATGATATATTTTGTGTGGAATGAGAGACAAGAAAAGAACAGAGATGTTTGGTTAAGTACAGAAAAGTTGATGGATATGGCACAGAAACTTATGAAAAATATGGTGCTTATCTCTATGGCGGCGTTTATCGAATTTCCACTTTTAATGTATGCTTTTCTTGGATATAATATATTTTCATCAGAAATTATGCGTATAAACTATATCATACTTATAATTATGATTATAAGTCTGTTTCCTCTGACTTCATATGCAAGAAAAATTGCATATACGAGATATGGCAACAGCAGAGTCAACAACATTGATGCGGGTATGGAAAATACAAAAAGCATAGTGAAGGAAGCTCTTGATTCCCTGAAAATAGAATACAATGAAAAAGATGAAACGAAGTTAGGAGTTCCGGCATGGAAGTTTGAACTGAAAAATGGCATGGGTATCTCCATAAACTCCAATAAAAAGGTTTCGAGGATTCACATCTATAAAATCACAGAAAGCACAGAAAAAGAGGAGAGGAAGATTGAAAAAGAGATTTTAAAACAGCTGATTGGATAATGAGGTGGCTCTTTAATCCTCGATGGAAAAGGATAAATAGTATTTTTTCATACTAAAAACATGGACGTGAACGAGGTTCTTGAAAAAAAGAAGAAAATGTTTGATGTTGTGATATTTTTATTTTTTATTATATTTATTGTTGTTTCTCCCATATATGCTATGTCCGTTGATCCTTCCTATGAATTCTTGAAACTTCCTGCACACATTCTGTTCTTCGGGATTGCTGCAGTAGCCATATTGTTCATTCTCTTGACGAGCATCTATGAAAAAAACCCAGAGGTCTGGATTTCTACGGAGGAGATAATGCACATCTATACTCGGTTTATACTCTACTCCTTTATTGGAATATTCATTAGTATGAATGAAATTTTCGCAACGGCCCATTTCGTTCTGGGACACGAAATCTCACTTTCCGGGATTGCATTAATATATGCCTTCTATGGAATAGTAGTATTTATTATTTATTTTGTTTTAAAACATAACAACAGTAAGGCGATTATGGAACACAGGTATGGTAGAGAAATCAAAGTAAATATTGACCTTGACAGCACCAAAGGAATAGTAAAAAAAGCGATGAAGTTACTGAAAATAGATTATAAAGAGGTTGAAGGAAACAAATGGGAAGAGGAGCCGTGGAAGCTGGAACTCAGCGACGGCATGAAAATCTATGTTTATCCAGATATCAAAAAATCCATCGTTTTCATATCAAAAATAATGGAAGATAGAGTGGAAGAGGAAAGAAGAATTGAAAAAGAGATAGTTAGACTTATTGAAGAACACGGCCAATAATCTATTTATCCCCACCCCGTTTCCCTTCCGTGAAGGTCCTCACATCGTTCTGCAACGAGCTGGATGCTCTCCGCAAAACCCTGCCTGATGCCGAGATAAGGTGCATTGAGGATGCTGATTCCGAGTTCGTGGAGAGCGCAGAGGTTCTCATTGTCTTCCACTGGCAGGATGTGGAAGACCTGATTCCGAGGGTGAAGAACCTGATGCTCATTCAGACGCTCACCGCAGGGACGGACCACATAGATTTTTCAATGGTGCCTGAAGGCGTGAAGGTTCAATCCAATGCAGGGGCCAATGCCAGAGCGGTGGCAGAGCACGGGCTTGCTCTCTACCTTTCGGCACTGAAAAGGATTCCGTACAGGGACCGAAAGATGAGAAACGGAAAGTTCCCGCAGTTGCTTGAAAGCAGACTGATAAAGGGAAGGAAGGTGCTCATACTCGGCTTCGGGCATATCGGGCAGGAACTCGGAAAGATGCTCTCATCTCTCGGGGCGGTGGTTAGTGCGATAAACAGTAGAGGAAAGTATGACGGAGATATTCCCGTTGAAAAAGTGGGAACCCTCGACAGCCTTGACGCTATGCTGAAAGATTCCGATGCCGTATTCATAACGCTTCCCCTGACGCCTGAAACAAAGGGCCTGATCGACAGAAAAACGCTGGAACTGATGAAAAAGGATGCGGTGCTGGTGAACATATCCCGCGGAAAGATAATCGTCGAGAAAGACCTCTATGCGCATCTGAGGGAAAACCCGGATTTCACGGCGACCGTAGATGTCTGGTGGCACTACGGAAAGGAGTTCAAACAGGACTATCCCTTTGAGGAGCTTGATAACATAATCCTGAGCCCGCACTGCGCTGGCACATATGAGGGGTGGTTCAGAGACATAGTGGAGCATGCCGGTAAGATGGTGAAAGAGCGCATGGAAGGCTAGGCTTCCGCTTTCTCGCCGTCCTTTTTCGATATGGAAAGATGCTTCACCCTTTCGAGCACAGCCTTGAAGAGCTCTCTCATCGCAGGCAGAGCTTCGACCATCGGAACTCCCCTTGAATAAGCCTCGGCAATCCTCCTGTCCATTGGGATTTTGGCAAGTACCTCGATATTCTCTTCCTCGCAGTAGCGCTCCACGCCGTCATCTCCGATGCCGTCCCTATTGATTATCACTCCGAGAGGGACCTTCAGGTCTCTGGCGACTCCGACGGCCAGTTTGAGGTCCCAGAGTCCGAATGGTGTCGGTTCCGTAACCAGTATGCAGAAGTCGGAGCCGTGTATCGCCTCTATTACCGGACAGGATGTTCCCGGAGGAGCGTCCATTATCACTAGGTCTCCTTTCGCTTCCTTTTTTGTTTCGCGGATAAGAGGAGTTGCCATTGGCTCTCCGAGATTAAGAACTCCTTCGACGAAGTTCATTCCCTTCGCTTTACCGAACTTTATCATTCCGAGAGGGTGTGGTACCTCGCTTATGGCCTTCTCCGGGCATGCGTATGCACACAGCCCGCAGCCGTGACAGAGTTCATGGAATGTCATGGTCTTCTTTCCGAGAACGGCTATCGCGTTGAACTCGCAGACCTGAGCACATATGCCGCAGTTGGTGCATTTGTCCTGGTCCACTATTGGAACCAGCATATTGACCTCCTTCTCTCCGGTGTATGCCGGGTTCATGAACAGGGCATCGTTCGGCTCCTCCACATCAAGGTCCATAAGCATGGCGTTGCCTGCAACGAGTGCCAGATTGGTGGCCACCGTCGTCTTTCCGGTTCCGCCCTTACCGCTTGCCACAACTATCTTCATGGGTTCTCGCAATCCGTCAGTGGAAAAATACTTTGCGGCGAAAAACGATGTTCGAAAAGTTTTAATGCTTCCTCTGTATGCGGTTATATGGTCTCAAAGGAAAACATCAAAAAAATACTCGATGGCTACGACAAAAATAAACTGAGCATAGCCACCGTCTGTTCTCACAGCAGTCTTCAGATATTCAACGGGGCGCGAAAAGAGGGTTTCAAGACCATCGGTATAGCGATAAAGGAGAGGGCGAAATTCTACGACGCATTTCCTCTGGGAAGGCCGGACGAGTTCATAATCGTAGAGTCCTATGACGAGATATTCGACCTCACGGACAGGCTCATTGAGGAGAATGCGATAATCGTCCCCCACGGCTCATTCGTGGAGTATCTGGGTGCGGACAGGTTCAAGGAGCTTCCGCTCCCTACCTTCGGGAACCGCAATGTGCTCGAATGGGAATCCGACCGTGAAAAGGAGAGGGAATGGCTGGAAGCTCACGCCGGGATAAAGATGCCGAGAAAGATAGACGACCCGCGCAGCATAGATAGCCCGGTGCTCGTAAAATATCACGGAGCAAAGGGGGGCAGGGGTTTCTTCATAGCGAAGAACTATGCGGAGTTCAAGATGGGGATAGACTGGAACAAGAAGTACTCGATACAGGAATACATCCTCGGAACGCGCTACTACCTGCACTTCTTCTATTCGCCGATAAAACAGGAGGGATATGGAGTTTCCAAAGGAACGATAGAGATGCTCAGCATAGACCGCAGGGACGAGTCGAACATAGACGAGATATACAAGCTGGGAGCTCAGGAAGAGCTGAAGAAGATGGGCATATTCCCGTCGTTCGTGGTCACCGGGAATGTCCCGGTAGTACTTCGGGAATCCCTACTGCCGAAGGCCTTCGACATAGCGGAAAAGGTAGTTGAAAGCTCAATAAAACTATTCGGAGGCATGATAGGGCCATTCTGCCTCGAGTCGATAGTCACCGACAAGCTGGAGTTCAATGTCTTCGAGATATCCTCGAGGATTGTGGCCGGAACCAATCCCTTCATCTCTGGCTCACCCTATGCAGACTTGATAGAGCCGGGGCTTTCAACCGGCCAGAGGATCGCAAAGGAGATAAGGATGGCCGCCGAGCAAGACAGGCTCGAAGAGATAATATCGTGATATGATGAGGCGCTTCCTGATAGTCGGCCACAGGGCTGACAGCACCGGCCACTTCAAACTTGACGATCTGCCGGGGAGCGGCGGGAGGATGGACATACTGGCGATGAGCGCGTCCGCTGCTCTTTTCCTATCACACGGCCTCAGAGAGGATGTGGAGGTGTGGCTCGTCTTCAACGGAGGAAAGGGGGGGAGTCCGAGAACCATAAGAATCATAGGCTCCGAGGCGAGATACCTGTTTCCGGACGAGAGGAACATGGCCTCAATGATAAGGAACGCACTCATCAGGTACCATGGAAAAGGAGAGTTGAAGGCCACGCCGGGAATGTATGTCTCGGACACGGACCTGAAAGATGTGCTCCGGCTCACGGCAGAGGATTCGGAGATGATCTATCTGAAAGAGGAAGGCGAGGATGTGCGCGAAAGCGAGATATCAGAAAATACGACCTTCGTTCTGGGCGACAGCGAGGACCTCACGCCTGCGGAGGAGAGCATGCTCATGTCCATCGGAGCGCGAAAAATGAGCCTCGGGCCGACCCACATGCACACCTGGCAGGCCGTAACCGTTATGAACTATGAAGTGGACAGGCGGTCGAATGGAAGCGATTGACATACTAATAATCCTAGGGCTCATTCTCCTCGGAACAGGCTTCTTTTACAGGGGGAGGGCAAAACACAGATTCAGGGCGGTAGGGTGGATACTTATTGCGGCCTATTGGCCGACTCGGGCACCGCATTTTCTTGCAATAGATGATTATGTCAATACATTCTTCTGCTTTGCAGCGCTCCCTTTTTTCCTTTACCTCGCATTTCAGGAGGAGATATCATTCGGAAGAAATGAAGACCACAGAGGCCTTGAGTTCATAGCGGGAGCCTCCTTTATAGCCGGATTTCCCTATTTTCTTATCGAAGGAATCCCCGAATTGTCGGGAGCACTTATCTATGAGGTCGCAAAGCAGAGCGTCTGGCTGTTCAACCGCATGAGCGGGGAATCTTTCTTTGCGCTCCCGCCCCAGTATTCCGACGGTGAACTCGGCTCACTTGTCCCGGATGCGAAGATAAGAATAGTGCTGGCCTGCACAGCGATACAGAGCATATTGATCGGCGCGGGGGTCGTTCTGGCAAATCACGGAAAAACAAGGCAGAAGATCAAAGCCCTCATCATGAATGCGAGCGTCATATATTTTCTGAACATATTCCGCAATGCGGGGGTCATCTACCTGACTTATTACAATATCACCGACTTTGAGACGGCCCACAACACGATAGCTAAGACAGGCAGCCTCATAGCGCTCATAATCCTTCTGTTCATAACCTTCGAGATAATCCCGGAGCTTTACGATGACCTTTTGGACCTGATAAAGCTTTCCAAGAGAACTATCCGCTTGAAGAAGTGATGAAAAGTTCCACCTCGTCCCCTTCGTTGAGTTCGGAGGGGAGGGGAGTGAAACGGCCATTGACCTTCATAAGTGTGACAGGTATGGGTGCGGCAATCTCTTTTGCAAGGGAATTTCCGGTGCTTCCGTCGGGAATCTCCACGGTTCCCCAATCCTCTCCGTTGACGATGAGGTGTATCTTCATGAGCCGGCATGCACAAGGTTTTTTAAGAATGTGCCTTCCCGAATGCTGAGATAGAGAGCAAAATGCCGAGGTGGCCCAAGGTCCGGGCTCTTTCTTTACAACTCGCTGCGCTGGCTCCGCCCTCCAAAGAAAGACACCGGATGAGAAAGAAACTCGGGCTCACCTGCTCGCTCGTATATTCCAAAACCCTTAATATTCGCAATAGCACGATGCCGAGGTGGCCCAGTCCGGCTAAGGCGGATGGCTCGAGACCATCTGGGGGCGACCCCGCGGGAGTTCGAATCTCCCCCTCGGC
>CAYYXK010000003.1:0-63044 GCA_964475625.1 uncultured Thermoplasmata archaeon | reverse complement strand
CCATATCGTCTCCTGTCCCAACCGCAGCAAGCTGCGGGGTATATTAATTAAATCACGGAGACTCTCTTCTCCTCGGCTGTTTTGACAATCTGCTCGTGTGGTATGCCAATGCGGACTAGCAGAGTTGTTTTCTCCGCTTTCAGCATCTTTCGGTAGATTTCAGATGTCTTTTCCAGTTTCAGCATAGCTTCATCCCTCATGCTCGCCTCTATCTCATCAACCGCCGTATCCACATCGCCATAGATGAGCGAGTAGCCATCGGTCATAGCCTCTATGGTCTCATTGTCGATCACATGTAGTAACAGGAGCTCCCCGGTTTTAATGTCATTATCTCTTTCGAACCGTATGGCTGCATTCATCGCGGAATCGCTGAAATCCGTGGGGAAGAGTATTTTTTGAACATCGTTTTCACCGTATTTCATAATTTTTTGAAATACCGGTCTAGAGAGAGAATATAAGAATTTCCCCGAAATTCATACCGGCGTGAGAGTCAAAAATTACATAAATCTCTTTTCTAGCACCCTGCGGTGAATCGCAACACCTCCGATAAAGAATAAACAAGTAAAGAGAAGAAGGGCCAGAAAGTCCAGCCATAACGGAAAATAACCACCCACATATGTCGCGTGCCTTAACAAGTCTACAAAGTATGTTAACGGCGATACGAATGATATCGCCCGGAGGGAAGGGGGCAGGTTCTCTATTGGGACAAAGATTCCACTTATGAATAAAAGAGAAAACTTCACAAGAGAGGACAGCATCAAGACATCGGCAGGAATGTCCGTAGGGGGGTATGAGGACATAAGAATAGAGAGGGATGAGAAACAGAGAAGTGCAAGAATCAGGCCGAAAAAGAATACGAAAATATTTAATGAGAGGGCAAGAAATAGTGCGGAAAGGGATATTGCGAGAGAGATGATGAACCCGAAGTAGAAAGATGCCTGCATATCGCCAAACAGAACCGTAGTGATTGACACGGGAGAGGAAATCAAACGCTCAAATGTCTTGCTTCTCGCTTCCCACGGGATTATCGTCGGCCCTACCGCAGTGGAGGTGAAAAAGACCGTCATCGCCATCAGCCCTGTGAATAACTCTTCTCCCGGTAGGTCTTTCCCTATCAGAAATGCGGCAAACAAAAAGAAGGGGAAGAGAAGCCCCATTATCACGACCGGGCCTTTGAGGTAGAAAATACGCATATCTTTTTCCACGACCGATAATGACCTGAAAAATTGGGATACGATTTCAACCATTTTTATCACCCACGAGGTACAGGAACACATCTTCAAGGGATGGGGGATGCGTGCTCAGTGTTATGATTTTCAAACGATTCCGTTCAGCATATTTCACGACATCTCTTATCGTGGCATCGGCATCCTTCGTATAGATTTTCGCCTTATCTCCCGTTATCTCAATCTTTTCCGCATCTCTCACCGATTTTTCATCAAAGAGGAACGGCTGAAGGCTCACTTCCACCACCGTATGCGTCCTTCCAATCTTCTTTACTTGCTCCGGGGTATCTATCGCAATTATCCTCCCTCTTTTAATTATGGCAAGCCTTGTGCACAGCCGATTTGCGTCGCCCATGTTGTGTGTTCATGAAAATGGTTTTGCCCTTTTTATTCTCATCCACAATTATCTTCTTTATCATCCTCGCACTCATCACATCCAGACCAGAAGTGGGCTCATCCAGGAACAGAATCTGCGGGTCGGGAAGCATCGCCATGGCAAGGCTCAATCTCTGCTTCATCCCCTTGGAAAATGCTCTTACCTTTTTGTCCTTTCTATCTGACAACTCGAAAAGACTCAGAAGATATTCACTCCTTTCCTTTATAACGCTCTTTTTCATCCCGCAAAGTCCGCCCACGAGTCTGAGATTCTGCATTGCCGTGAGGTCGATGTATGGGTTGGCGGTTTCGGGCACAATCCCCATGTTTTCCCGCGCCTTTATCTTTTTCATATCTCATATCGTAGCCGAGAACCCTTACCTTTCCATCCGTAGGTTCCAGTATTCCGGTGAGCATCCTTATCGTGGTTGTTTTTCCCGCACCATTCGGGCCGAGAAAGCCGAAGATCTCGCCTTTATTCACGGAAAAACTTATGCTGTCCACAGCGAGGAAATCGCCGTAATATTTGGTGAGTTTTTCAATCTCTATCACGGGGACCTTCAATGCATATTGCCTCCTACCGCCCTCCATTACTCCGCATCCCGCATGGCCTGACGATACTCGGCCAGAACCTCTTCGGGAAGTTTTTCCGTCTTCTCCTTTGCGAGGTCCTTTACCTTGGACCATATTCCATATACGGCCACATACTTCTTTGCCTGTTCCTTCGGAGGGAATTCTATGGCACTTGCGGGACACATGTTGGCACAGGTGGTGCAACCAACAAGGCAGTGATTCGGCTGAACAACCACAGGCCTGCCATCAACGGCGGCGTAAACGCCTCTTCCACAGAGGGCGACACATAGCATGCACTTTGCACACTTGCCATAATCTATGGTGGGGTGCCAGTCCAACTTATCTCTCTCGACTCCGAACCAGTAACTGAATTTATCTTCGGACATTGGTATCACCGAGAAAGGAAAAAATCGACAGTATTTAAGGTTTTTCAAAAAAAGTTGAAATGCCTGCCGAGACAACCCGAAGCCAAAGGAAGTAGGATATACGACTCGCCCTCTGTTCGGCGAAAAACTTAAATTAACATATGTTTTTACTACGACTATGAGAAAAATCATAAATTCAATAAACAGAAGTCTTTACCGCGAAACAAAGCGACTTATGATGCATTGGGGCTTTGGAGAAACATGCTCATCCATATACGCCCTCCTCTTCATCTCTGAAGATAGCATGACCGCGAAAGAGGTGGCCGATGAACTCGGCTACGCATACTCTTCGATGATCAATGAATTGAACAAACTCAGGCGAGAAGGAGTCATAATCCGGGAACGGAAAGGAAGAAAGTACGCCTACGCCGCTGTAAAAAGTATCGACTCAATTCTTTTGAAGGAAAAGGAAAAGACCCTTTCCATTCTGAAAATGATGGGTGAGCACATGAAAAAACACAGGGATATGCTTGAGGAGAAAGCTTGGGAATCCGTGGAGAGATCAATAGATATAATAAAAGGGGGGTTTGAAAATGAAAGAAAAGAATGAGATGGATAAGAAAAAACTTAATGAAGAGGACATCCTGAAATATCTCCAAACTGTGATGGACAACAAATTTGCCCATTACATCATGAAGGAGATGGCAGAAACAAAGAAGATAGAGAAGTCACTGGCGATATACGCAGGAGTGGAAAAACCCTCGGGCGTGAGGGAATCTCTCCGTGCAAAGACAGTCTCGGTCGCCATTGAAAGGGCAGCAAAAATGTTCAATGCGGAACCGGAGGATATCAAGTCATTTCTGAAGGACCCTTATATGAGAAAGGGATTCAGCGTTATAATAAGGGGAATTGCAGAGTATGGAATATCAAAACCCCAGAGACTTTCCGCCCCTTTCATGGTGGTGTGGAACTTCACAAAGCAGTGCAATCTCAAATGCAAGCACTGCTATGCGAACGCAAAGCCATATCCTGCACCGGACGAGCTGACACTTGAGCAAAAGATGGAGGTCCTCAGGCAACTGGACGAGGCAGGCGTAGCAGCGATATCGTTTTCAGGGGGAGAGCCCCTCATAAATCGCGATTTCTGGCTCGTGGCGAAAAAGGCATCGGAGCTCGGCTTCTATGTGAGCGTCGCAACAAATGGAACGCTTATAACCGAAGAAGTGGCAAAACGCCTAAAAGAAATCGGCGTCAGATATGTGGAGATAAGTATTGACGGCCCGACAGCGGAGATACACGACGAATTCCGGGGGGTTAAAGGGGCCTTTGACCGCTCGATAAACGCGATTAAGATCCTGAAGAAGCTTGGAGGAATAGATGTCGGGATTGCAACGGTGGCAACCCATCACAATCTCGATACGATGCCCGACATGATAAAACTGGGAAGAGAACTGAATGTTGACCGGATGATATTCTTCAACTTCATACCAACAGGCAGGGGAAAGGATATCGCGAAAGGAGATCTCCGTCCAGAAGAGCGGGAAAAGCTTATGAAATATCTCTATTCCGAGTGGCACAAAGGAGATATGCAGATATTCTCCACATGTCCTGCCTATGCTAGGATATCACTTACTGCCGTGGCAGAAGAAAAAGGTCACAAACTATCCCCGACGCATTTTGCAGATATAGAACTTCCGGAGGAATACATGAACGCCGGCCGGACTCTTGCCGAATTCATAGGCGGATGCGGTGCCGGAAGAATATACTGCTCGATAGAGCACAACGGAGATGTACAGCCATGTGTTTTCATGCCTATAAAAGTAGGAAATGTTATAACGGACGGGTTCCAGCAGGTATGGGATACCAGCGACATCTTTCTAAAATTGAGAGACAGGGACGCCGAGGAATATGCGTGTTCCACATGCCCGTTCAGGTATGTCTGCGGAGGATGCAGGGCCAGGGCATATTCATACTTCGGAGATGTTCAGGGCCCGGATCCGGGGTGCATCATACAGAAGGATAAATGGGACGAAGTGACTGAAAAAGAGGATGAAGACATCCATAATGCCCATATGGGGGAGTCGGGAAAAAATCATGCCTCTTCATAATTAAATAATGGCAGATATTATGAAAATAATCGTAGCCGGAGCCGGGCCGGCCGGCCCAGGTTTTTCCATTCGAGCGGTGAGTCAGGGACACGATGTCGTTCTTCTGGAGAGAAGGAAAGACGAGAGAACTTCCTTCTGCGGCGAGATGACTACCCTGTCCCTCATGCCGGAGGGCTTTGCCAGAAGGCTGGCTGCGGAATCCGTTCTTTCCCACTCGAAAAATATCGGCCTGATATTCCTGGACGAAAACTACCGGGAACTCAGCCGAAGGGTGATTCCGCACAGCACATCCGTACTGATAGATTCAGGAGAGTTCCGCAGCAAACTTAAACGACTTGCAGAGAAAGAGGGCGTCGAATTCATGTTCAACACGGTACTGGAAAGAGTGGCCGTCAGGCAGAACTCCGTTTCCGCAATCGTCCGCCGCAAGGGGAAGGGAGATAGAAACATCGGCAAAGACACTCTATGTGGCTCTGAAAACCTACGAAAGGGAGAGAAGGATGTTCGAACGGATGTCCAGATATGTGATGGCACCGGACGTGGAGACGCTTCTTGCGATTGGGAAAGGAGAGATAAAAAAAGCGTCATGTTCTCCGGTTAATATGCACACACCCGCTGCTCACTCTGTCCGCACTGAAACGCATCGGACCAGCTAGGGTAAGGAGGTATATGAATGAATACGAAAGAAACAAATAATAGTATAAAAATAGCCTACTGCCCAACAATGGAGGTATTTACGAATGACCTCTCCGACATAGACGGTCTGGAGATAATTCTTGTGCCGAGCGCAGGGCAGGCTCTTTTTCTGCTGAAGAGCGGCATGCTGGATGGGGTCATAATAGGAAGGCGCGCAAAACGGCAGGAATTGGGCGATGAGACCCGTTTTCTGGGGATCAAAGGTGGTTATACCCTTGTGTACCGGCAGAAAACAGGGATTCCCGTGGAAGCCCTTAAAGACATTGAGGTACTCACATATATTGACGATGAGAAGATTTCACATATCTCCGGGTTTTTCAGGGCCGTAAGACAGCTCAACAGTCTCGATGAATGCCTGAAATACGGGCTGGAAATCCCTGTTATAATAGATTGGGACGACTACCGCGATGACTTCGAACTCCTCATACCTGTGAACGAGCGTGGAGAAAAGGTTCCCGAGTTTAGGGCCCCGGTATTATACCACAATGGAATTTCTCAGAGAATCGTTCAAAAAATCGATAAAATAATAGCTGAAAGCACACGAACACAACAGCCTTAAATATGGCAAAAGAATCAGGAATCATGAAGATAGCGATACCCAGCACGGATGACAAAGGCTTTGAAAGCCGCGTGGAAGAGCACTTCGGAAGGGCAAGATATTACACGATAATCGATATCGAGAGCATGGAAGCGAAAGCGGTGCCCGTGCCGTTTCAGGAGCATGGGCCGGGTGACATACCGGGTTTCATAAAGGAACAGGGGGCCGACACTGTCATAGCCTACGGAATGGGAGGAAGAGCGGTGCAGTTCTTCGATGAAATGGGAATAAAGGTCGTCACAGGGGCACAGGGAAAAATAGGCGATGTCGTCCAGGCATATGTTGAGGCAAGGTTGGCTGTGGACGAGAACTGGAAGGAGCGCGGCGACTTCGGAGAACACAATCACTGAGACAACCCCAAAGAAATTAAATGGGTAGTGCATAAACCAGCGGTGATAGTATGGATGCTCTACCCGTGATGGCCGGACTGATAACAGCTGCCGGATTGATACTGCTTGTCTTTTCAATGATAGCATACAGGCGAACCGGAATGAACCGCATGCTCGTAATCGGTGGCATACCCGGAGTTCTGTTCATCAAAGGGATATTACTGCTTCTCGGAATCTGGAATATTGTGGACACGAGTTACGAGACCATGGCGGGATTCGACCTTCTGATGGCATTTGTCTTGTTGGGCGCTCTTTTCGGAAAGGAGTGACATGGAGAAGATACTCCAGCTTGAGGCCAGAAGGCGCGTGTTCGAGGCGGTAAGGGACAATCCCGGAATACATATGCGGGGGTTGCAGAGAGAGACAGGGATACCGATGGGCACTCTGCGCTATCAGCTCAGATACTTGGAAAAGCACGGGTTCGTCGTTGAGAAAAAAGAGGGAAGGATGATAACATATTATCCCGCAGGAGCGGGGAGCGTCGTGGATGCACAGGATAAGAAGTATCTCGCAGTTCTGAGACAGGAGATACCGAGACTGATAGTCCTTCACCTGATGATGCACTCGCATTCCAGCCATGGTGAACTTAAGCCCCATTTTGCGGTATCCGCATCCACCCTTTCATACCATCTGAAAAAGCTTTTGGACTCGGAGATAATCGCAAAGGACGAGGACGGAAGATACTATGTCACCGACGAGGAAAGAGTGGCAAAGGTTCTGATAACATACAGGCAGACCTTCGTGGACACCATGGTCGATGCTTTCGTGAGGTTCTGGGAAGGGAGGAAGTAGATGTCCGATTTTCTCATACTTGATGCCTATGTCGACGAACCCGCATCTCTGGGAGTCCCCCCCTACATCTCACAGTATCCGAGATACCTCTGGGGGGCGCTCCGCAGCCTTGAACAGGATGTCAGATATGCCACCATAGACCAGTATCGGCGAGGCGAGGTGGAACTCAATGCAAAATACGTTGTGGTCATAGGCGGGGCAATAGTGCCCGGCCGATACATGCGCGGATTGCCCGCATCCGGGAAGGAACTGAGGGAGATAGCCCTTCATGCCAAGGGAACGACGATACTGGGGGGGCCGGTTGCCCGTTTCTCGAAGGAAGCGGATGCCATGAGCTATGACTATGTGGCGAAGCTGGACGTTGAGGCCGGAGTATTCGACATCATTGAGAAGGGAACATTCACACAGCGTAACAGGAAATACGAGGAATGGCTGAAATGGTCGGTGAAAGGCGCTGAGATGGTGAAGGAGCACCCTGATTTTCCGCACTACGTCATAGCCGAGATAGAGAGCTTCAGAGGATGTCCGAGATACTTCACGGGGGGCTGCTCCTTCTGCATAGAACCAATCTACGGAAAGCCTGCCTTCAGGCCGCCGGATAACATAATAGCCGAGATAAAGGCGATGTACGATGTGGGAATGAGAAATTTCAGGATAGGGGCGCAGACAGACATATTCTCTTACATGGCAGAGGGCATCGGAAGATATGAGGCTCCCGAACCGAATACGGATGTGATAGAGGAACTTTTTACCTGCATATGGGAGTGCTGTCCTGATATAAAGGTCCTCCATCTGGACAATGCGAACCCGGCCACCATAGCAAGGCACCCCGAAGAATCGGTAAAGGCTGCGAAGATAATGGTGAAGCAAACCACTCCCGGAAATGTTCTGGCCTTCGGTATGGAAACCGCGGACCCGGGAGTGATAGAAGAGAACAACCTGAACGCATCCCCCGAAGAGGTCATGCAGGCGATAGAGATTATAAACGAGGTCGGGAGGGAAAGGGGTGAGAACGGGCTTCCGAGGCTTCTTCCCGGCCTTAATTTTCTGGGCGGTCTGAAAGGCGAGACAAAGGGAACATACAGGCTCAACTATCTCTTCCTGAAAGAGGTATTCGACCGTGGGCTTATGCTCCGAAGGATAAACATAAGGCAGGTGGCACCCATACGCACGGAGTTTCCTCACATACTTTACAGGGATTTCATGCATTTCAAGAATAAGGTCCGCAGGGAAATAGAGGTGGAGATGCTCAAACGCATCCTTCCGAAAGGCACGGTCTTAAAGGATGTGTATCTCGAACTGAAGCGCGGAGGCGTGACATACGGAAGACAGATAGGCTCATACCCACTGGCGGTGCAATTGCCATATCCTGCGGAGACGGAGCGCTTCGTGGATGTGCTCATAACACACCACGCCGAGAGGAGCGCCGGTGGTGTTGAGATACCCCTTGGCATCAACAGAGCGCCTCAAAGGGCGATACAGGAACTTCCCGGCATAGGAAAGAAAAGGGCCGCGAGGATAATCTCCGGAAGGCCGTATGCCTCATTCAGGGAGGTAAGGGCAGTACTCGACGAGGAAATCCGGATACGGGATTATATCATGTTTGACTGACCCCTAATCTTCCTTTCAATGACCCCGGATTCGATTTTCACGAAGAAAACGAGTATGAGGCCCACGGCGGCACTGACTATGTTGGACATTGCCATACCATACCATATCCCTGCGGCGCCCAGTCCGAAAATCATACTGAATACATAGCACATCGGCAGACGCAGGCCCCACAGACGTATGCTGCTCATAAGCAGATTGAACTCAGTCCTGCCGGTACCGTTGAAATAGCCCATGGATGCTCGGAATATGCTGAAGAAGGGCATACCTATGGAGATTA
The DNA here is from genome assembly GCA_964475625.1 of uncultured Thermoplasmata archaeon. Classification (GTDB taxonomy): domain Archaea; phylum Thermoplasmatota; class Thermoplasmata; order WALJ01; family WALJ01; genus JALTFR01. Next base: position 54,034 of record CAYYXK010000003.1, on the reverse strand, counting down.
TGGACATGAAGATAATGCCGTTCTCTATTACCAGAGGATCGTTTGTGAAGAAGGAAAGGATCTGCTTGGAGAAGAGGAAGAACATGGCGGAGAAACCCCACAATATGGCGAAGCTCAACCCTGCAATCTTCCAGTAGCTCTCTTTTGCCCTTTCTATTTTTCCGGCCCCTATGTTCTGGCCCACTATGGTCGTGAGCGAGAATGCGAGACCGTCCACTATTATGAAGGTGAGATTGACCATCCGGTTTCCTATCCCGTATGCGGACATCGCAATCCTGGAATTCGGTATTCCCTGCGTGTATCCCGGAAGCCATGCTATTATGAGCATCATAACGAAGAACCCGATGGCCGTGAAGGTCATTGCCATGGACATGGGCGCACCTATGCGGAATATCTTCTTTATCAGTCCGAAATCGGGCTCCACTTCCTTTCTACCGACCTTTATGTCGGCTCTTCCGCTGTAGAGCCAGTACATCGCAATCCCTGCGGAAAGCATGCGGGATATCAGTGTGGCGATCGCAGCTCCGACTATGCCCATGGCAGGAAAACCGAACCACCCGAATATCATAATAGGGTCCAGAATGATGTTTAAAATCAGTGTTATACCGTTGATCCACATGGGGGTCACAGTATTTCCCCATCCCCTGAGTATCCTTGCGAAGATTATGGTAAGGAACATGAACGGAAGGCTTATGAAAATCACTCTCGCATAATCTATCGCCATCCTTGTGACCTGCGGGTCCGCACCTATGAACTTCACTATGTCACCCACGAAAAAGAAACCGAGAAGCCCCATGGTGAACGAGACGACAATCGCAAAGAACACCATCTGTCCTGCGACGCAATCCACCATTTTCTTGTTTCCGGCACCGGTATACTGGGATACGAGGGCCGTACCCGCGGTCCCGAAGCCCATGGCAAGGGACATGAATATGAATATCAACGGCCAGGAAACATTCATGGCCGCTATAGCTATCATGCTTTCACCTTCGGGAAGGTGTCCCACCCAGAACATATCCGCCAGATTATATCCGGACTGCATGAGGCTGGTAACCATCATAGGCCATGCGAGAATAAAGGCTGCTTTTATTATATTTCCATTGATAATTTCATTCTGCACTTCTTTCGGGTTCTTCATCATCGGACACAATTTACAGCTTATTTAAAAAGCTTTGTAGCGTCATGCAAGTGTTACGCCACAAAGTATGAAATACTCCGAAGTCTTTGTGAAAATGTGTCAAAGAACTGGATGAGGCAGAAGAGGCGGGACTACTACTACCGCAAGGCAAAACAGAACGGGTATCGTTCGCGGGCATCATATAAACTCATACAGATACACAGAAAGTTCAATATTTTTAGAAAGGGCGATATGGTCGTGGAACTGGGAGCCGCACCGGGAGGATGGTCTCAGGTCGCTATTGAGATGATAGGTGAGGAAGGAAGGCTTGTTGGTGTAGACCTTCAGGGAATAAGACCACTGGAAGGAGCGGTGTTCATAAAAGGGGATTTTACCGATGATGAGGTCAAAGAGCGCATAAAGGCGGAACTTGGCGGAAAAAGCCCCTCAGTCGTCATCTCGGACATGTCACCGAACATCTCCGGGGCCTATTCAACGGATCATGCGCGCTCCGTCTATCTTACCGAAATCGCTCTCGATTTTGCACTGGAGAATCTGAAGATAGGCGGGGTCTTTGTCGCCAAGGTATTCGAGGGCGACCTACTTTCACCCCTCATCAAAAAAGCGAAGAATCACTTCGGGATGGTAAAGATGCATTCTCCGGCCGCATCCAGAAACTCGAGTTCCGAGATATATATGATAGCCAAGGGCTTCAAGGGTAGGGAGTAAACCCGAGTTCCGAAAGAGATATCGTATCAGAGCACATGAAAAGATGACTTTTCAGCGGAGAATCGGAGGCACCGAAACCGGGAACACCATTATACATCTCCGAAAGACAGCCGGCCGTGCCGACCTCGTCACCGTTTTCCTTCACGAACACCTCCTTCACTTCGGCATGTTTCAAAAGGTAATCTATGTGCCATCTCATCCTCTTTTCCTTTTTTATGTGTCTCTTCACCCTTGCCTCGATACCGCCGGGGCCGTATGCGGAACCCACATAACAGTACATACCGTGTTTGAAGAAGAGAGTTCCGAGGGAACCGACCGGTATCTCAGTATCTTTTTCAAGACATATCAAGAGTATGTAGGTGCCTTTCAATCCATATACCTTCCGCCGTTGACATTCAGGGTTTCACCGGTGATATGTTCATTTTCTATGAGAAAGCGAACCGCATGCGCAATTTCTTCGGGTTTCGCAATTCTTCCGAGAAGCGACATCTTCGCCAGTTTCTGCTTCATGTCTTCCGTCAGGAATTCCGTGTCCACAGGGCCGGGCGCAACGGCGTTCACCCGTATGTTGTATGCGGACAGTTCTTTCGCAAGGGACTTCATCATCCCTATAAGGCCCGCTTTGGATGCCGCATAATGAGCGCCCACGGTGCCGCCCTCTTTTCCTGCTATTGAGGACATATAGACTATGTTTCCGCTCTTTTCTTTTTTCATGTGTTTTACGGCGGCTCTCGTGCAGTAGAACGCACCCCTGAGGTTCGTACCCATGACCCTGTCCCAGTCGGCATCCTGTATCTCGCATATTTTCTTCGCTTTGGGAAGTATTCCTGCGTTGTTGACCAGCACATCTATTTTTCCCCACGCATCGATGACCTGATTGACAAGGTTCTCCGCATCTTCCTTCCACGAAACATCCGCTTTTATAAGAAGCGCCTCGGAACCCGCCTCATGGACCACTCTTGCGGTCTCTTGAGCTATCATTTCGTCCCTATCGTAGTTTATCACCACGGAATAGCCATGCGTCGCAAGGTCAAGTGCAATGGCCTTTCCTATGCCCCTGCTGGAGCCTGTTATGAGAGCGCTCTTCATTTTATCCCCTTAAATATACGGATTAAATGGGTTTAGTAGACATCTATGGATATCAGTTCCACGATGAATATAAGGGTCCTTCCCTTCGTAAGGTCATTGTAGTCCATGGTATATGTGCCGTTCTCTAGGTCAACCGCCGTAAGGACGAAAGTAGCCTCCTTCCCGTCCCCGTTCACCGGTACGGACACTCCCTTCACATGATACGCGTCGTCCGGAGTTATCAGATTCTTGACCTCTATGCTACCGTTCCCGTTGTTGGCGGAACTGTCCATGCTCAGCACTTTGACATTCCAGTATCCCGTGTAATATGTCTCACCCTCGGTCGGCTGGTTTGAAACTATGGCATATCCGTCAAGGACATTCTCAACGACCATCGGCCAGTGATACTTCGGGTGTTCAACCACAAGCCCGATCTCCGGGTTCTTTCCGAAGTCATACAGGAATTTACTGTTCGGATATTCTTCCCTTATCGGCAGTTTCTCGACTATCGGATGGGTCTCTATAAGTTTGGGGTCGCCGTATCCATATCCCTTTTCCGGTGGTATGGTTATGCTTTTGGTCTCTCCCGGGCGCATGCCGATGAGCCCTTCACTGAATCCGGGTATGACAGAGGTATACCCTCCCTCACTTGCTCCACCCACATGGACCATAAGCGGGATGTATTGGTTCTTCGGCCTCATTTTAAATGTGGGTGTTTTCGGATATGACTTATTGTCCATGGCAACGCTGTATATCGATGTATCGAATACAAGCCCCCCTCCGTATTGCGGGGCGAGCATACCTATGTAATTCACCTGCACCTTGGAGCCCTCCCTAACCGTTTTTTCTTTGTCGGGCTCGGGCTGCATCGCAGGAACCACAGCAAATTGATAGACACCTGCGACCAGTGCAATGACGACAAGCCACGTTATAGCATAGACCATCCATTTTTTCATAGAATCACCCGGACATTCGGCACCTTAATAAATAGTTTGCCCAGACCTCACTCATCAAATCTTTCGATGGAGATCCCTTTCTCACTCATTTTCACATCATATACGCGGTCCTTCCCGACGATTTGTCCTATGGCCGCATCGACTTTGTGCTTTATGTTTTCATCCACAAGGAAATAAACTGCCGGGCCCCATGAACTCTGTCCTGCGGCATATGCACCCGCATCTTTTCCTGCCTTTATGATAGTCAGAACATCGTCATGCGAGTAATCACCTTTCTGTATGGGGCGGAAGAGCCTGCCTGTTTCCATATCAATCCTATCGAGAATCTTACCTGTTTCCTCTATATCTCCGGCTGAAACAGACTTTTCCAGCAGATCCGCAAGGTCTTCACCGACCATTTCTTTGTGCTTCACGGATGACATCGCCCTTTTTTCTTTCTCTCCATAGAATCTGTGCTCCGATTCCGGAAGAGCGACAATGAAAGACCACTCGGGAGGTAGCTTCAAAAGATGTAATCCCCCTCTCGGAGATACCACTGCAATCCCTCCGTGGATGAGGGATTCGAGCCCTGCTCTGGAATTCACTCCTCTTCCGAAGAACTCGGCCAGATCATAGGGGTCAAGGTCAAGACCATAGAGGGCGGATATGCCCATTCCCACCGACATGGCCATTCTTGTTCCCGAGCCGAATCCCGCGTGCCTCCGTATGCTGTACCGGACCTCTATTTCCACACCCTTTCCGGGAAGGAATCTATTCATAAAGGAGAGCGCCATGGAAAATATTTCGTCGGAATGAGGCCCTGATACATGTATATCCTCGCTTTTTTCCAGATATATCTGTACTTCGGGTGGAGTTATGGCCACTGCCGCAGAGCCGGCACTATCACCCGTCCGCACAGGAGGTATGAAGCCGAGGTGAAGCCGCGCCGGGGCCCTTACGAGGACAGCCATAACGCCCGATTATACCCACCTCTATAAAGATTTTTTAGGAAAACCATTAGATATGCTTATATATTCCAGATCGATGGAGAGTCATGGAACTTCCGGAACTCGTGAGAAAGGCCCTTGAACACAGGGGTTTTACCGTTGTATCGGACTCATTGGCGCTGGTCGTAAGGGGTGTTGAGGACGAATATGTTGTCGTCTTAACAGATAATGAAAACCCACCTCCTCTCGAAGTTGAAGGTAAGAAGCTGGTAATAGCTCTGGAAGAAGGTGCCGAACCGCAGGGTGACATATTTTGGAGCAGGGAAGACCTTGAGGCATTCATAGGGCAGGCCCTTCTGAATGAAGCGCTCGGTAAGAAATCTCCGGTGGAGACAATCTCGTCCTTTGAAGAGGCGTTCGCGGAGCAAAACGAACCCGTTGCCAGAGAACTTCCTTTACACAAGCTCGGAGACGATGTTTCCGAGGCAGTAGTGTCGATAAACGAAATAATACCATTTCATGTAATCTATTTCTCTCTGGAGTCTGGAGACATCACGGATGCCGGAATAATCCTGATCGATGCGGTGGACGGAGAGGCATTTATGGCGAAAAAACCCCTTTTTATCGAACAGGGAATTCCCGGAGAGCGGAGCAAGGAGCCGGAGATATCCGCTGAGAGGGCGGAGGAACTCGCCATAGACCACATCATAGCCGCCCACACGAAAGAGGTGGAGGATACCGAAGATATGGGTCCGGTAACCGTTGTTGAGAAAAAGACGATAAGCCCCCTCAGGGAGAACGTATCTTCAAGATATCTCGGGCTTCTCCACATACCTGTCGTACTTATTGAAAGAGAGGAAGGAACTCTTGCGGTAGACGCGAGCGGCATAATTGGTTTTAGAAAGCATTATTAACATGTAAAAAAATAGCGGAGCGTGGACGTGCTTTCATTTACCGTAGCGGCATTCACGGCCCTCTTCGCCATAGTGAACCCGATGGGAGCAATACCTCTGCTTGTCACCCTTACCGATGGGTATTCGGAACATGAGAAGAAACGGGTCATAACAAAGGCCGTTTTCACGGGCCTTCTGGTCCTGATAATCTTCGCGCTCTTCGGAAACTACATATTCGCTTTCTTCGGAATAACCATATCCGCTTTCAGGATTGCGGGGGGTATGCTGCTCATATCCGTCGGTTTTTCGATGATGCGCGGACAACCGCCGAGAACCAAGAGCACTCCAGAAGAAAGGGAAGAGGCCAGCGACAGAGAGGACATAGGCGTGGTGCCCTTGGGCGTCCCAATGCTTGCGGGTCCGGGTTCCATAACCACCGTTATGATATTCGTATCAAAGAGCGAGAATGTGTCACAGACCGGTTCCGTCTTATTCGTCGTCCTAGCCACAATGCTGATAACTTATGCACTGTTCATCTACGGAGATAAGATTTTCAATAGGATAGGCAGGGTGGGCTCCCGCGCATTTTCAAGGATAATGGGTCTTATCATAACAGCGATAGCGGTGGAGTTCGTCATAGAAGGAATACATGCTGTCCTCGTCGAATGGGGAGTGCTCCTCTGAGCACTAAGCTTTTATCCGCAGGCATATTGTGCCACTATGGTCACAAGGTTCATATTTCTCGGAACAGGCGGAGGAAGGTTCACCACGATATTTCAGGCAAGGTCCACAGGCGGCCTTTATATTGAGGACAGGGTAAAGATGCATATCGACCCGGGCCCCGGTTCGTTGATACAGATGCGGAACATGAGGATAAATCCGACAAAGACCGACATCGTACTCGTTTCTCACTCACATCCGGACCATTACACCGATGCGGAGATAATCATAGAAGGAATAACCGGCGGAGGAATAAAGAAGAGAGGAAAGCTTCTGGCCTCAAGGAGCGTACTGAAAGGAGAATCCGGTATAGGTCCCGCAATTTCGAAATATCATCAGTCTCTGATAGATACGAAGATAATGGAACCGGGCGATTTCTTCAGCACGGATTCCATGGACATAGAGGCAACACCATCGGTTCATTCCGACCCTGCGACCGCCGGTTTCAAATTTCACACACGGAACGGAGTGATATCTTATGTTGCGGATACGGAGGCGGCCTCTCACGTCATAGATGCGCACATGGGTTCAAGGGTCCTCATACTCCCAATAACTCGCCCGAGAAATGCCCGCATACCCGGACACCTATGTACGGAAGATGCAATAAAGTTCATAGACAGAATAGGTCCGGAGATGGTGTTCTTCAATCATTTCGGACTTAAGATGGTAAGGGCCCCACCTGAGGTTGAGGCCTACTGGGTTCAGGAAAAAACAGGAATACGGACGATATCGGCAGAGGATGGGATGAGAGTATCGATGGGCACGCGAATAACGGTGAGATGATGGAGTATCCCGAATGGGAGCCGCATTACCTGAAAATAGCCGAGGATTTCGGATACAGTCCGGAGGAAGATGCCAGTGCGGGGTATCTGCTCGCAGAGCTTTTTATGAGAATGAGTGGGAACGGAGTGCCTGTGGGACCTGCCGTCATTCGAAGTCTGATCAAGGGAAAAAAGGTTCTGGTGGTGGGTCCCGCCGCAAAAACAATGCCTGATTTCAGCGGGCTCGTCATCGCTGCGGATTCCGCCGTTCCGCTTATACTGAGTAATTCAGTGATACCCGAGCTGATAGTAAGCGATCTCGATGGGGATATGAATGCTATCTTCCGGGCCAACTCGCGGGGAAGTATCGTGCTGATACATGCCCATGGAGATAACAAAGAGCTTTTGAGGCAGTATGTTCCTGCGTTTTCAGGAATCATCGGAGGGACCGTTCAGACGGAGCCTTTTCCGCCTCTGATGAACTTCGGAGGATTCACCGACGGGGACCGAGCCGTGTGCATTGCGGAAGCCGCAGGTGCGGAGCGCATATATATCACAGGATTCGACTTTGAGAACCCCATACAAAAACCGGGAATGACCCCGAAAAGAAATGAAATAAAGAAAAGAAAGCTCGAATGGGCCCGCAGGCTCATATCGATGTTCGATGTGGAAAGAATTTAGAACTGGTCGAAGTCGTCTTCTTCAACGCCTTCCAAGTCTCCCTCGAAATCCTCTTCGTCCTCGAACTCGTCGTATTCCTCTTCTTCCTCTCCTTCTTTGTCTATCGTTCCGAGGTCGAATATAAGGGACTGTGCGGCACTCTCGTAGAATTTCGCCAGTTCTTTCAGTTCCTTGGGAGTTATCAGTTGTCCGTTTGTTATCTCGGTTATCCTTCTAAGGACATCGATGGCTATCTCGGCTCTTTCCCTCTTCTTCTGGAGCCTCTCACCCTCGGGGCCTTCGGGTATCTCTATAAGGTCTTCAGGGGTATCTCCGATATAGACGGCATTTATTATGACGCCTCTGGATGGCGGGAACCTCTCTTTGACGAAGTTGATTATGGACTCCGAAACCTCCAGAACATCCTCGGTCTTTGCGAAGCTTCCCTTCCATCCGTTGAACTCTCCGTCCGAAAGTATTATGATCATGGTAGGCATCTTCTTTTTGGAGTCCTTCTCCATCAGGCTTAGAAGTTTATCCAGCTCTTCGAAGGCATTGACCCCGTTCGTCGGCTTGTTGCTCTCTTTCGGTATGTATGTGAAGAGCATCTTTATGAGCATCTCTTTGTACTGTTCGGTGGTATCAACGCCCGCCGCACCTATCTGCAGCCAGTATCTTATGTTTCCCTTATACTTGTATGCTGCGGTCTTGGCTTGACTGGAATAGGATATGAGCGCAACCCTTTCGCTGAGCTCCCTCTCCGCCTTTTCAGAGAAATACAGAAGAACGGCCGTTATGGCACCGTGTATCCTCAGAACCTCTTTGCTGTGTTCCACATTGTCAACCGTTTCTTTCAGCATCTCGAACTTGGGATTCTCCATCAGCTTACTTATTATCGGGTCTCCGGAGAGTTTCATTATTCCGGGTGTGTTGTGTATGTAGTTGAAATACATGGAACCCGAAGTATCAACCATGAGTATCCCGTTGAACGGGGATGTCACGGACACCTTTATCTGCGTCTTTTCAGTGTATATCGCATACGGGAACGGGTTTATCTTTGCCACCGTAAGGGTAATCCCTTTATCGTCCCAGTATATCTTTGCACCGTGGTTGAACACGGGCTGTTTTTCGGAGAAGAAATTGTGTATTGCCTCTCCGCCGTTCTCGTTTATCTCTTTGACTATCTCTAGTAGTTCCCCGCGCTCACTGCCTTCCATCTCCACTCTCATGACGGCTTCTTCCGCCTCGATAGGCTCCGCAGGAAGTATATCAAGCGCATCTCCGTTCGTGGCACCCGCAAGCTGAGCGCTCATCCGGTTTATGTGCGCATCACCTTTCTTTATCCGGGAATCGAATAGGACTCTGTAATATTTTGACTCTCCCCTGTCCCTGTTGAAGACCTCAACTATGTCTCCTTTTTTCAGGTCCATCTTCTTTCCGACCGTCGAGTTTATCTTTATTGTCCATGAATCGACATTGTCTTTCAGTACTGCTGAGAGAGGTTCCATGTTTAACACCTATACCACCGCACACACATATATGATTTAAGTTTTTTGGGATGAACTTCCTTGTTGTATTTCCGAATGACATAGGGGGTTGAGAAGCATGGGGCCTCAAAGGATTGTCTGTGATATCCGTATTCGAAAACAGAAGGAGAGACAGCAAACTTCTGAACATCGCCGGAACTACATTTTTCTAAACACACCGCTCCGTGATATCCTTATTATATCAGCTTCGTATAGTGCGCTATGAAGGTCAACGGCTCCATACTTACCGAGAACGGCTTCATCGAAGGCCATGTCGTCGTGGAGAACGGAGTGGTCACGGATATATCCCGAGACCTTGTTCCGTATCCCGATGAAACGGGCATAGTCACACCTTATTTTTTCAACCACCATACTCATCTGGGAGATTCGTTTATACGAAACCTTCCGAAACTCCCCTTGAAAGAGCTTGTTGGTCCGGGGGGATTCAAAGAGAGGGAACTGAAAAAAGCGGATGATGATGTGATAATTTCGGGTATGCGAAAGAGCGTGCGAACCATGGAATCCGCATATACGGCGGGGTTCATAGACTTCCGCGAAGGCGGAAAAAAAGGTGTCGAACTCCTGAAAAAGGCGCTCGAAGGCAGCAAAATCCGTGCAACCATACTTTCCCGGCCTGTTGAATGGAAGGAGAATGAGATGCTGGAACTCCTTGAAATCTCGGACGGTTTCGGTATAAGCTCGCTTTCCGACCACGACTTCGAAGATATACGGAGGGCTGCCGTAATGGCGCATGATAAGGGAAAGATGTTTGCCATACATTTCAGCGAGAGGGTGCGTGAGGATGTTGGAAAACTGCTTGAACTGAACCCGGACATGATAGTCCACGCGATAGAGATGGAAGAAGAGGATTTTCAGGAGATATCGGATGCCGGGATACCGGTGGTGATATGCCCCCGTTCCAATGCCTTTTTCGGAAAGAGGCCGAGGGTGAGGGAGCTTCTGGAACATGGAATTGATGTAAGAGTGGGGACCGATAACGCTATGCTGGCAAAAGCGGATGTACTCGCGGAACTCAGATATCTTTATCTTTCAAGCCCGAAGAAGGAAAGAAAATATGTGGAAGGTGTGCTGAAGGGCATCTTTGATAGAAAAGATTTAAAAGGGACTGGGTTAGGTATATCTGTTGGCCAACCGGCGCTGCTGGTGAAAGCCCCCTGGCTAAACCCTGAAAAAGGGTTGCTGAGCGCTTCAAGCGAGATAATCTCCTTAAAAGGAAGTGGTTCTAATGGACGAGATAAAACGGATACTCATAGCGACTGATGGCTCGGAATATACGAAAGGAGCCGTAAAGAAAGGTCTGAGTCTGGCAAAGATGCTGAATGCGGAGGTCATAGGGATATATGTCGTCGACATCCGTTCCTTTACCACAATGGAAGCCATGGATTATGCATATATCAGCACGATAAACGACCAGGCTGATGCGGTTCTCAAAGAACTCAAAGAAAAAGCCGAACCACTTGGTCTGAACATCAAAACCGTTAAAAAAGAGGGCATTCCCGCCGACGAGATAGTTTCGGCGGCGGAGGAGCTGGATGTGGACCTTGTAGTCGTAGGAAGCTTCGGGCGGAGCGCTCTGGAAAAGCTCCTGCTGGGAAGTGTCGCCGAGAAAGTGATAAGGCACGCACCGTGCCCCGTTCTTGTCGTAAGGAACAAGAGGAGGAATTGAATGAAAGTTGCGGACATAATGGTGAAAAAGCCCATTGTGGCATATCTTCCGGGAAACAGGGATGAGGTCGTCAGAACCCTCGTTAAGAACAAAAAAACCGGTCTTCCGGTGGTAAAGAAATCATCGGGAGAATATGTCGGTTTCATAACAAGACAAAGGCTCTTTGAGAAGCCGGACACCGAACAGCTTGCCCTCCTTGTGATAAAGGACCACCCGACAGTGATGATGAATGACAGCGTGGAACATGCGGCCAAACTTCTTCTGAGAAATGAAGCGCACCACCTGCCGGTCCTCAATTCGAAGGGGAAGGTCGAGGGCATAGTCACTCCCGCGGATTTTCTGAGGATAATCCATGAAAAAAGGATGAGCCAACCGATAAGCGAATATGTCCGGAGCCCGTGCATACCTCTGCACAGGAAAACACCTCTGAAGGTCGCCCTCCTTACGATGAGGCTTGCAAAGCTCTATGCGTTCCCGGTCGTCGATGATGATGGCATACTCATCGGATTGATAACGGATAGGGATGTTTTCAATGCGAATGTCATAGAGAAAAGCGTTTCAAGCTCGGAAATCGGGCTTGGAGATGATGAGGACGCGTGGAACTGGGAAGGCCTGAAGAATGTCATGAAATTATACTACGAAACATCCAAGATAGATGTTCCCAACATACCTGTCGAAGAGATAATGATAAAGGATCCGGTGACCACATTCAAGAACACACCGGTCAGTGAGGCCGCAAGCATAATGCTGGAGAATGACTACGGCCAGCTTCCGATAAAGGATGAGAACAACAAGCTCATGGCCATGGTCTATGAACTTGACCTTCTGGAATCTCTTCTGGAGGAATAGGTGTGTGGGAGAAGGTCTTTGCCGTTGCCCGCAGGCGCGGCTTCATCTGGCCGGCCTTCGACATATACAACGGAATGCGGGGTTTCTATGATTACGGCCCAATGGGGGCCGAACTGAAAAGGAATATCACAGACACATGGAGGCGTTACTATGTCCTTCAGGAGGGCATGGCGGAGATAGACTCGCCGAATCTGAGTCCGGAGGATGTCTTCCGCGCATCAGGACATCTGGACAAGTTCGAGGACCTGGTGACGGTGTGCGAGAAATGCGGCTCTTCGTTCAGAGCGGACCACCTTATTGGTGGAATAGGAAAAGAAGACCTAGATGCCTACACAGAAGCATTGTCAGATTCTGATGAAATACCTCATCCTGAATCAAATCTCTGGAAATACTGGTTTGAAGCATTGAGTCAAGATGCAATATGGATAATTATGCAAAGAAAAGGAATAAAATGTCCGGAATGCGGGGGTCCTCTTTCAAAACCCGAACCCTTCAATCTGATGTTCAAAACCAATATAGGGCCCAAAGGAAAAAGGGAGCGCACGGGTTATCTCAGACCCGAAACCGCACAGGCCATGTTCATGGATTTCCAGCATCTTTACAGATATTTTCGTGAGAAACTTCCCTTCGGTGCCGTCCAGATAGGCAAGGGTTTCAGAAACGAGATCAGCCCGAGGCAGGGCCTTCTCAGGCTCAGGGAGTTCAATATGGCCGAAGCGGAGGTCTTCTTCGACCCGGAAAACAAGATATGGCCGGGCTTCGAAAGATATGCCGATGATGAGGTGCTTCTCCTACCGAACACCGGTGGCGAGTTGAGGATATCTCTTGGCGATGCCGTTAAAAAAGGAATGATAAAGAACGAGGCCCTTGCATATTTCATCGGGTTGACCCGTTCATTTCTGCTTGAGATAGGTATCGATGAGAAAAAACTGCGTTTCAGGGAGCATCTTACGGACGAGATGGCGCATTATGCCGATGACTGCTGGGATGCCGAGGTGCTTCTTTCATACGGCTGGATAGAGATAGTCGGAATAGCCGACAGGACGGATTACGACCTGAAACGCCATATGGAGTTCTCAGGGGAAAGGCTTTCCGCACACAGGACATATGACAGGCCTGTCGAGATGGAAGTTGAAGAAATAGTACCTGACTTCGGTAAGCTTGGTCCGCTATTCAAAGGTGATGCGGAGAAGGTAGCGGGAGCGCTGAAAGAGATGGACGCTCCTCCGACGGGTGGAGAGATAAAGCTTACGATAGACGGGAAGGAATATACGGTTCCGGCCGATGCGTACACATTCAGGACGATAAAGAAGAAAGTGAGCGGTGAGGACTTCGTCCCCCATGTGATAGAGCCATCCTACGGCATGGACCGGATACTGTATGCGGTAATGGAGCACTCTTATTCCGAGACCGAAGAAGGGGATGAGACATACAGAACCATCAAATTCAGGCCCTCCGTCGCACCTGTCAAAGCGGCGGTATTTCCTCTGATGGCAAAGGACGGGCTGGATGAGAAGGCCGCGGAGATATTCGATGCTCTGAGAAAAAGGGGGATAAAGGCGGAATACGATGCTTCCGGTTCGATAGGGCGCAGATATGCACGTATGGACGAGATCGGCACCCCCTACTGTATAACCGTGGATTACCGGAGCCTTGAAGACGGGAGCGCCACACTGCGTTTCCGGGATACGAAGGAACAGATAAGGCTCCCCATCACTGAAATTCCGGGAAGAATTGAAGGGCTTATAGAGGAAAATACTATTAATTGAAAGGACATGCGGATGCGATGCTCATAAGCGTCGTGATAACGGTCCGAAACGAGGAAAAGAACATCGTGAACCTTCTGGACAGCCTTCTTGTTCAGGAAAAGCCCTTTGAAGTGGTCATTGTGGATGCCCACAGTACCGACCGCACGCAAGAAATCATTAAAAAATACCGGAAAAAATACGATTTCATAAGGCTCTATGAAAGGGGAGGGACCAGAGGTGTCGGGAGGAACTACGGTGTGAAAATGGCGAAAGGCGAGGCCGTGGCGTTCATAGACGGAGATGATATCCCCAATCCTTTCTGGCTCAAGGAGTTCAGAAAAAGTCTGCTGAAAGGTGCCGATGTCGTTGCCGGAATGAGCATACCGATAGGATACAGAGCATTCGAAGAACTTGAAAGGGTGGAACTCTACTACAAAGGATATGATGTGACATATCCGAGCTGCAACCTTCTTTACCGAAAGAGATTATTTGAAAAAATAGGCGGGTTCGACCCGTGGTTCATAACTGCCGAAGACATAGACCTGAACATACGGGCGGTGAGGGCAGGCGCAAAGATAATCTACAATCCGCGAGCAATAGTGTATCATAAGACAAGAGATACATTTCTGGGATTCTTCAAACAGGCCTTCTGGAACGGATACGGAAGAAAACAACTGACGATGAAACACGGCAATCTGTGGGGAAAGTACAAACCCAGTAATATGCTTGACCACCATTTTACATTCTGGTATGCCGCGAGAATGAGCGTGGCAATGGTAGGATATCTTGCATGCAAAATCTATGGTACAAAACCTGAACGTTAAAAACAAAAGGAAAAAGAAAGGGTTTTAGAGGTCCTCTCCGAGGTCATCCTCTTCTTCACTGATTTCTTCGAATTCCTCTTCCTCGATAGGCTCTTCCTCAGCTTCTTCGACAGGTTCTTCCTCGGAAGGCGCGGCTGCGGCGGATGGTTTCTTCTTCATCATCATTACGACTGCGATGATGATCACAAGAAGCAGTATCCCTATTCCCGCTAGCATCGTCGTGGATATGGTGGACTTCTCGTTGAGAGTTATTTCTCCCTGTGCGACTGTTGTGGCTCCACTCTGTCCGTCATTGGCCACAATCCTGTATGTGAGCTTGCTTCCGGAATCGACCTTTATGGTGGCCACATAGTTTCCATCCGCGTCCTGAGTCATCACAACGCTGGTCTCGTTTCCGCCATCGACGGAGTAGTAGAGTGTGACGGTCATCGGGTCATCGTCATGGATGGCAACGCTGAACTTTATGTCCTCTCCGAGTGTTACTGAAGTGGGTATGCTGGATACGGAGTCATCTATCTCAGGGTTGCTGGCATCCGCGGCGGAGAATGTCTCTTCGGGACTTGTTGCGCTGTTTCCTTCCGCATCCGTTGCGGTGATGGTAAAGCTGTGGTCTCCATATACTATGTCGGATATCGTATATTCGAAGACATTGTTCTGACCGCTATATGTCATGGCATGGCTTGTTCCATCCACGATTATGACGACGCTTATGTCTGCCACATCGTTCACATTGTCCGTGACAACACATGTTATGGTGACATTCTGGTGTTCAACGATGTTTGCAGGTACGTTTATGTCGGATATCTCCGGTGCTTCCGTGTCCACTATTGAAAAAGAGCCTGTTGCTGGTACCGCAGGATTACCTGCCGCATCGGCCGCATTTATCACAAATGTATAGTTCCCGAGCGGGAGAGCTTCGGATGTGAAAGCGTAAGTATGTGTTGTGGTGTTCGTTTCCGTCATATCCATCGGATATCCGGCCAGTACGTCTCCGGTGCTGTTGAATATTGTTACGGTCACGGAATCCACTCCTATGTTGTCCGTTACTATCGCCGTTATATTCACTATGTTCTTGTCGGGAATGACCGAGACATCGCTTATGACAGGTGCTGTTCCGTCGGTTATCTCAAAGCTTGCTAGTGTGGATGATGCCGCATTTCCGTTGGTGTCGTTCGCCCATATGAAGTAAGAATAGGTGCCTATGTCCATATAGGTCGTGTTGTACGCATATGTGCCGTTGTACAGTGTCATCGTCTCGTTGCGGAATGTGCCGTCAGGATATGTTATGTTCACCATAACGGTGTCCACTCCTACGCCTGCATCGGTAACATCCGCAGTTATGTTGACACTTCCACCCTGTGCGACAGTCGTGGGCTCTGCCGCAACATTGCTTATCACCGGAGCGGATGTGTCCGCAGTTACTTCGAATGTATTATTCGTGCTGTTGTCCAGAGCTGAATTGTTAGCAGCGTCTTTAGCTTCTATCTCGAAGACATATGTGCCGACTCCATAGGTATGAACATAGGTGTAAATGCCGTTGCTGTTTGTCATGTCCGTTGCGTTTATAACCACGGTATATGTGGTGTTATTTCCGACCGTAGTTGCTTTCTTTACTGTGAGCTTGACGCTGGAAACGGCCACATTGTCCGTAACATTGGCGCTTATCGTAACAGCGTTTCCTTCGACGACCGCGGATGGTGTGACGCTTACATCGGATATCGTCGGTGCAGTGGTGTCAGTAACGGTGAAAGTATTGTTTCCGGAGATGTTCCAGTTTCCGTTCGCATCGGTCACATTTATGGTGTAATGATAGACTCCTGCCACGCTATACGCTGTCGCATTCCAGTATGTACCGTTCCCGTTGGCATCGCTGGTGTTCGTTATCATCGTATATGTATGTGTGGTGTTTGCGGGGTCGGTCACGGTAAGGTTGACATAGGATATCGCAACCGCTCCGTTCGCTGTCACATCGCATGTTATGTTCACTGTGCCGCCCTGTCCAACTGTGGCCGGGCTGGCCGTTACATTGTTGATAAGAATGTTTGTATCTACCGCATTTGTCTCTATAGCTGGTGCTCCCGCTTCTGTCATGGGTATCACGGATACCACCATTGCGAGCACAAGGAACGCCGCTATTATCGTATTTGTTCTTTTCATGGTTAAACCTCCATTCTAGCCTGTCTACTTTTGTCCCCTATATATATGTTTTGGTAAAAGTCCCTCTATTTCGTCTAAAAGTGAATAACTAAACGACAAAAACTAAAAATCAACGGTTAGAATGGACATCTCGGAGGCATAGACCCAGTACGCATGACCGGGCAGAAGGAGTTCATCGCCCTTCATATCGATATAAGTCCCGGTTTCAGAGTCCCAGCGCTGGACCCGATACCATGGAACATCTGCGAAGGCCGCATCCAGTCTCATAGGCCTCATAGAGAGATACGGGACAAAGTTCGAGCCGCTTCTGAGATGCAGGGTATACTCCAACGGGAGAAAACCGTCTGTGGTGAATGAACGAGAGCCGTTGTTCAGCCGTACGATTAAACCCATATATATCTCGACATAGAGGAGATCGAGATTGAATTTGTCAGGATATGCCGGATTGAATGACCTCCACGAGCCGTTGATGAATGTTAAAACACGGGAATAACTGTCATCCACCGACTGAAAAACATGGCGGATGTACGTATCGTTCAACACAAACGGCACTGCAATCTCGGAACTCCCGTTAGGCATGAATATTGTCAGATTGTATCTCGGAAAGAATGTCAGATTCAGGTATGCGGTATTTCCCGGGATATCCGTGGCCATTATGCTGATGTTTGCTTCCTTTCCCCTTATTCCGTAAAGGTTCAGCTCATACGGTGCTTTCAATTCCGTATACGCGCTCCCTTCAATCGAATATGACACGGAGAGAATGTGCGGGTCATCCGCATTTATCCGGATTTCTCCTCCGCTGTGGGTGAATGTGTAATTGAGCACATCCAGTGTGCCGTTCATCATGAGTTCCGAGCCTCCTCTGACAGACGAGTTTATTACCGGCGGTTGTGAATCTACTTCAAAGGCATAGGACACACTCTTTATGTGCCCCGCAAGGTCGGTGGCATTTATCAGTATGTAATAGGAACCGTCCTCCCATCCGGTGGTGTTGATGATATATGATGAGAAGTCCGTAGGGGCTCCGTTAACAGTGCATGTGAGGTTTACAAGGTTCTCTTCGTCTATCTCGAATATTATCGGTGTACCCGGCCGTATGACTCTGGACTTCGGAGAAAGTACCACTATCCCCGTAGGCCGGTTGTCTATGATGAAATGATATGATTTCGAGGCGCGGTTCCCGGCCCTATCGTTTGCGTTCACTCTTATGTCATGCGGGCCTTCGGACCACCAATCCACCGGTATGACATATGGGTAGGGCAATATTCTGGGACCGCCACCATCCAGAGTGTAGTTGGCACCGAGAAGGTTTTCATCCTCTATGGAAAGCCGTATCTTGGCCGAACTCTCGATAGCCGAGTTGTTCGCCGGAAAAATCAGGGATATGGCGGGAGCGCTCAGGTCTATGCGGAATATGAAGAATGCGCTCTCATTGTTCCCTTCCGCGTCTTCCGCCCGAATGCACACTATGTGTGTCCCTTCGCCCCATGAAGATGTGTCAATCTCGTAAGGCTGGAAAAAAGAGCGTTCGGTGGAGTTTCCGATGGATATTGTCGCAGTGCTGAGGTTATCGTCCTTTATCGAGAATCGTATGTTCTCCCCCGGACGTATAAAGGAGTTGTTTTCGGGATATATCAGGCTTATCTCCGGAGGGACTTCGTCCGCTGCCGCCTCGTGCTCTTCGGGAGCGATGCAGCCGGCGAATATCATCGTAAGGAGTATTGCCCCGATTATCACCGCATATACTTTTTCCACATCAGCCTATGGGACGCTATGTTTTAAATCTTTCCGGAAATGATGCCCTCCCCGAGAGTATGAGGAAGAGGGCCACCGGTTCAGGCACTTCCGTCTCGCCTTTTATCACATATTCCTCGCCGGAGATGGCTATTTTTATCTTATCTTCCGTGAGAACCCTCACCTTCTTGTCCTCATATATCTCAGGTATGGCATCTCGGGTCGGGAGAAAATCGTCCAGTTCGTCGCGTGATATCTCCTTGACGAGAAAACCCGTTCCTCCGTGGAGTGAACCGGGCAGTCTTATGAGCCTCCTTATATCCGGAGTCACATGGATATCGGGATGGACTCCGTATCTCGCCCTTACTTTGTGCTCCAGAAGCCTTAGGAATGCCTTTGACTCCGCCTCTGTCCCGAACATCCTGAGGTCTCCTTTCCTGAGCATCCGGTCATACTCCCCGTTATCGAAAAGATGCTCGTATATGTGCTCCGCAACATCCCTCCTTATCCCGATTTTTTTCATCATCTCTACGCTGGCATCCATACCCAGTATCTGCATCTCCTGTATGAGCGCAGGGTATGTCTCGGACACTATGCCCCTCCATCCCCCTCCATCCCTCGGAAGCATCATTTCCTCTTTTACCGAACGGCTTCCTATCAGCCTTCTTCTGGGAAAGATATCCGTAAAATCCTGAAATGCTCCCGCCACATAGTCCATGATCTGTCTTCTCTCATCGGAGTTCATATTCAGAACCTCGGCTTTCCTTATATGTATATGATATCCTCTACCGCCCGAGAATACGAGGCTCATATCATCATCTGAGAATCCCAGATGCTCCTGAAGGAATACATCGTAAAGCCTGATTATCTCCTCCTTCACAGCAGCCAGCTGCTCCTCATAGCTCAATTCATCCGCACCCGGAAGGCCGTCCGCATCAAGGTCGAATATGAGGTCCGCACCCATCCAGCCCTTTTCCGGAGATTCCATCGGAAGTCCGGGATTCCTGTAATATGCCGTCGAATAGTATGTGTGGCGTGGGACCTTGCGAAACAGATAATCCCCAAGTTCTTCCCTTCCCATGAATGTGACCGGCCTGTGCATCCTCTCTCCTCCGAAAAGGAAAAAGCCCCATTCACGGAGCGCTCCCCTCGGAGGCATCTCTATCCTGGCTCTGGAGTAATGTCTGAAAAAGCGGGCCTTTGCGAACCTTATCTCACCCTCACTCAGTTTTCCCTGCTTACCCAATCACCCTCGCCCCCGTATTATCTATTTTACATCTTATGGCCTTTATCGGCGGCTCCGCCTTCTTTCCGGTGATATTCACCATTCCGGAACCTGATTGCGTGAAGAAGACCGAGTTTCCCAGCATGAGCTGACTTCCTGTGAATCCTTCGGGTATTTCCTTCAACACATCGCTTATGGCTATGCTCTCCGCAAATTCCCTGCTCTCCTCCATGAATCTTGAGAATGATATCTCGGAGAGAAGTCTTTCGAGTGCTCTCTTTCCGGCCTCTTCCACACCCTTTCCCCTTTTTTCAAGGAAATCACGGGTGTCTATCGGCTCACCCACCACCATTATCCATATCTCTCTGACGATATCCTTTTTGATGACCTCGCCGTACGGAGGAAGCCCCGGTTCCTTGCGAACCACGAGTCCGCCGTAAAAACTGCCTATCACATCGCTTAGCCCGGTTCCTGAAATTACCTCGGCCGTGTGTGCCCAGCGAAGGGCGTCCTCCTTTTCCTTTCCGAGCAGCTCCGCAAGTGCGAGAGACGCTGCAAGAGTTCCCGCAGCGCTCATCCCGAAGCCCTGACCGACAGGCAATTGAAGCTCTATCTCAACCCTCGCTCCCTTCTCTCCGGCCTCTTTCAATGCCATTTCAACCGCTTTTCTCGTTACCTCGCCCTTTCCATATGGAATTTCCATATCAATCGAATCGGAGAGTTCAACCTCCGCAGTTGCTCCGAGGTCTATTGCAAAACCCGCGCCCCATGAGCCTGACTTCAACGGGTCATCGTGCCGATAGGGTGCGAAGAACCCGGTTATGTGGCCCGGAGCGAAGGCCCTTGCCATATCACTCCCACTCTATGGTTCCCGGCGGTTTGTTCGTTATGTCATAGACCACGCGGTTCACCCTGTCGCCCAGCTCGTTGGTTATCCTGCGGGATATGCGGTCCAGAACCTCGTGGGGTATCCTTGAATAGGTGGCGCTCATCGCATCCATGGACTCCACGGCCCTCACGACTATGGTCTCTCCATAGGCTCTGAGGTCTCCGTGCACTCCGACTGTGTTCACCGGCAGAAGGGCAGCGAAATACTGCCAAGGCATTGACATCTTTCCCTCTTCCACCGCTTTCTCAATCTCCTGTTCTGCGATGTAGTTGGCCTCACGCACTATCTCCACTCTCTCGGGGCTTGCCTCACCTATCACCCTTATGGCAAGTCCTGGTCCGGGGAACGGCTGCCTTTCAGCCACATTGAGTTTCAGGTAGCGTGCCAGCTCCCTTACTTCGTCCTTGTAAAGGTCCCTCAGCGGCTCAACCAGTTTCATGCCGAGTTTCTTCGGAAGGCCACCGACATTGTGGTGGCTCTTTATCGTATCTCTCAGCTCTCCGCCGCTCTCTATCCAGTCCGGGGCTATGGTTCCCTGTATCAGGTACTCAGCCCCAACCTCTGCGGCAACCTCCCTGAACACATCTATGAACTTCGCACCGATTATCTTCCTCTTCCTCTCAGGGTCTGTCACACCCGAAAGTGCCTCGTAGAATTCTTCGCTGGCATCGACTATGCGGAACTCGAGGTCGTACTCAGAGAATATCTCCCTGACCTGCTCGGCCTCGTTCTTTCTCATATAGCCCGTATCAACGAAGACTCCGGTGAGCCTATCTCCTATCGCCTCTGCGGTTATCGCCGCTGCAACGGAAGAGTCCACTCCTCCCGATATAGCGATTATCGCTTTTCCGTCTATGGTCTCCCTGAGCTCTTTGATGCTATCCTCTACGAATTTAGCGGGGTCCAAATCATCACCTCATTTTCTCACGATAGGCATCTATCTTCCCGGTCAGTTCGGGATACTTCATAGCCAGAATCTCCACGGCGAGCGTGGCCGCGTTCTTACCGTTGTCGAGTCCCACGGCTGCCACGGGTATTCCGGGCGGCATCTGGACTATGGAAAGTATGGAATCCAGATTCACCTTGCCGCTGACCGGCACTCCTATGACCGGCTTCGTTGTGTGTGATGCAATTACACCGGGGAGCGCTGCGCTCAGCCCCGCGATGGCTATGAAAATGTCCACATCGTCCCTCTTTGCGAGTGCCTCCACCTTCGGCGGGTTCCTGTGGGCAGACGCGACCTCTATCTCGTAGGGCACCTCGAACTCCTTAAGTACTGACTCGACCTTCTCGGCAACATGCATGTCGCTCTTGCTTCCCATGACTATGAGGACCTTCATGCGCTCTCCATGAGGGGATTGGTTAATAAGGGTTTTGAAAGGCATTTTGGGCTCCGATAGTTTGAAATACTAGTAATGCGTTGTATTACATGTGATACCATGTCTACAACACTTTCCATAAGGCTGCCTGAAAAGATGGCGGATGAGATTGACGAGGTCGCAAGACTCACCGACAGGCCGAAGACATACATCGTAAGGAAGGCCATCGAAGAGTACCTTTCGGAGTATGCGGACTATCTGATAGCGCTCGAAAGGCTCAATGACAAGGACGACGAGATTGTTTCTTCAAAGGATATGAGGGAAAGGCTTGGGCTGTGAGGTGAAGTACAAGAACTCGGTCTATCATGACCTGAAGAACATCGACAGGGAAACGGCACGGCGCATAATGGACGAGATAGGATCCGTGCTTTCCGGGAACCCGAAGGCCGGAAAGGCCCTCTCCGGCAATTTCAAAGGGCTTTACAGCTACAGAATCGGAGATTACAGGGTGATATACAAGATAATAGGTGATTGCGTGCTGGTTCTGAGGGTTGGGGACAGAGGGAAGGTTTACAGATAGAATTTCAGAAAGCTCTTTATAGTTGATGGATAGGTCAAGTTTATGATACATATTGAAGATATTATGAAAAATCTGAGTGAAAAGCGACCTGTGTTTCATTCAGAGGCTGATTTTCAGCACGCACTGGCGTGGGAGATTCATGAAACACACCCCGATTTTGGCATACGTCTGGAGGGAAGGATAGATATTGAGAAAGAATCTTTTTATGTGGATATGGTTGTTTTGAAAGATGGGAAAATGCGATATTTCATTGAATTGAAGTACAAAACTGTTGTCATAAATCCGAAGAATAAAGATGAGATATACACTATTCATGGTGAGAGTTTTTCTCTAAAGAATCAGGGTGCTAGAGATGTAGCTAGATATGATTTCTGCAAAGACATAAGGAGATTGGAAAAAATAGTGGAGAAAAAACCTGAATCCAGAGGCTATGCTATTTTTCTTACGAACGACCATTTATACTGGAAACATGGACGACGAAATACAAACGATGAAAAATTCAAAATTCACAAAGATGCGGTATTGAACGGCACTCTTAGATGGGGGCCGAATACTGGAATCGGAACTATGAAAGGAAGAGAAAACGAGATAAATTTGAAAAATGCATATAACATTATCTGGAGAGAGTACTCCGATATAGAAGAGTCGAAATTTCGATATACTTTTGTAGAGGTTTGAAAATAAACGGGAAGTCTTTAAACCCTCCATCCGTTCCACCCTCATGCCCTCCGCTCTCGTTCGAATAAGAACACCACTCTATCCCACGGAATCCAAGGAGAAAGTGAAAAAGGCCGTGCTCAACATATTCCCGGATGCCGATATCGAGGTTGAGAAGGATGCCGTTGTCGGGGAATCCCGTGACCTCGAGAGGTTCCGGGAGATATTGAGGGATTTGCGGATAAGGGACACGGCCAGACATTACCTTATGTCCCATCTTCATGATGATGTGATGTCGTTCAGCATAAGCAAGCAGGCCGCCTATGTAGGAAAGATATCCTTCGGAGGGAATAAACCTGCGCTCGGCGAAATCGATGTGGAGATTGAAAGCAAAAGCCCTGAGAAACTCATTCAATGGCTGACATTCACGGGTGAGTAGATGATACTGATATCCAGCAATTCGTTCTCATCGATGGCTCTTTCCGATGTTCTGGATGCTATAACACCGCATTTCAGGGGCTGGGAGATAACAGCCGAAGGGACGCTGAGGCTTCCGGACATCGAGAAAGAATTATCGGAGTATCTGGCAAGCCATGAGCTTCTGATTCAGATACACGCTCCCCTGAGCGATGTGAATATCGCAGCCGCGAGCCCGCCAGTCCATGATGCGGTGGTAAAAGAAATGGTTCTGGCAATGGAAAGCGCCTCGAATCTGGGCGTTGAGGTGATGACGCTTCACCCCGGTTTCAGGACCCCACTATACCGGAGGCCGGAACAGGTCAGGCAGAGAACGCATGAGACACTGAAAATACTCAGTAAAGAAGCCAACGACCGTGGAATCACCCTCGCACTTGAGAACATGCCCCTCACCTTCATAACCGTGGGGCGGGAGCCATGGGAGCTGGATGAGATGAGCGAAAGCCTTGAGATAAAGTGGTGCTTCGATGTCGGGCATGCGAACACGACAGGCACAATGGATGATTTTCTCAGAAGAAAGGACAGATTCGCCAATATACACATCCACGACAACATGGGAAAGGAAGATGAACATTTGCCGCTCGGGGAAGGAAATATCGACTGGAAGAGGGTCTTGGGAGCGCTCTCCGATTATCATGGAAACTTCGTTCTTGAAATGGAGAGAGGTGTGCCCGATGCACTTAAGAGCCTTGAATATCTGGATCAGGCCTTTCCTGACCTGCTGTGAACATACTTCACTATCTTCACCTTCTCGGTGGTTATAAGCCCATCGGTGACCGCTTCATCCAGAAATGGCATTATCTCGTCTATCTTCTCCTGCCTGTCCACTATCTCGATGAGCACCGGCAGGTCCTCCGATAGCCTGAGAACCTTTGCGGTGTGCAGGTGGCTCGCTGCGCCGAAGCCCATGACCCCGTGTATGGCCGTTGCGCCCGCCATGCCGAGTTCCCTTGCTTTCCTGATTATCTGCTCGCAGAGGCTCTTTCCATGGTACCTGTCCAGTTCTCCGATGTATACACGAAGCAGGACCGCATCGTCCCCTTTCCTCATTCCTTCCCTCATATGCTTCCCCCTATGACATTCATGTATTTTGAACTTGCGAGTCCCGCAAAGACCAGAAGGATTCCGACATTCATCAGCAGGATGTATGCTCCTGCCATTGCATTCTCCCCGTCCCGTATGAGAAGAGCGCTCTCCAGTGCGAATGTCGAGAACGTCGTGAACGAGGCGATGACCCCTATGAAGACGAAGGATTTGATATATGGAGATATGCTCTCCTCCTCCGTCATTCCCCACAGAAGACCTATTATGAACGCTCACACAAGATTGACGAACAAAGTTCCCCATGGAAAGCTTCCCCCTGTGTATCTATATGGGATGCCCGACAAATAATATCTGAAAAGAGCGCCGAGCGCTCCTCCTGCGGCTATGAGAAGTATCCTCAGCATAGATATCGGGATGAAGCCGCCGATTTAAACTTTTACATGAGACTTTGAGTAATCGGCATAAACATGGAAAAATACGAAATAAGTTTAAATAGCTCTTAATGAAGGGATAGTATGTGCGAATTTCGTTCGCGAGGTGATTGAATGAAGAGAGGCAATGAGAAGGTGATCAGCGTGTTGCTGATTGGAATCATGCTGTTCTCTGCATTTTCCGCTTTTTCAATCGGGATAGCAGGGACTGGCCAATCGGAGCCTTCTGGAACAGAACCGGTTTTTGTCTCAGGAGACTCTCTTTACTATAATATAGATGGACGGACAGGAGTGGTACCGGGTACCTCAGGAGATCTAGTTTCCGGAGTGAAATATATTCAGGAAGGAGACGACATCTACCTGATATACCAGGACTACAGCATAAGGTGGGGCAATGTCAGATATATGGAGTATAAAGACGGCATGTGGTCGGAGCCGCTCACCGTCGGACATGACTATGCCGACCTTGCAAGGGGTGGCGGAAGATCATACATAACATCCTCTGACATGGGCAAGGTATTCCTCACTGTGACTGACGAAAGAGATATGCGGACATACACTCTCTCAGATGGCCGGGGCATAGCCACGAGCGTCGGGATAGTGAATGGATATGTTACAGCATTCTGGGCGGACATGGACGGAAATGTCTATTCTGCGTCCGAACAGGATATGTTCTCAAGGCCTTCCATGATATATCATACAGACAACTCGATATACTCACTTTCTACCGATAACGGCCTGACAGTTGTTGAGAGGAACAGTGGAATGACGATTGACACGGTTCTCAAGAACTCCGATGGAGTATGGTCTATAGAGAGTCAGAGCGCATCTGGTCGGGATACCCGTTCCACACCTCAAGACGAGACAAACGACCTGGCATCGGACTTCCATGCCAGGCAGAACCAGACCGGAAGGTGGGTCCTTATAGTGTATCTCAATGGAGACAACAATCTGGGAGGGACCGGTGCACGGGAAGGCGAGTACGATGTGGGTGATTTGAATGAGATGGAAAGTGTCTATACTGATGACAATGTGGGTCTGTTCGACATAGTCGTACTCTGGGACCACAAGGGAAGTGACGATCCCGATACTCATGTCCTCTGGATCCGGCACGATGATAATGGAGCAGAAACTACCGATTCCACCGATACTGTGACATCACCTAAACTGGATTCTTATTATCCGCTGCTTAACAATGACGGTGACCATGAACTTTATCTCAGCAATTACAGCGTCTTTGTGGATTTCGTGGAATGGACTGTTCAGAACTTTCCTGCAGACCACTACTTCGTCGATATGTGGGACCACGGCGGTGGATATGACGGCGTCATATGGGATGACGATGCAGGTGGAGATTCATGGGGTCATGACCATATAACCCTGGGAGATATGCATGATGCCAGCCTTCAGATTTACAACGACATCTACCCGACCCTCGGAAGGACGCTGGATATAATCGGATACGATACCTGCCTTACGAACCATGGAGGTATCCAGTATCACAACAAAATAATGTTCGACTATGTGGGCGCATCCGAGCATACTGAAGGAGGATACGGATGGTCTTATGACACTATATTCTCTGAGATAGTCCAGAACCAGGGACAAATAACTGCAGACAAGCAGGCGTACAACCTTGCCTATGAGGTGAATGCAGACGGAGGTATAGTCACCTATGCAGTAGTTAACACGACTCTATGGGATTACGATTGGATGCCTGCCTACAATGCCCTTTCTCAGGCTATGAAGCACAAGGCCGGGACGGAGAACTCTGGAATAAAGGATGCATTCAGCAACTCTGCGGATGCCGACGACTCTTACTGGACGACTGCCCATGATTACTGGGACATGATAAACAATCATATCATCGGTGATGGAGAGATAACCGATTCGGACATACTTTACTGGGCTAACAGGTGTGTCGAGAATATGACCCACAACACAGGTGCATATTCCTCTGGAAAATTGATACCTTATTCTCAGGACACAGATACTGACGGAGTAAAACTGATGATGGCTGATGAGACAGATAAGGATGCAATTAATAGTCATGTTGCCGAGGCCTGGATATTCCAAGAGAATCAGTGGGACGAAATGATAAATCAGGTGGATGCTAATGCCGATGTGAACAATGAGGAACCCACCGTCACTCTGGACAGCCCACATGATGGAGATAGGATCCCCAGGGCGGATGGAAATGTTACCATAAGTGGTACGGCGGCAGATTCCGATGGTTCTGTCTCGAAGGTCCAGATAAAGATAGACCGGCAGTACTGGGTGGATGCTTCTGGTACAGATTCCTGGTCATATACATGGGATATACGCGATGTGCCATATGGATGGCACCACATAATGGCACGCTCCTATGATGGGACTGACTTTTCCACAGAATGGCCGGGAATCTGGGTAGAAATAATACCCAACAGCCCTCCTACGGTCAGCCTTGACTATCCGACAGGTGGAGAGGTGGTGTCCGGTGATGTAAACATACAGTGGACCGCTAACGATTCCGATGGTGACACGCTCAGTGTTGACCTTTACTACAGCAGAGACGGAGGAAACACATGGAATGTGATAGCCACAGGAGAAGCGGATGACGGAAGCTATGCCTGGGACACCACCGGACTTCAGGACGGGATAGATTACATGGTCAAGGTTGTGGTCACAGACCCTATACCTCAGAACGACAGTGATGTCTCCGGTTTCTTCTCCATAGATAATGTACTTGACGACCAGTGGTTCCTCCAAGTGGAGACTTCCAATGGCTACAATAACCTCAGCATGGAGCCTGTGGAGAACACCGGCTGGGATGTGTCCACAAACATAACATCTGCGGGCGACTTCTCCCTTGGAACATGGATGAGCCATAGTTTCTCAACAGACAGGACGATATCCGGGAACTGGACCTTCAACATATGGGGAAAGGTTACGGACATAAGTGCTACAGGAGGGCACCTTTATGCCAAGATATATTCTTATGACGGAACTTCCAGCACTCTTCTTTACACAACGGCAAAGGACGACGAGAACATCTCCTCCTATTCGGACTATCATCTCTTCTCATGGACTGATTCCGCAAGTGGAAAGGTGAATGCCGGAGATCGGATAATCGTTGAGATAATGCTTGATGCAACATCGGGTTCCAATACAAGTACAGCATATTCCTACGCCAATGGAGAGAGCACATATGCCGGAAGCACCAGTGGAGATTACACAGACACTTGGGATAGCGATGGGACATACGAAACCCTGACCGAGGAGGCTGGAGGCACCGGACTCACAATACTCAGCGAGAACTTTGACAGCGGAAGCTTGCCCGCAGGATGGACCATAGATAACCAGGGCACCGGTGGAGGATGGGAGATAACCAGCGGAAGTTCATCCAGCGGAAGCTGGGCATATGATGATTCTGATGCTGCAGGAAGCAGTGCCACGCAGGACGACTACCTGTACACACCTATCCTGGATTGCAGCAGCTACACCACAGTTTCTCTTAGTTTCTACCATGACTACAAGAATTACAACGAGAACTCAGATGAGGGCGGCTTTGTGGATGTGAGCAATGATGGAGGAAGCACATGGACCAATGTCTACCACATATATGATCAGACTGTTCAAGAAACCTTGAACATAAATATCACTAACCTAGCTGCAGGCCATTCACAGGTACAGATAAGGTGGCACTACATAGCATCCTATGATTATCACTGGGGGATAGATGATGTGAGCATAACAGGGAACAGGCCCAGTATGATGGATCATGAGTGGACCTTCGATGTGGGCGACGGGGGAACATCTCTGACCTTCCATGTCGAGGCATATCACGACTTCAACAGTGAGGGGGATGACTTCGACTTCTATTACTCAACCGACGGGAGCAACTACAACTATATGCTGACCGTGAGCAAAACATCCGATGACAATACGGTGCAGAGCTACAGCCTGCCTTCTGACACTGCCGGAACGGTCTATATATATGTGAAGGATGCGGACAGGACAGAGAGCAATGGCAATGCAGACAGCCTCTATGTGGACTATATGTCAATAGAAGTTACGAAGGGTGCGCCGCAGTTCGTCCTCGCTTTCGACGGATTGGAACACGAGTCAAATGTACTTCCGAGCATTGCTGAGCTGCAAACAATGAATGTCAGCTTCAACCAGGGATGGAACCTGGTATCGCTGCCATGGCTCAGCGCCCCCACTGACATAAACGATGCACTAAACGGCCTGGACTGGAGCCGGGCAATGATCTATCAGAACGGATGCTGGCGCACATATAACAAAGGCAGAGATGCAAAGTTCAACCTCGGGTTCCCCTTGGTGGACAACACTGTGGCCATCTATGTCTATGCCAACACCGACTACACCCTGACTGGCTCGGCAAATGACCTAGGAAACACCACAATAACTCTGCATCCGGGATGGAACATGGTCGGATATCCCAGCGGAACAGAGCGCACCGTCAGTGATGCTCTGAACGGAATAAGCTACGATTTCATTCAGGGATTCAACGGGACCAATATCTTTGACATGAATGGAAGCGACATGATGGTTCCCGGCCATGGATATTGGATACATGTGACCACAGAGCAGGACTGGACTGTAGAGTGGTAAATCCCTTTCTTTAATTCTTTTTTAATCTTCCGATAGATGGAAAAATTGGTTTGATGGTTAAATGGTTTCTTGTATCTTCTCGGATTCATTTCCATCTTCGCTTTCGAAAGAAGTCATATCTCCCTTATTCTCTGCTACGAGTGTTGGGTTCTCTCCTTTTCATGGCGAAATGAGGGCTGAGGCGAGCACTATTGCAACCACCAATGTGGCATAGATATAAATATTCTTCATAGTGCTACCGGGGCCTACCACATTGGTTGAGTTATAGATGACAAGAGGCCGCCCTTATCGGATGTGCCTTGGTATCCAAAGAGGAGTAAGATGTGGAATCGAACAGCGTAGAGTTCCTGAGTATGAACTGGGCAGGGGTATTGCCTATGTACAGAGCAGGGCCTTCATCGTATGCGTCGATCTCATACCCGCCTGCGATATAGGGGGTGTCGGCCGTCCCGCTTCCGGAGAGCACCGTGGACGCCATGTCAGTATCGTTTTTTATGTAAATCGCATCGTGAACGCTCTGAATTCTATGATCAACCGTCTGGATGCCCCTGTCTGATAGGTAAGAAGCATCAGTAGACGCATCGTTATGAGCAAAGAAATCACCGTTCTCATGGATGAACGTCCTTGGAATGTCATCATTGAAAGGATTTTTACATATCAATATTTTCTGAGTGAGATGCAGATATCGGTGATTTTTTCGGAAAATTCCATGATATTGACGATTCCGCCATGCAAAACCACATATACCTAGTACCATAGGCGAAAGTGATATCATGGAACCCGAGCTGAAAAAGATACTGGAGAAACAGCACTATAGAGTGGTCGGAGAGCACAGCGGCGTGAAGCTGTGCCACTGGCTGAAGGAGAAACTGGTGAGGGGTAGGCCCTGCTACAAGGAGGTCTTTTACGGGATACAGTCTCACCGCTGCCTTCAGATGTCACCCGCACTCAACCAGTGCACCCAGAACTGCCTCTTCTGCTGGCGCTTTCAGGCGTTCAACGAATCCACGCTGAAACAGGTTGATGACCCCGAGTTCATACTGGACCAAAGCATAGAGGCCCAGAGGAAACTGATATCTGGCTTCAAGGGAGACCCTAGGGTCAGCAGGGAGATGTGGGACGAGGCATACAACCCCAACCAGATAGCCATATCTCTGAGCGGAGAGCCGACCATATATCCTCGGCTCGGGGAGTTCATAGAACTGGCGCATAAAAAAGGGATGACCACCTTTCTGGTGAGCAACGGCACCCTTCCCAAGGTCATAGAGAACCTTGACCCGCTTCCGACACAGCTTTACATCACCGTGGCCGCTCCGAATGAGGAGATATACGACAAACTTCTGGTTCCCATGATACCGAACGGATGGGAGAGACTGAACGAGACCCTTGAAATTCTGCCATCCCTTGACACCAGAACCGTGATAAGGCACACCCTTGTAAAGGATTGGAACATGCAGGGGTATGAAAAAGAGTATGCGAAGCTCATAGAGAAAGCGGATCCGGACTTCATAGAGGCGAAGGGTTATGTCTTCGTCGGATATTCTAGGGAGAGAATGAACATGGCGAACATGCCCTCTCATGATGAAATAAAGGAGTTCGGGCGGAAGATAGGGGAATACACCGGAAGGGAGCTTCTTCTGGAATACGCACCCAGCAGGGTCGTGCTTGTCGGTGAGAAGGGGAAGGAGACGAAAATCGGCGAAACCGTTAATTAACCTTCACTGATACCGGCATATGATACCGAATGAGACCGTCACGGATGTGGTGGTGGAACTTCTGAGAAAGGCAAGCACGGGGAGCCCGCCCGATGTGGTGGATGCTCTCCATGAGGCCTATGAAAGGGAGGATGACGAGGTTCCCAAGATGCAGTTGAAGGCGATATTGAAGAACATAGATGTTGCAAAAGAGGCCGGCCTGCCCCTGTGTCAGGATACCGGAGTGCATATTTTCTTCGTAAAAGGTAATCTGAGGTCAATACCCTCTTTCTCGGACTTCGAGGATGCGATAAGAAAGGGAGTTGAGATAGCCACCGAAAGGGTTCCGCTCAGGCCGAATGCGGTGCACCCGATCACGAGAAAGAACCCCGGCAACAACATAGGAAAGGGTATCCCTGCCATAAACTACATACCGAGCGATGACCCTTACATCGAGATAATCGCATTCCCCAAGGGTGCTGGCTCGGAGAACATGAGCTTCATGAAGATGCTCACGCCCTCGCAGGGCCTCAAAGGGATAAAGGAATTCGTTCTGGACTGCGTCATAAGGTCCGGAGGAAAGCCATGCACACCCACGGTTGTCGGTGTCGGAATAGGCGGAACATCGGACATAGCCATGCACATAGCGAAGGAATCCCTGTTAAGGCCGATAGGTGACAGGCATCCTGAGAAAGAGATCGCAGAACTTGAGGACGAACTGATGAAGGCCATGAACGAGACCGGCATAGGCCCCATGGGGCTTGGGGGAAAGACCACGGTCCTTGATGTGCATGTCGAGTATGCATACTGCCACACGGCAAGCCTTCCTGTTGCGGTCAACACCCAGTGCTGGACGGGCAGAAGGGCGAGAGCGAGGATATACGATGACGGCAGGACAGAGATAATGGAGGGATAAAGATGGAATACCACCTTACAACACCGCTAAAGGAGGATGAGGTCAGAAAGCTACGTATCGGAGATATCGTCTACCTCAACGGGATGATATATACAGGAAGAGATGAGGTGCACATACATGCGCTCGAACTCGCGGAGGAGGGGAAGAATCCTCCCGTGGAATTCAAGGACATGGTTCTGTTCCACTGTGGCCCTGTGATGCAAAAGGACGAGAAGGGTGACTGGCATGTTATAGCTGCCGGCCCGACCACCAGTTCGAGGATGAATTCACTGGAACCGGAATTCATAGAGCGCTTCGGAGTCCGTGCGATAATCGGAAAAGGCGGGATGTCCGAACCAACCGTTGAATCGATGAAAAAGCACGGTGCGGTGTATCTGGCCATGACCGGCGGAGCGGCGGCACTTGCAGCAGCGGCCTTCAAAAAGGTGCACGGTGTCGAATGGTTCGAGTTCGGGATGCCGGAAGCGATATGGATACTCGAAGCCGAAGAGCTGGGGCCGCTGGTGGTCGGGATAGATTCCCACGGTAACAGCATATACAGGAATGTGGAGGAATCCGTGGCAAAGAACAGGAAGAATGTGGAAAAAATGCTGGGAATCAGCGAATGAGAAACATAGCCTGAGAGATGATGATAAATTATTAATACCGGCTATCACATATCTTATCCGTGCAAAGTGAGGATAAAAAGGTCGGGGGTATTCGGACATCCTTTCTCATCTTGGATATGTTGTGGTTTATTCTATCTTTGTGTTCTATTGTTTTTATAGAAGATTTAAGAGATCATTTTTCTGGAAAAACGACTTTTCCGGTTTTGGACTTTTTTGCTCCGTTGTTTTTAATCACCTCATTTCTTTCTGTAATTGTCATTGTCTATGCCGAATTTATGGGAAAACAGAAAAGGAATGCTTCTTTTCTGGAAATGATGAAAGACCGAAAACACAGGTATCATCTTAGACTTCTTCTGCTTCTTTTGATAATCACACCAATCTCAGTGTTATATAAATATATAGATACATACTATATTATTTTTCTGGACACCCTGATCCTGCTTTTTTCATGCGTTTTCCTCCCGGTAATTGTTTTCGCACTATCCTTCAGGTCGTCGGGAATGAACATCAAAAATACACTAAAAAAACATAAACTATGTAGTGTTTTCCTGTTTATTGTGATAGTGATTGTCATTGCAAATCTGAATATGATATATCCCATAATGCAACCGGATGTTGAATTTTACCGTGATTCATCGACACCGAATTTCTATTATATAAGCAATGATACGGCGGCGGCTGACTTGAGTGTCGTTAATTATGGAATACTCCCTGCCAGAGACATATATGTGGTGGATAATGGAAGCACAATATATCATATAGGTGTTCTTAAAGGCGGCGAAACCACTGAATTCGATGTGGATATACATTGCCGGTATAACTGTAGCTATGCGGACGAAGATTATGATATCTACGGTCCGTCCTGCTGTGAAACCAATCTGACCCTTGTCTATGAAGGGCGTGTGGTTGATAGGATAAGTGTGATATACGCTGAAAGGAACACATGCGGTGATGCTATCTTAATTGCATTTGTACCTCTGGTATTTCTTCTGAAAAAAACCAAACGCTCCTAGATACCGAATTCTTTCTTCAGAGTGGCGATTATCTTCTTCTTTGTACTCTCAAACGATCCGGATGAATCGATTATCCTGACTTCCGGTATATCCGACATGGAAAGGAATATCTCCCTGACCTTTCCGAGATAATCGAGTTTTTCGAAGTAATTGTCGTTTCCCCGCCTGCTTATGCGCTCCCACGCTGTTTCAGGCTCTATGTCAAGTATTATCACTATGTCGGGCACCGGTGCGAAGTCGTTCATCTTCCGTATCTTCCCGATGTCCATTCCCCTTGCGCCCTGATACGCCATGGTGCTGTAGTAATAGCGGTCCATCACTATGTCCTTTCCATCTTTCAGGGCAGGCAGTATGCGGTTCTCCACATCCCATCTCCTGTCCTCTATGAACAGGCGCAGTTCTTCCTCGGGAGAAGGACGGTTCCCGCTTTTCAGGGCCTCCATGAGCATTTTTCCGGCAGAGCTCTCGGTAGTTGGCTCCTTCAGGAATATGGCATCTCTTCCGATGGACCTGAGATATCTCACGAGAGATCTCGCATGGCTGCTCTTTCCGCAGCCATCTATCCCGTCAATGACTATGAAGGTCAGAGTATCTCCACCAGAGCGCTCCTTTCAAGGCATTCTTCCTCGCAGTGCTCGCCATCACATCGAAGTGCGGAGTCGTCCCTTTCCAGTCCGAGCCTTTTAAGCACCTCTTCCGGGTTGTGGTAGGTCAGTATCACGGCAGGGTTTCCTTCCTTTATCCTCGCCTTCTTTATTGCCGCGGACACCTGCCGCTCTCCGGTTATCTGCCTGAAGAACTCGGTGGCAAGACTGCTTCCCTTGGCGGTTTCGCGCTCCGCATTCCTCACGGCTCGAAAATAGGAGGAAAGGATGTGGGCTCTTCCGCATACCACCGAAGCATCAACGATTATGTCCGGGCCTATGGATGAGAGTATGGCCTCCGGGTCATGGACGGGAGATGTGCCCATTATCTCAGGGTTTCCTTCTGGCATCCCTGCTCTTCTCCTTGTCCTTCTTCACCTGTCTCTCGAGGTCCTCAAGGGCCATGGCAAGCGCCCTGAAGAGATTCCAATCGTCCTGAGATGCATAATAGGTCTTCTTCTCGGTGGTCATTCTGAGCCTTACCGTATAATTTATGCCCTCGTGGTTGTGGTGATGAACGATGTGAACGTTGAGTATGCGAGGGGGAATTATCTCCACTATCTTCTTCATCGATTTCTCTATGAGTTCATACATCTCCTCGTAAACATCACCTATCTCGTCGACACCGGATATCTGAACGTATAGTCCCTCACGTGGTGCGAGATTGGCACCTGTTTCGATTATGTCTATCTGATGTACTATGCCCACCGGTTTCTTTCCTTCGGTGATTATTATTCCGCCTATCTTGTTCTCTACCATCAGCTTGGCTATCTCTCCCAGTGTCTCACCCTGACCGACAAAGATCGGATGGGTGTGCATTATGCTCTTAACGGGTATTCTGACGCGCTCTTTGTTGCCTGCCGCATCTCCCTGTGTGGTGCGGTCCTTATCGCGCATAAGAATCATGGCGATATCCTTTATGCCGACGACTCCGATCAACTCCCCTTCCTCGTTGACCACGGGGACGGCCTTGATGTCGTGTGTGTTCATTATGCTCTTTACCTTCATGATGTCATCGAATTCGTTGACCACCACCGGATTCCGGCTCATGACTTCCTTCGCCTTTATAGTGGCGATTTCATCCACGTTCGGTACGATTCTCATTATGGACCGTCTTGTAACCACACCCACGAGCTTCCCCCGCTCTTCCACCGGGCAAAGCCTCAATCCGGAACTGAACATCACTTCGCATGTCTCTATGAAGTCGTTGTCCGGACTGAGTACCGGAGGTGTCACCATAAGGTGCTCCACCTTGGCATTCATCGGAAGGTTTCCCCTCTTCATGAGTATGTCCGAACTTATCACTCCTACGGGCCTCTTCCCATCCATAACGACTGCTTCCTGCGTGTCCTTCTTCCTGAGCTTTCCTATGAGGGTGGATAACGGCTCATCCCCCTCTATTTTCTCATACTTCTTCTCCAGAAAATCCCTTACTTTTATAAGCGACGCTTTTGTCATTTTACCACCGTCTTTGCCATATATAGCTCCGTTACTTATCAATCTTCCGTATCTTCCGTCCCTTCTTTGATCTCCTCTTCGGATTTCTCGGGCTCTTCCTCTTCTTCCTCGGCCTCTTTGTTGCCTATATCCTCTTCATCCACGCTTTCACCGGTCTCTTCTTCCGCATCTTTGACTTCCTGCGGTACATCCTCTTCCACTTCCAGAAGCTCCTCCGGTACCTCAATCTCCTTGAGAAACTCGGGAGGCACCTCCTTTGTTATGAATATGTTCGGTGCGGAGCGCATTATCTCCACACCGGTGACGGTTGCAGAAGGAACATCTATCTCGAATACGACGGGTCTCGGTGTCCTCACCTTTCCGGCCTCCACTGCGGATTCAAGTGTCGCGCTCAGATGTACAAATGCCCGGCTGGCAGGCTTGAGACCGGTTTCCAGAAGGAATTCTTTCTCCTCTTCCGTTGCCGGATAGTACAATATGTCCGGTATATCGTCCGTTGGCAGGTCGAGGTCGACATCTATCGTATGCCCGTATGTCGCCCTTATGTATCCGTCCTTGTACTGATACCTGCCTTTCGGGTCCGTTGTTATCAGAGCCACTATGTGGTAGGGCCTCAGCCATTTGAACCTTCTCTGCCTTGACCGCACCGCATTGACGAACTGTCTGACATCCACCCATCCTTTGGGGTCCATCGTCAGGTCGAACTTCTCGGGAAAGTGGCGGAGCGCTCCGGCTAAGGTCTTCCCCAGACGCTCTGTCTCATAATCGTTGAGAATGAACTTCCCTTCCTTTCCACATACCGGGCACAGCTCTCCTCTGAAGTAGCCGTGTTCCTCACACTGCCTTATCATTTTCTCACTCTCTTGTGGTTTTTCCTCACGAACCGGAGGGTGTATATATTCTTTATCGCACGGATATCGTCCTGAGAAAGGTATAGACACCTTTATATATGAGAAACAAGAGAGATGAAGGATAAACGTGACCGACGACAATCCCGAAGAAGTAGTGAGGTTTCCGCTCCCCAAAAAACACAAAGGAGAGATGATGGCGATAGCGCACAAGCTGAACGGTGCGAGCCACATAGATATCGTCTGCGAAGACGGCGTTTCCCGCATGGGGAGAATACCCGGCAGGTTCAGGAAAAGGATGTGGGTCCGTGAAGGAGACCTGCTGATAGTGAAGCCATGGGACTTCCAGCCTGAAAAGGCGGACATAATATACCGCTATACCGGAAATCAGGTTCATGTTATGAAAAGAAAGGGCTATATACCGCCTGTTCTGGATGTATTCTGAACATGAAGTATGAAGAAGCCGTGGAATACGTCGAATCGAGACTTTCGCAGTCGGTCAGGAGAGATTTTCTGGACATAGACAGAAAGACCGCCGGAGAGGTCTTCGACAATTCCACCGTGATGTCCATCTACTATCTGATGAGCCGGGGGTATGTTGATGCCCTTGATTTTCCTATATCCACGGGAAAAGAGGGAAATGTCTTCAGAGGAAGGGACAAGAAGGGGCGGATGGTGGCTGTCAAGATATATCGTATCGCCACCGGGAACTTCAGGAAGATGAGGTCCTACATAGAAGGCGACCCCAGATTCAAAGGGATAACGCACGACCACAGAAGGCTGGTCTACCGGTGGGCGATGAAGGAATTCAACAACCTTGAAAGAATGGTGGGTTCCGGTATCAGGGTTCCGATACCCATCGCTCAGAAGGACAATGTGCTTATCATGGAATACATAGGAACCGAAGAACAGCCCGCCCCCCTCATAAAAGATGTGGATTTCGATGTCCGAAAGGGTTTCGATTTCATAGTCGATGCCATGAGGAAGATGTATACGGATGCCAAACTGGTGCACGGCGACATCAGTGAGTACAACATACTGGCGAACGGAGACGAGTTCGTGCTCATCGATGTTTCGCAGGCGGTACACCTGAAACACCCGGCATCTGCGGAACTCCTTGAAAGGGATGTCAGAAATGTTGTGAGGTATTTCGGAAAGAAAGGTATCGAAAGGGATGAGGACGATATTATGAAGAGAGTGAGGGATTAGATGTACTATGTCAGGGTTCCAAGAGACAGGGTCGCAGTGATTATAGGAAAAGAGGGAAGGACAAAGAGCATTCTGGAAAAGAGGACCGGGGTGCATATCTACATCGATTCGAAGGACGGAGAGGTAAGCATAGACGAGTCCGAGGCGGAGGACCCCCTGAACGGAATGAAGGCTGTGAACATAATTCGGGCCATGGGGAGGGGATTTTCACCGGAAAAGGCGATGCGACTCATGGAGGATGATGTCTATCTCGAAATAATGGACATCCGTGATTTCTCGGGGAAGAAGAAGAACGCTGTTAATCGCCTGAGAGGGCGTGTCATAGGCACCAAAGGGAAGACCAGGAGCCTTATAGAGGAAATGAGCGGTGCGGATGTCTCGGTTTACGGGAACACAGTGGGAATAATCGGAGATTTCCTTGAGATGGACATAGCGAAGAACGCTGTCGTAATGCTTCTCAGCGGCAGCGAGCATTCGACGGTCTACAGATATCTGGAGCGCAGGAGAATGGATATAAAGATCGCTGAGATGGGCGTTTATTACGAGGAAAAGGAAAGACCCGAACCGGATGATGAGGAATATGATGAAGAATACGAGGAGACGGGTGAGGATGAAAGTGAGTGACGAGGTCCGTTCTTCTATCAAAGAATCGATTGAAAAAGGGCTGAAGGAACTGGGTTACGACGGGGCTCTGGA
The DNA here is from genome assembly GCA_964475625.1 of uncultured Thermoplasmata archaeon. Lineage (GTDB taxonomy): Archaea > Thermoplasmatota > Thermoplasmata > WALJ01 > WALJ01 > JALTFR01. The sequence continues at coordinate 15,357 of CAYYXK010000003.1, read as the reverse complement.
CATACAGCCCGCTCCAGAGGGAAAAGGGGATGCCGCAGTCCCCTGCTTCAGGATAGCGAAAGCGGTGAAAAGGAATCCTGTCGAGGTAGCCGCCGCACTTGCGGATGGCTTCGAACCCAATGAACTGGTGGCCTCGGTCTCCGCACAGGGACCTTACATCAATTTCATCTTTGACAGGGATGGGTTCGCGAAGCTCTTCCTTTCCGCCATAGATGAGGGCTCGTTCTTCTCCCCTGAAAGAAAGGAAAGGGTCCTTCTTGAGCATACCAGTGCGAACCCTACCGGCCCACTTCATGTCGGCAGGGCGAGAAATCCGATAATAGGAGACACCATGGCCGGAATAATGAGGGCCGCTGGCTATGATGTTCAGACGGAATACTATGTGGACGATATGGGAAAGCAGGCCGTCATGGTGGCATGGGGTGTTGATAGATTCGGAGCGGCGAAGGACGAGAGAGCGGACTATCTCTATGTAAAACACTATCAGAAGGTCAATGAACTGATGGATAGCGATGAAAAAGCGAAAGAAAGCATATCCGATTGGATACGAAGGTATGAAAATGGTGATGCCGAGATAAGGGAGAATGTGAGGAAGACCGTGGATGAGATGATGTTCGGCATACTGGCCAGTCTTAAAAGGCTCGGAATAGAACTGGACAATCTCGCTTATGAATCCGATATCGTATTCTCAGGAAAGGTGGATGAAGTCATAGAAGGCTTGGAGGCAAAGGGAGTGCTGAAAAAGGACGAAAGCGGAGCCCTCTACATCGACCTTGCGGATTACGGTATATCGGGAAAAGATACCAGATTCTTCATCGCGCGCTCTGACGGTACCAGTCTCTATTCCACGAGAGATGTGGCATATCATATCGATAAGGGAAATCGCTCGGATATCATGCTCGATGTTCTCGGAGAGGACCACGGTTTGCAGTCAAAAGCGGTTTCCATAATGCTGGATATTCTTGGGCATAAAAAACCCGATGTGCTCTTCTATGCCTTCGTCGGGCTTCCCGAAGGGCGAATGAGCACTAGGAAAGGAAGGGTGGTCTACCTCGACGACCTTATGGACGAGGCCGTTGACAGAGCCTACGAGGAGGTGAAAAAGAGGAGAGACGACCTTTCCGAGGAGGAGATGAGAAAGATAGCCGAAGCCGTGGGCATATCGGCCATAAGGTACAACATAATCAGGGTCCAGCCCGAGAAAAGGATGGTCTTCAAATGGGAGGATGCACTTAACTTCGAGGGAGAGAGCGCTCCGTTCATCCAATATTCCTATGCCCGTGCATCGAGCATAATACGGAAGGCCGGAGCTTTTGAGAGGGTCTTCTCCGCAAAGGAAGACGGCGAATGGGCCCTTCTGATGAAGATGTCCGAGTACCCCTCCGTTATAGAGGAAGCGGCAGAGAAGAAGAAGCCGCATATGCTCGCTTCATACCTCCGGGGACTTGCCTCCGCATTCAACGATTTCTACAGGGATTACCCCGTACTGAATGCCGAAGAAAGGGATTCCAGACTCACCCTCACGGATGCTTTCAGAAAAGTCATCGGGAACGGTATGCGAACTCTCGGGATAACCGTGCTTGAAAGGATGTAGGAAAGCTGTTATATCAAAGTGTATATCCCATGCCGTGGCAATGAAGGTGCTGAAAAAGAGGATATACGTCCACAGGAACGAGGTGGTCGATTCTCTGGAGGTATACGACGAGAACCGGAGGAAGTACTACAGCTACACATACATGGTGGAGACCAGAAGGGGATGGATGCCCTATGTCCGGTGGGATAACTTTCAGCAGCAGCCCCATGTTGACAGGTACGATGAGAACGGTGCTCTCCTTGAACAGATGAACACGCCTGAGAAGGAACTGGATGAGATAGAGAGGCTGGTCCGCATATTCAGGAGGAACCTTGCCGCCATGTCGCTGGAGGACCTCGTATGAAGGTTCTGATAAAGAACAGGGTGGACGGCGACTATGTGAAGGAGAAGGCCGATGAACTTATAACTCGCTACGGCTCCGTGGATTCCCTCGGTCAGAAAGCCTCCATCGGTAAGTGCGCATCTCCTTCGGTCGTGGACGACTATGAGATGCTGAGAGCGCTCCTCAAAGGGGCCGAGATGGAGGAGGAAACGGTGTTCCACGATTATTCCATTTTCTCGGTTCTGGGGGAATCGAGGGTTGAGATACTGGATTATCTTCAGAAGAACAGGGTGTCATCCATCAAGGAGCTCGCTTCAGCGCTCTCCCGCGACTACAAGAACATCTACTACGACCTGATGGTAATGAAAAAGATGGAGCTGATAAGCCTCGTCAAAAAGGGAAGGGAAAGGGTTCCGGTTTCAAGGGTTAAGAGGATAGAGATACTGTTCGAGTGAAAGGTTTCATGCGTTGTCTCCGTAGAATGTGAGGTTCGGCCAGTTGGTGGCTCCGCCGCCTTCGAGGATTTCATGCTGGTAGAAGTAGGAGTTGGTGAAGATGGAGGAGGGGATGATGATTGTGTTGTTCATACCTGCTTGGATGGTGGAGTCGGGGGAGGTGAAGGGGGGTAGGTCTGTGTTCTGTTGTAAATATCCCGATATAGCCGGAAAATCGTTGCTTATGTACTCTTCATATATGTATATCATCACTTTCACCTTTATTTTTTGATTTGTATGCCTCAAATGCCTTTTTTGCCTCTTCATAGAACCGATCTATGACGGCATCCTTATCATATGCTATGACGGTCTTTTCCTCCCCGTTTTTCAGGAGAAGAACGACCTGCCTCATCTTTTTTCCTCCGTAAGGGAATGGTGCGACATAAATATCTTCGACATCCTTGAAATGCCATGTACCTCGGTATTTCAGGGAGTAATTGGAGTAAATGCCGTTTTCGTAAACAATTGCTTTTATAGAAAGACCCCATAAGAAAAAAGTTAACCATATAATAGGCAGTATATATGAAGAATATAAAAATAAATTTTTCTCTATTGGATTTGAAAGAGTATGTGAGTAAGCATTAACAAAAAGAGTTAAAAAAGCAATGAGTGGAAGCTCTAAACAATCCACTACTTTCTTAAAAAGAAATCTTTCTTTATATATTATATTTCTAAGATATATTTTTGTATTATTATTCATATACTTACCTCACGAACCTCTCTTTATTGATTTCGTATTTGGACCGAATGATGCTATAAAAGTGAAAAAAGCAGCCGAAGATGACAGAGTCCCTATACAAAAACCTGCAAATCCCAGCAATCCGGGTATTGTTCCTATTTTTGGACCTGCTATGCCTTTAAGACTTTGATATGCACTTTCAACGCCTATAACCATAGAAAAAATAGAAATTATTGCTTGTGAGACTGTGTCTTCATATATTAAACCGCTTAAAACCAAAATTACCGAAATTAGTGATAGAACGAACCCCCCTGTAGTTTTTAAACGGTTGTCGAAAAACAAGCTATCTATTAGTTTATGTAATGATGAAAAAAGTAGACTTATAAGAGCCACATATTCTGATATCTCTTCCGAAGGTTCGGCATCCTGTATTTTATCAATAAGCCAGTCTTCGGCAGATGACATTGAAAATACTGCCTGTTCCACCATATATGAAGCGGCACCCACTATGATACCCAACAATATTCCAAAAATAAAGTCTGTACCCATTGTTCCAACCTTGGCGGCTATTGTTAGAAGAACGGAAGTGACCGTTATTCCGATGAATAAAGGTATAATAATTTCCGGATGCAGGGCCCTAGTAAGACGAGATTGTATTTCTCCCGGACTTAATCTATCAAGATTTTCCAGAATGTACTTTCCAGCATCAATCATATCTTGTTTTATGGATTCTATTGCGTCAAGGAGAGGCTTCAATATGTCTGAAAATGCTTGTTTTATTACTTCTGTAACCCAGTCTATAAACGAGGCTATCACATCCACGACCTTCTCAACCGCTGCCTTTACTTCGGCCATGGCTTTTTCGAAGGCTCCTATGACCTTTTTACCGAAGTCGATTATTGCTTTTCCCAGCTGGACAACGAATTCCGTGAATTTTACTGCGACTGCGGTTATTGCCGAGCAGACTATGTGAGCGAGTTCGGTTCCAAGGTCTACGGCTTTGTCCCAGACCGCTGTTCCGACGGAGATGCCGAGATTGACGGCACCCTTGGCCAGATCGCCGAGCCAGCTGTCGGGAGTATTTCCTCCTATTGACCTTGACTGCGGAAGCTGCCCGGTGGGAGAATTGCTGAGTTTTACATATGTGTCTATGAGGTATCCGTAGCCTGAGAAAGGAACGAGTTTGAGTGCGTCCGGGGGCAGATTGAGCCGTGTCGGGTCTTCGAGAGAGTAATTGTATGTTACTATTCCGGTTGTGTTCTTCGATAGTTCGGTTAGAAGTTCGAGGACTTCGTCTCCTGTCAGATTTCCGCTTATGATTCCGGATATGTGGGCGGTTGTGTTGTCCGATGATTCGTTGTCTCCGTAGAATGTGAGGTTCGGCCAGTTGGTGGCTCCGCCGCCTTCGAGGATTTCATGCTGGTAGAAGTAGGAGTTGGTGAAGATGGAGGAGGGGATGATGATTGTGTTGTTCATTCCGGATTCGATGGAGTGGGTGGGGTCGGAGGAGGCGTGACATATTGCTTCGTCCGATGAAAAGCTGTATCTCGGCTCTATCTCTCGTCACCTCCTTTGTTTGTGTTCGTTTCACAGAGCTTTTTCTTCCATTCTTTTATCCAGTTCTCAATCTCTACGGCTTCGCGCATGGGGATTCTGCCATATCGTATGAACCCTTTTCCTATAGAAATGCCATGTCTTAGGTCATCTGAGAAGTACATATAAACACCTTTGTTCTTTTTTATAAACTTATCATGAAAATCTATCTTTAGACTAATTAACGGAACCTTGACTTTACAGATATCAAATTCTCTCAATACTCTTTTTCTTTTTGTTATTATTTTTAGACTTTTGCCTTCTATTTCGATGATATATGGCTCAAATATATCTAATAAATAAAAGAAATAAAAAATATTTGATAATATGATATAAATAAATAAGAGTATCGGATAAAGAATACTCACTCGCCCGATAATGGATAAAATGAAATACAGACCCAGAAAATCCATAAAAATAAATAATAATAACATGGACCTCATCGTGCCAACGTATGAGCTTTTCAATATATAATTTATTTTAACCATTACTAAAGACCCCCCGAGAGTGCTAAACCGGCTCCAGACATGATAAGAGCGAAGAAATCCAATATGATTCCACCGGCTCCTAGTGCGCTTGGATTTAATAACATACCGACAATGGATAGAATGATTCCCATTCCAGCAAGTACGGAGCTCCATAGATTCAACTCTGCTCTTGCATCTTCGGATATCAGCACATCATTCACTGTGGATACGGACAGTATCATGCTGAGAAATCCTAATAATATAGCTGCTTGGCTTGCCTTCTCACCCATTTCTTCTTTTACCATTGTGTTTCTACGATTATACATGTCGTCTAATTTTGTGTTATACCAAGATATGGTATATCCTGTTAGAGCCAGCAAGGTGGCAAAACCGCCTATAACAACGGATACCAAAGCTCGGTTCCATTCTTCGCTGTTGTCGCTGCTTCCTCCTCCTTCCATATTGTCCGCAACCCAATTGACCAGACCTTCGAAAGTGAGGTCCGAATCTATGTTCACATTGCCGGGAAGCTCGGCATTGCTGGAGAACGCGGTTATAATGACCATGGCTATAAGAGGCAAGATAAGGGTGGTAAGCCCGCCGCTGAGTCCCTGGATTATCATTATTGCGGCTTCAATGCCTATCACCAGAGCCATCGCATAAGGTAATATGCTTCCGAATGTGGCTCTGAACAACTCAACTCCCAGCTGCATCGCTTCTTCATCACTGCTTGCATTGACTATTCTTTCGACCACATCGACTATTCCGATATACCAGTCGTGTATTGCATTTCGGATGCTCTCTATCATGCTGTTGAACATGCTTTTTGCCATTTCGACGAGTGAGTTTAAGAGTGCGCCGATGACATCCACGACCTTATCAACCGCTGCCTTTACTTCGGCCATGGCTTTTTCGAAGGCTCCTATGACCTTTTTACCGAAGTCGATTATTGCTTTTCCCAGCTGGACAACGAATTCCGTGAATTTTACTGCGACTGCGGTTATTGCCGAGCAGACTATGTGAGCGAGTTCGGTTCCAAGGTCTACGGCTTTGTCCCAGACCGCTGTTCCGACGGAGATGCCGAGATTGACGGCACCCTGCAATTTCTGTTTGATCGAGTCCATCAATCCGTTTACCGTGTCATATCCTCCGTTTGCGGAGATGGTCGGGGGCTCCTGAATATCGGATGTCCGGGCATTTTTCAGAATGACCGTTTTGCCGTCTAGCTTTTTCACATATCCGGAGAACGGAACCAGTTTGAGTGCATCCGGGGGAAGATTGAGCTGTGTCGGGTCTTCGAGAGAGTAATTGTATGTTACTATTCCGGTTGTGTTCTTTGAGAGTTCGGTTAGAAGTTCGAGGACTTCGTCTCCTGTCAGATTGCCTGTTATGATTCCCGATATGTGAGCGGTTGTGCTGTCCGATGATTCGTTGTCGCCGTAGAAGGTTAGGTTCGGCCAGTTGGTGGCTCCGTCGCCTTCGAGAATTTCATGCTGGTAGAAGTAGGAGTTGGTGAAGATGGAAGAGGGGACGATGATTGTGTTGTTCATACCTGCTTGGATGGTGGAGTCGGAAGAATCCTTGGTTGTGTTCAATATGAAAACATAGTAAGAGGATGTGCCGAGATATCTCAGAGGTTCCGATCCTATCTTTGCATTTACGGCCATATCCGGGGTATAAAATGCGAAAACATCGTTTCTCGGCTGCTCATCCATCTCAACATGGATTAGAAGAGATGCGTTATCTCCGTTGGGATTGAGATTGATATACTCCATACCGCCGTTTGCGTTGGTCTGCCAGTCGTATGAATAATCCGTGGAAGGACCTTCTATGTTCATCAGATAGGAATCCTGATCTAAGTATCTGTAAAGGTAAACATCGAAATGATGAGTCGCACCCATGATGTCGGACATGTCGAGGAAATATGTTATGTCAAGTGATTTGCTGCCCGAACCGTTGGTGAGGTCTTTAATTACGATATGTGTCGTTATGTAGGTCGCATTAACGGGTCCGGATTTCACATGGATGATGACCTGCACCTTTGCTTCATTGACATCCGGCGGAGAATTCTTTATCTGGATGTTCTTTATGGTTATCCTCATCATGGTGTTTGAAGTTTTCGCCAAGTCGTCGCCGTCCGATACTCCGTCGGAATCCGTATCCGGGTTCAAGGGGTTTGTTCCATATGATTCTTCTCCGGGAGGCGGAGAGATTGCGGAATTGCCCGTGTAATAGCCGTCCCACAGACCGTCACCGTCTGTGTCTGCAAGGTTGGGATCGGTTATGTATCCGTCCTCTCCAGGGGTGGCTTCCTCTCCGTCGTAGAGGCCGTCGCCGTCGCAATCATCATTTACCGGTGAGGTTTTCATTGTGAATGTGAGGGTGAAGTCCTCGAGCATCTTGCTTGGTGAATGAGAGTTTAAGCTTACGGTAAGCTTCCATGTTCCGGAATAATCGGATGTCATTGAGGTTATGTCCGTGGAGTTGAAAAGGTAGCCCGAGGAGGGCGTATTGTTGTATATCTCCTCGGAGATTCCGTCCGGGCTCTCGAGGGTGAGAGTGACCTTTGTATTGCTGACGCCGGAGAGTCCGAAGCGCACATATACGGATTCCACTGCGGAATTGCTGACCCTCGCGTTCAGAGATATCGTTCTGTCCGATGAGAGTGTGTACCTGCTGTCTATTGTGAATGTCCTCGTGTATGTTTCCTGAGAGTCAGTGAGTCCGTCTCCGTCGGTTATGTTGTCTCCGTCCGTGTCGTTGTTCAACGGAGATGTTCCAATTGAAAGCTCTCCGACATGTATCAAAACCATGGAGACGTTAGTTATGTTATAGCTATCTTGATTGCTACTAATATATCCTAAGATCGTTTTATCACTTCCCAAAAAGCTCTTCCAAAGTGCCTTTTTTTGATTTAGGGAAGACCATGATATACTCGATTCCATCGGCATTCATTATTAGATTCCTTGCACCTGTTATTCGTTTTTTGGCCTCGTTTATTTCTTCCAATGGTATCTCCAGGTACTCTCTGAATCCCAGACTGGCGATCTCCTTGGCCCTCATGGCCGCTAAAAGGGCTGCTCCAAAGAAAGGATGGTTTGAGAATTTTTCCATCGCCCTCATTTCTCTTATGAATATGAGCCGCGCAGATGTCCTCACGACTTCGGTATATCCTCTCTCAAATACACTATCTCCGAAAGCTACCTTTTCTGACATTCCTCCGCAGTAAAATTTATCATCTTTTTCCATGATTTCTTCGTCCTCCTCTAGTCTGAGCTCCTTAATGAACCTGCCGTTTCTGTCGTATATTTTTCCATCACTACCGAGGTATCCTACGATCATTTTATCACCTGAAAAGGTCCTCTAAAGTATTTTTCTTTGATTTGGGGAATATCATATAATATTTATCTCCATTGAAACGGAAATCTATTTCTCTCCCTTTCAGAAGCCATCCTTTTTCGGTCTTTTCTATCTCTGACATCTGAAATTCGATGTATTCCTTTAACCCAAGTTTGCTAAGTTCCTTTGCCCGAAGAGCCTCGATTAATGCCTCACCTAAGAAAGGATGTAGAGACATTTTCTCTCTTGGTTTTATTTCCCTGTATAGAATCAGCCTCTCGTTCGTTCTTATGATTGTGCATTTGCCCTTATCAAAAACGCTATTTCCGCCTATTCTGGTAGCCTTTGCTATGCCCCCACAGTAAAAATCATTATCCTTCTCTATGATTTCTTCATCCTCCTCCAGTCTGAACTCCTTAATGAACCTGCCGTTTCTGGTGTATATCTTATTGTCACTGCTGAGATAGCCTATGATCATTCCCAAATAACCCTCCCAAAATATATCTTTTTTCTCTTTTTAATCTCTTTTTGCATTTTCTTTGCTTCTTTTCGAGATATCTCTTTCTTAAGAATTTCAGGAGAGTTCAATTCCTTTGAAACAAAGATGCTACGAATTTCATTATCCCTCGTCAATATTAAAAGAGTGTAACCATCTTTATGGATGATATGACCTATTATTTCGTCGAAATACACCTCAAAATACTCTCTGAGACCCAATCTTTTCAGGTCTCTCATTCTCATGGCTTCAACCATGGCTGAACCGAAGAAAGAATTCACAGCAAACGACTTGGAAGGCTTTAATTCCCGGATGAAAATGAGTCTTTTGTTTGTCTGTATGAATAAGCCTTCACCCGGATACATATCTGCTAACGGATTTGATCTTCCTGATCTACCCCAGAACGACACAACAAGAGAGGTGGAAACGAATCTTTTTATTTCTTTTTCATCTTCATCCTGTTTGAATTCCTTTACGAATTTACCACTTCTGTCGTATATCTTTCCATCACTGCTCAGATATCCTACGATCATTTTATCACCTTAGGGATAATCTCCTACATATATGGCACCATCTGGAATATTGTCTGTAAAAGTTTTCCAAACAACATAGTAAAAATACTGTTTTTCTGGGTCTGGCTGGGGCGTTCCCGTTATCCAGTCGCATATGGCGACAACTACATCACCAAAAGTCATCGGTCTATCTAATAGACCTAATGCCCAACCAACAGCAGTACCTAGGATTACGGCGGCTTCTCCAAGTGCTGTGAAGGGATTTGAGAACATAACACCATCTATAAAAGCAGAGGTTGCTCTACCATAATAGTAATGTTTCAAGGCAGGATCGTCTGTTAGAGATGCCTGATATAGATAATATGAAGCAAAAATACTTCCTGCGACAATAGAGGCAATCGCCCATATTGGTTTGAGTACAAAAGACCCGTCCCGAATAATCCATGCATCTTCAAAATAGAGTCCGGTCAATAAAACACCTCCAGAGGTCGAATATGCAACCATGCCCGCAGTATCTCCCTCTTTGTACGCTTCTATAAAGCCTATAGCTGATGTGACCAATATGGCTGTACCACTTATAACTTTCAAAGATTTCATCATTGTTTCGTGTTTCGTATCTAGTTCAACCAACTTATTCGTCTTTATTTCATCCAAATTTGTACTTGAATGCGTATATATGCTTGTATCACATACTCTAACTACACTGCCATCTCCAGTTACAGATTTGAATGTATACCATCCGTTGGATTCCCCGATGTACTGCTTATCCATTCCGAAATAGGTTTGTACGAAGTTTGTTAACTCTTGGCCAGAATTAAGTTTTTGACCATAGTATTTTAAATTATAGTTGAAACCTGTAGAGCTAGTAGCGGAAGGTGTTTTTTCCAAAAGAACAAAATTTTCATTTTCAAGAAGTGTTGTTGCTCCCAGACCGCTTCCTAAAATGATTCTTGGTTTTATTAATTTTAATCCGGTCAGTTCTGAATATTGTTTTATATAATAAAAATTAATTAGAATTTCTGTATATTGCTCCCATATTGATTGAAGGTTTGCAAGAGTGTTCGCATCCTCGAGCTTCCATATATAATTCCAATCGACGCTTTTTATGGCATTGGGGATTTTATCACTGTAATCGGAAGTCACTACGACAGCATCTGCACCGCCTGTTTCAGCCACATTCTTAAATTCGTTATATATCACAGTACTGTTGTCTGCAGTGTTAAAAACATATATGTTTGTCCCTGAGAGATATCCAGAATTTCTATCATAAACATCTTCTGGAATTTGATTCATAATTGCTGTTTCATTTTCTCCTTTTTTGAATATAACAAAGTATTGATTTACAAGTACTACCATCCTAAAAGCACCTATTTTCATATGTGAAGGATCCAAAGGAGATGCTTTTTTATCTGTCTCCATCCAAACTGGTATTATACTAAGAAGTGTTCTATTTGTTGTTATATTTTCAGGAGGTATTATGAAATCGCACTGGAAAGAGTGGTTGTTCAACTCATTTCCTGCTACAGTTTTACTAAATAATTTCGTATGCCACGAATCATTTTTATATAAAGTGAATATGAAGCCGGGTAATTTGTATGAGGTTGAGTCGTTATAGTAACTAGTGTCGTAACTCGGATCTAATGAAAACTGTACTGTTATTTTTTGTTGGGTGTTAGGTGCCATACTTAAGAAAAATTTAGCCTCTTTATAATCGGTGTGTATTGGTAAAATATTTTGATATGTTTTAATAAATGGAATATAATAAAATTTCCAATCCGTCCCATCGTATAATTTCCAACCTACTGAATATTCCGGTTCAGCATCAATCGCTTTCCAGGGATTCAATATGTTTCCATAGAATCCATATGTATACTGAACTTCAAGAATAGGTTCAAAATAACAGGACCCCCCATAGTCTTTGATATGGATCGCTATAAAATTTTCACCTATCTTAAGCTCATTTGTAATATTTATCTGATAATCCCAATAAGATGCTGGATGATGATCAGTTATACTATTAAGTACTTTTACTCCATTTACCCATATGTCTGCACCATCGTCTGAAGAAAGACGCAGATAAGCACTCATAATAGGCTTATCTAAAACAAAAGTTTTTCTTGCATAAAGATCTTCAAAATCCCTTTTTGTTGCTGGAGTTTTAGGTGTATCTCCATTACCTATAGGAGTTATGTTTTTCTCCCATAGAGAGTCATTAAAATCTGATTTTATGATCCATTCACTAGGGGGAGTTACATCATATGAAACTTTCCACTCAAAAGACAAATATTCATTAAGAAGGGACTTTACAGTAGATGCTGGCGGAGTGGCATCATCGTAGTATGTATGCCCCCAATAAACATTCTGCCATTCTTTTATGAGTAGCTCACCGGTTGGGATGTAATAATCATTAAATGTTATGTTTTCCCAAGAAGTAGCAGGTTGTAAATCATTTGAATCCCATATCCCGTCGTTGTCCATATCGTTGTCATACCGTACGAGAGGATCCATATTCAAGTGAATTTCCATCCCATCTAAAATTCCATCCTTATCAGTATCGTTGTCCAAAGGATCAGTTCCATAACTGCCATTATTATTGTTGTTAATGTCTCCAATCTCACCAAATGATTCATTGTCATCCCATATCTGGTCGTTATTTTCATCGAACCAGCCATCCGGAAGGCCATCGTTGTCAGAGTCCCAATCTATAATATTTATCAAAAAATCACCGTCTTCATCTTCTGCCCATAGATTGGGGCCTAGTGCGTTCCAGAAATTGAATTCATCGCCGTCTGGATCTATGGTTTGATTCCATGCTCCAAACTTGTTTATTTCAAAGCCATCCGTAAGGCCGTCGCCGTCACTATCGGTATCGGCCGGGTCGGTGCCGTAGCCGCCGGCATTGCCTGCCAGAGGATCTCCCAGTTCTCCGTATCCTTCTCCCTCATCATATATCCCGTTTGCGTTGGTGTCGTTCCATCCGTCGGAAAGAAGGTCTCCGTCCGAGTCGAAGTCGTGCAGGTTGTTCTTACCGTCGCCGTCTTCTATTTCGTGCTGGTAGAAGTAGGAGTTCGTGAAGATGGAGGAGGGGATGATGATTGTGTTGTTCATACCGGATTCGATGGAGTATGAGAAGGTTGTGAAAGAAGAGGAGTCCACAAGACATTCTGTATCGGGGAATTGGGCAAAGGAAAGGAATATGTCATCAAACTTTTGTTGGAAGTTCATGGTTCCATATCTCCGTTTTCATTTATAAGTCCTTTGTCTTTTAACATTTTGACAAATACCCCCCATTTTCCTATGATTCCCTTTGTAACCTCTAAATCTCTGGTTTCTGTGCGAATTATCACATTTCCTCCTTTGGCATACAGATCTATCGATTTTATTTTGTCATATCTGACATGTCGGGATGAGAATCTGCTGTTTGGAATCTTCATGCCGTCTTCATATATAATTATCTCTTTTGAAGAGAAGTACAGCCAGACAAAAATGCTAGCTGCGGCGAAAAGAAAGACATTGGCTAAGAATACAATAGTAATGAACATCATGTCTGGACTGAGGCTCATCGAGAATCGGGTTGCAAAAATAGCAAATACTGCCCCAACGAACGTTCCCACTGTGAGCACCCATTTCGTTGTTTTGAGGTTTCGATTGCTGACATCTGCAATAATCCTTCCGTGTTTCCCGCACATATTACTCGAACTCCTCTAACTTGTGCTTTGACCAGAACTCATCAAGGATTTTATTAAGTTTTTCTTTTTTACCCTGAGTGACATATGTTTGGATAGAGGTGAGAACCCATCTCATTGCAGCCCTGTCTTCCGGCGAGACGATTATGAAAGATGGAGTTTTGTTTTTTTCTTTATAATGTTTAATTAATTGAGATTTAATAATATAAAATAGATCTGCCGACAAATAGAGTTTTTTAAGCCTGAGTTTATTCCCAATCTTCACAGAGTAACATATTTCACCGATATTTATTTTAGGTAGTTTTAAATAATAAATACTGTTCAGAGATATTTTGATTTCATTTGAAGATTTAAAAATTAGTTTTATACAGTCATCCCAAAAGCATATTTTTGTTACAAAACTGTAATTCATCCAATTTTTAATTGATATAATAGAATATAAACGGAATCCTATGAACAGCAGTACATTGAATACTGCCATAAAAAGAAACAACCCAGAAAGAAAAAACAAGTCAGGCAATAAAAGATACAGTATTACCGATGGAACTGCGATATATATAAATATTAAATCTAGGCTTTTAGCATTTCTAACCACATTTCTGATTACATATTCTGTGTTTTCTTCGTAACATTTCATTTCATCGCCCCCTCATGTAAAAGATAGGGATTCATATCCAGTATATATTCCAATACCTCCGAAAGCTAACGACAGACCAAGAGCTATTTTTGTTCCAACTTCAATTTCCACCCCTCTTAAGGACAGTCCAGATCCAATAAGAGATAATATACCGCCTATTATCGCCATCAAACCAAGTATGTCCCCAGCAGAAGTTCCAGTAGCAATCAATGCTGCTATACCAAAAACCCACCACGAAATAGCACCTAAAACTACGGAAGCTACTGCACCTGCCCCTTCTATATCTATTGTAGCAATTGCCCCTGTAATCCACGACCACATACCAAAAAGCACAGAAACAAAGCCGAATAAAACATCCATTGGATCTGCTCCCATTAACTGGTTTCCTATGCCGTTTCCTTTGCTTTTAGTGAGCATATCCCTGACGAAATTGAGTATGTAATTCAAATCCAGATTCGGTTGCAGTCCTGAGATTTCCGCAGTTTCATATTCACTGCTTCCACTAAATGCCACTACAACTGCCATTATGATCAAAGGTACGGCTGCACTTATCAAGAGATATCCTGCTCCCAAAGTGACTGAACCCGCAGCTATTGCGATGGCATCTATGGCTATGACCATAGCTCCGAATGCCACATATAGATAGTTGAAGTTGAGAACAGAATTCAGATTCTGCTGTGTTTCAGCACTGAGCCTCCCAGTATTGCTATACTCTGTAAATGCATCGGATATTGTCTGTATTAGCGTGTCATAAAATGCGTCCAGACGGGCTTTGATCGGATTTACAACGGACATAACCGCATTTATTATCGCTTCTTTCACCCACTCAATAATCGCCCCTATCACATCCACGACCTTCTCAACCGCTGCCTTTACTTCGCTGATTTTGTCCTTGAATGTTCCGATTACTTCCTTTCCGAAGTCGATTATTGCTTTTCCTAGCTGGGTGAGGAATTCCCCGGCGGTGGTGGCTATCGCAGTGATTGCGGAACAGACTATGTTCTTCGCGGACTGTGCGGCCATTACCGCGAAATCCCATGCGACGGTTCCGACCTCTACGGCTGCGTTGACTATTCCTTTAAGGAAGTCTCCCCATCCGTTGACGCTGTTGTGCACTCCTTTGGATGATGTTCCTTTCAGAGTCTGAGTGGGAGAGTTCTCTATGAGAACGCGCAGATTGGAATTTGCTGCCTTGGAAATGCTTGCATATTGTGAGAACGGAACGAGCTTGAGTACATCGGAGGGCAGGTTTATCTGATAAGGGTCGTCGGTGGTGTAGTCGTATGTTACTGTTCCGGTTGTGTTCTTTGAGAGTTCGGTCAGAAGACTTTCAAGATCATCTCCGGTGATGTTTCCGTATATCACGCCGGAGACATGGGCTGTCGTGTTGTCCGCGGATGAATCATCGCCGTAGAATGTTAGGGTTGGCCATGATTCGTTTCCGTTGCCGTCTTCGATTTCATGTTTGTAGAAGTAGGAGTTGGTGAAGATGGAGGATGGGACGATGATTCTGGGATTTGGCATAGTTGGAGCGTTCA
>CAYYXK010000002.1:70343-84464 GCA_964475625.1 uncultured Thermoplasmata archaeon | reverse complement strand
TCCAGAGGCCTCTTTGAAAAGAGGTCATAAAGTATTTTGGGATACTACACATAGCAATATGAGGGAAATCTTCTTATAGCGGCACGCTCGTGCAATCGTTATGAGTGCGCCCTCCAAAGCGATTGCCGCCACATTGATAGTGATGGCGGTGATTGCCACGGGATATACGGTATATTTTGCATCGGAGTATACGAACTCACTCTCGGCACTGGCGGATTTCTCTGCATACGCTGAATTTGACCCTGAAAATGTGCAAACACAGGATAACTTCTCATATGTGCCGGTGGTAATAACATTCCATAACCCCTCGAATACCCTCATAAACATCTATGAACTCGATCTCGCCCTCTTTTTAATGAACAGCACAACTGGTACTTTCAGCAGAATAGGGAAACCGGTCATATTCTACAGCGAATATCGTCCGATAATAGTGGAAGCGAGTTCGGAGAGTCAGGTGAGATTTTACATATGCATAGATGATCCGACCGATTATAAATGGAACATCGAGAACTCGAAAAACAACGGCCTTGAGTTCAGGGTCGACCCCTATATGGAAATAAGATATGAAGTCTCAAATTATGATTTCAAGAACATCTATGCCTGGGGCGTGTGGCACTGGACCTGTGAACCTTGCGGGAGTGGTCCATTTGATTGAGAAGAACGGACATCTGAGAAGGGACATACTGGAACCCATATTCTGGGGAGCCATAGTGGCGGTCATATCCCTTCCGTTCTATCTCTTCATGGTGGTACCCCAGATTGGCAGTACTTTTCATGTGGAGGCGGTACATGCATTTCTGATACCGATAATCATGGCATTTCTGGCATCCGCACTTATGGGCGAACGGGAGATGATGACCTCGCTGATAATGCTCATCTCGGCAGCCATACTCCTGACATTCATGATGCTGTTCATCCTGCTTCTCCCACAGCTTCTGGGTGTCGTTTATTTCTTTGATACATATTATATAGACATTGCTAAGAAGCTGATAATGGCATTCATAATGTTCTTCCCGAGCCTTCTGGTAGGTGGTGTCACAGGAAAGGTGTTCGGAGACGCCTTCGTTTCGGACACAACCCGAAAGGAGAGGAAAGAGCTTAACGAAGAGATGAAGGAATGGAAGAAAACTCTGGAAAAAGCCATCATGGAGAGCGACAGAGGTAATATCTCCGAAGAAGAGGCCTTGGGAAACAAAGAGAAAGAAAGCGTTGAGATGCCCGCTGACGAGGGGGAAAAGGAACCGCTTCCGTGAAGGAAGATTAACTTTATATACTTCCCCTTGTGTGAGGCAGGATACCCGAACAAGGAGGAAAAATTTTGACACCTGAAGCACAGAACAACGAAAACCCCGACTTCAAATACATGGTCCGCATAATTGAGACGGACATAGACGGGAACCTCCCGTTAGTGTATGCTTTACAGAAGATAAGGGGTATCGGACAGAGACTGGCCGAATCTGCGGCACATGAAGAGGGTCTTCCGGCCTTCGAAAAGATCGGGAACCTCTCCGATGAGCAGATAAACAATCTTGACAGCGCTCTCAGGGAGCTCTACAAAAAGATGCCGGTATGGATGCTTAATCGCAGAAAGGACTACGACACCGGTGCTGATCTGCACCTTGTCGGGAATGACCTGAAAATGAAAGTTGAAGACGATATAAATCGTCTGAGAAAGATAAGGTCATATAGGGGAATAAGGCACGAGACCGGACATAAGGTCAGAGGACAGAGAACGCGGTCCAACGGAAGAAGAGGACTCACTCTGGGAGTTTCCAGAAAGAAGAACTGAGGTGAGTAAGTGGGAGACCCTAAGAAAAACAGGAAGAGATATTCCCGGCCCTCGCATCCGTGGGAAGCCGAGAGGATAAAGTCCGAAAAAGAACTCAGCAAGAAATACGGGCTGAAGAACAAGACCGAGATATGGAAGGCCAAGGCCGAATTGAGACGGTACAGGCGGCATGCCAGATTGCTTCAGGCAAAAATAAGGTCCGGAGACCCCCAGTCCGTTAAAGAATCACAGGAACTTCTAGAGAAACTTTCACGCCTCGGAATCCTGTATGGCGAGGACATAGGGCTTGACAGCATACTCGGTCTTGAAGTGGAAAGCATGCTTGCAAGAAGACTTCAGACAATAGTTTACCTTAAAGGAATGGCGAACACGATGGAACAGGCCAGACAATTCATAGTTCACGGACACATATCATTGAACGGCAGAAAGGTTACGGTTCCCGGCTATCTCGTGAAAAAGTCCGAGGAGGAATCCGTATCCTATTTCTACAACTCTCCGTTGAAAGATGAACTTCATCCGGAGAGGACAAAGAAAAAACAGAAAATAGAAGCTCTGGATGGACATGCGGCACCGGAGGTGAATACAAATGGTTAAAGTGGCAGTGGCAAACATATATGCTTCCCACAACAACATCATCATAACCCTTACGGACATCACCGGGGCGGAGACCATAGCCAAGTGTAGCGGAGGAATGGTTGTGAAGGCTGCCAAGGACGAAGGTAGCCCCTATGCGGCCATGAGGGCCGCCGAGGTCATAGCGGAATCCGCCAAGGAGAAGGACATAAACACGATATATGTCAAAGTAAGGGCACCCGGCGGAAACAAGTCGCATTCACCCGGCCCGGGAGCGCAAGCAGCCATAAGAGCGCTTTCAAGGTCCGGAATAAGGATCAAAAAAATAGAGGATGTCACACCCATACCTCATGACGGAACGAAAAGAAAGGGTGGAAGGCGCGGAAGAAGGGTGTAATCCGTGAACATCGAGATACTTGAGATGGAAGAGAACAGGGCAAAGCTGCTCGTTTACAATTCGGACCCTCAGCTGGTCAATGCACTGAGGCGCACACTGATATCGGATATTCCGAAAATGGCCATAGAATATGTCGATTTCCACCTCGGCCCCATCGGAAGCAATGAGAACGGAAGGGTCGCCGACGGAGCATCTCCCCTGTTCGATGAGATAATAGCACATAGACTGGGGCTCATACCTCTCCCCACCGACCTTGAAGTCTTCAGGTTCAGAGAGGAATGTGAACATCCTCCCGAGGAATCGTGCGAACTCTGTACCATAACATACACCCTTCACAAAGTGGGTCCGTGCACGGTGTATTCCGGAGACCTCGAACCGATAAACGGCGAGGAATACAGGCCCGCTGACCCCCTGATACCCATAGTCAAACTCGATGAAGGACAGGCGATATACATAACCGCTTATGCGATACTCGGTACGGCGCAGGAACATGCGAAATGGCAGGTCACCAGTGGCGTTGGCTATCAATACTATCCATCGGTAATGATCAATTCCGAGAAGTGTAAGAACTGCGACAGGTGCCTTGAAGTCTGTCCGAAAAAGGTATTTGAAAAAGTGGATGGCAGGGTCATTGTCAGGAATCCGGAAAACTGCAACCTCTGCGGTGCCTGTGTGAAAGAATGCGATGGAGTAAGCGTGGAAGGTGACCGTACCAAGTTCATTCTGAGCTATGAAACCGATGGTTCCATCTCAGCACGAAAAACTCTGGAATATGCACTTCAAATACTGGAATCAAGGTTTGAAGAATTCAGAGAATCGATTTCCGAGATGAAGTAATCCTTTAAATACACCATCTTTTTCTCTTTTTGTGGTTCGATGAAGGTCTTAGAGAGAATAGAAAAGGCTCTCCTGAGCGGAAAACTGCACATGACACTGCTAGACCCCGATAAGCAGAGCCATGAAGATGCGGCTCTCCTTGCCGAAAAAGCCGTGGAATACGGAAGCGATGCGGTTATGATAGGCGGCTCCACAGGAGTTACGAAAGAGAACATGGATATCACGATAAAAGCTATAAAGTCTCGGGTGGATGTTCCGGTCATAATATTTCCTACATCGGCCGGTGCCCTGAGCTCCAATGCGGATGCCATATATTTCATGAGCCTTATGAACTCAAAAAGCCCTGTTTTCCTCGTAAGACAGCAGATGATAGCCGCCCCCATTATCAAAAAGATGGGTATAGAGCCCATTCCTATGGGATATATAGTGGTCGAGCCCGGAATGAAGGTTGGCGAGGTCGGTATGGCCGATGTCATACCCAGAAATAAACCCGGAATAGCCGCAGCATATGCGATGGCAGCGGAAATGTTCGGTCTGAAGGTGGTCTATCTTGAAGCGGGAAGCGGAGCTTCCGAGCCGGTTCCTCCTTCCATGGTCCGGGAGGTCCGGAAATCCATAGAAATTCCGCTGATAGTCGGCGGCGGGATAAGGAGCGCGGCAGATGCGAGAAAAGCCGTTGAAGCCGGTGGAGACATAATAGTGACCGGGACCATAGCAGAGGACCCTGCAAAATTGGATGTTCTCAGAGAGATAATCAAAGCCGTGAAAGCATGAAATTCGAGGATGTTAAAAGCATAGGTGGAAAGACCAAATTCATATTCAACGCACCGAAGTGGTGGGTGGGTGCCCTCATTATGGCCTCACTCTCCGCCCTTTTCGGAAACATTGTGTGGGGAAAAGAAGGGATTTTAAGAGGCCTTTTGATTTTCGGAGTCTCATCATATATCGGAACCGTTCTCAGTATGGCATATGCCCGATGCATAAAGGAGCTTTACTGGGCCAAAACAGATATTCTGCTCTCAATAACCAGCATATCTTTTTCAATGATTATCTATGCGCTCTTAAAATTCATTGCTATCTATGTCCAAATAAATATGAGTTATGGCTTGATATTGGCGATAACCATGCCCATATGGCTTCGCCATGTCTATATATCTTCTATAATCATATACGGGCAGAAAAGGTCGCTACCCATATCCATCATGTATCCTTCACTCATATTCCTATTTATGAGTATATATGTGAAAAATTGGGATGTGATATATCTTTTCACATTGAGCTCGGCGGCTTCCATATTTTTCTCGGGGCTTTTTCTGCGCTCAATGGACGACCCCATGAGAAGCGTTCTGGGAATAGGCGGGCTGAAATTCACAATGAGAGTAGTAGAGCATTATAAAGAAAAAAGCAGGAAAGGACGCGAAAAGCTGGAGGCCATATTCGACGGTTTCGGAGAGGCCGCCAGAGTACAGTTCAACACCGTATCCTTTGCAAGGGGGGGCAAGCTCGTCGGTACTCTTCTCGTTCATACCGCACATCCCGGCCCCTTCGGAGAAGTTGGTGGTGCGGACATGCCTTCCAAACTTGTCAGAATCACCGGTCTTGAAAATCTTATAACACCGCACGGTGCATCCACCCATGACATGAATCCGACAAGTGAGAGAGAGGTTGAAAGGCTTGGGAAGGCCGTTAAAAAAAGTCTCCCCGGAAAAGAAGTCCTTGCTTCTGAACCGGTGCGGACCTCTTCCGGAAAAGTAAAGGTTCTGGCGCAGCGTTTCGGTGACACACTTATGGCAATAGAGACCTCGAGCCCGTACGGTACGGAGGATATCGACCCGAGCGTCGCATATGCCTTGAATGAGAAGGTTAAGAATTTTGGCTTTGAATCGCTGATATTCATAGATGCGCATAACCGATTCGAAAACAAAGCCGAAGAAACAAAGATACAATCCAGAAAATACTTGGAAATAGAAAAAGCGATAATAGAAGCGGCAAATATCCTGAAAAAGTCCCGGCTTTATCCTGTCAAGGTCGGGTTCGGAGATGATCGGAGCCTTGACATAGAACACGGTCTCGCAAAGCTAGGTGTGACATGCCTCATACTTGAAGTGAATGAAAAAAAGGCGGGGTACATCGTTCTTGACGGGAACAATATGGGCGGAGGCCTCAGGGAAAGGATAATCTCCGAGGTGGGAAAAGGGCTTGATTTCGTAGAGGTTATGACCACGGACAACCATTATGTCAACCGTATAAGCGGAGGGAAGAATCCGGTAGGGGAGTTCGGAGGACATGAAAAGATAATAAATGCCTGTAAAAATGCGGTTGAAAGGGCAAAAGAGAATATCTCTCCCGCCAATCTTATGGTAAGTGGTGGTGAGACCGAAATAAGGGTGTTCGGCCCCAATCGTTCCGCATACCTGTTTTGTGTTCCTCGTTCCCTGCTTTCGTGCGGAAAATATGCCAGTATACTCTCTGTAACATCCCTTATACTCGCTGATTTGGCCTTAGCAATGCTTATATAGGAAAATGATTAGAGGAAAGTGATAACATGGCAAAGAAAAATGAGGGATTTCACTCGGCGGCCGGGCTTATCCGTTACTTCGATGAAGAGGACGAGAAAGCCCCGAAGATACCCGCGCTCGCAGTGGTAGCCACGGCGATAATTCTCGCCATAGTGGTGGAACTCGCCCACTACATGCTTAAGATGTAAGTGTTCTCATGAAGAACGCACGGGCTCTGATAGCGAACAGCGGCTTCATCATAGTGTTGGCGCTTATACTCGGACTTCTTACGGGATTCAGTTTCTATCCGAAAGAGATGACCTATGTTTCACTTGGAACAATAATGACGCTCTCTCTCACTAAAATAGATTTTGAAAAACTCAAAAAAACAGGTACAAAGGAGATTGGTCTTCCTGTTCTTTTAGTGTATCTCTATTCTCCCCTTTTCGTACTTGCTCCCGCCCATGTCCTCATAAATAACACTGATTATCTCAATGGTCTGGTGATTCTGGCTCTTGTTCCTTCCGCAGTGGGCGTTGTGGCATTCTCCGGCATTCTGAAAGGAGACAACGAGCTCGCACTCGCAGGAACGGCATCCGTGTATCTGTCCTCCTTGGTACTCACTCCTCTGCTGTCCAAAGCGATAATAGGCGAGGGAGTAAAGGTCGTATCGATACTCGGTTCCCTTGTCATACTCGTTGTTATCCCCCTTGTTCTGTCCAGAATCCTTGTGATGTGGAAGATAGATGAGAAAGCCGGGCAGGCAAAGGCGGATGTAATCAATATCCTTTTCTTTATCCTCATATTCAATATAGTGGGAAGCAACAGGTCCGCTTTCTTCATAGATTCATACAATCTGTTCTCGATATCCCTTATATGCTTCCTGAAGACGTTCGTAGCCGGAAGTATTATTTTCATATTTCTAACAAAAATGGGCCACAAATATGAGGACTCCATGACATACACCCTCTTCGGAGCATTCAAGAACGGCGGTCTTGCCGTAGCGCTCTCCATGGTGCTTTTCAGTCCTGCCGCCACGGTCCCTGCGGCCATATCCGTAGTGTTCGACTTCGGAAGCCTGACATACTATCAGTATGTGTTCAGAAATAAGTATGGTAAAAGGGAAGTGCGTGGGAAGGGATGACGAGCAAAATACGGAGTATTTTGCGAGCAGGACTTCCCATGCGGAAGTCCGTGGGCGCAAAGTAGCGTCTTTGCGCCATTTACAATAAATTGTCCACGTGACCCAACCGAACGAATATAATGAGTGAGTGCAGGGGAAGGGATTCGAACCCTTGAACCACTGAGGACCAGACCCTGAATCTGGCGCCGTTGACCTGGCTTGGCTACCCCTGCATGACGTATAAGGGTCTGGAATGAAAGGATTATTTAAGGGTTTTCAGAACCTCTCGTAATGCAGCCGCTCCTTTTCCACCTCGCTTTCGGTGTGCGGCTCCTTCTCCTTTTTTGGTACCCCGACGGCTATCATGTTCAGAACCCTGAGATTTTCAGGGATTTCAAGGAGTTTTCTCACCGTGGGTTCAGGATTCATGTCCTCGGCTATGCTCCTGACCTGCACCCAGCATGCACCGAGTCCCATGTCGGCCACTTCCAGAAGTATGTTCTCCGATGCAACGCTGCAATCCTCTATCCACCACGGAGAGCGCTCTTCATCTCCGACTATGACGAAGGCGGCTCCGGCCTTCTCGATCATCTTCGCCCACGGTGTTGCAACGGATAGTTTCTTCAGCATTTCCCTATCGCGCACCACTATGATGTGACACGGTCGGTAGTGCATTGCGCTCGGAGCGTACATGAATGCCTTGACAATGTTCTCCACCTGCCAGTCTTCAAGGGGTTCTCCGGTATAGCTGCGGATGCTTCTGCGGGTTTCTATTGGTTTGAGAATGGGTTGCATGAGGGTGGAATAGGCAGGTTCGATTTAAAGGTGGTGATTCTGTTATTTTGAAATCAGGGACTGGCTGGTATTATGGCGTAATAAATGGAAAGGTTTAAAAATAAGATGTCAATAGGGTAAAATTCATAGAAACGGATTGGTGTTATGCCGGATAAAGGAAGCAATCAGGGGCCTGAAGACGATGCAAGAGATTGCATAGATGACATGCTGAGACTGGCAGGCTGGGTGGTTCAGGACAAAAATCACCTGAACTTCAATGCCGGAGATGGAATAGCTGTCAAAGAGTACCAGACCGACAGTGGGCCGGCTGACTATGTGCTCTTTCTGGGGCGCGGGGATAAAAGGCCTGTCGGGATAATAGAGGCTAAAAGAGCGGAAGAGGGCCATAAGATGGTGATGCACGAGAAACAGGCCGAGGGATATGCGGAAAGCAGACTGAAATACCTCAATAACGAGCCCTTGCCCTTCATATATCTCAGCAATGGCGAGATAGTCCTGTTCTCCGATTCCAGAGACCCGAAACCGAGATTCAGAGAGGTTTTTTACTTCCACAGGCCGGATACCCTGAAAGAGTGGATTGATGAAGATAAGAGTCTCAGGGAGAGACTCAGGGAACTGCCTCCCCTTGAACACGAGGGGCTGAGGGATTGCCAGATAAATGCCATAGAGAACCTTGAGGAATCCTTCAGAGACAACAGGCCTAGAGCGCTCATTCAGATGGCGACAGGTGCGGGAAAGACATACACTGCCATAACATCGGTTTACCGGCTTCTCAAGTTCGCAGGTGCGGAAAGAGTGCTCTTCCTAGTGGATACCCGGAACCTAGGCGAACAGGCGGAGCAGGAGTTCATGGCATACATACCGCCGGATGACAACAGGAAGTTCTCGGAGCTTTACAATGTGCACCGTCTGACTTCCAGCTATATTCCTTCGGATTCTCAGGTCATAATAAGCACCATACAGAGGCTTTATTCCATACTTAAAGGGGAAGAGCTGGATGCTGAGGCCGAGACCGTGAACCCTAACGAGCTGAGAGGACCGAAAGAGCCTGTTCCGGTGGAATACAGCCCGAAAATTCCGATAGAGTTCTTCGATTTCATCATAATAGACGAGTGCCACAGGTCGATATACAATGTATGGCAACAGGTTCTGGACTATTTCGATGCCTTCCTGATAGGCCTGACGGCTACGCCGGACAAAAGGACATTCGCCTTTTTCCATGAGAATGTGGTTAGCGAGTATTCCCATGAGGAGGCGGTCGCCGACGGGGTGAATGTGGGATACGATGTATATGTGATAGAGACCGAGATAACGAAAAACGGTGCGGTGATACAGGCGAAGGAGTATGTGGAGAAGAGGGAAAGGCTCAGCAGGAGGCGGAGATGGGAGATGCTGGACGAGGACCTTGAATACTCCGCAAAAGAGCTTGACCGTGATGTGGTGAACCAGAGCCAGATAAGGAACATAATAAGGACATTTCGAGATAAGCTGCCGCTGATATTTCCCGGAAGGAACGAGGTGCCGAAGACCCTCATATTCGCAAAGAACGATAGTCATGCCGATGACATAGTGAGAATTGTCCGGGAGGAGTTCGGAGAGGGAAACAATTTCTGCAAGAAGGTGACATATAAGGCGGAAGAGGACCCGAAGACCATACTCGCCCAGTTCAGGAACGAGTACAACCCGAGGATTGCGGTGACTGTGGACATGATAGCCACGGGAACCGATGTGAAACCGATAGAATGCCTCATATTCATGAGGGATGTGAAGAGCAGGAATTACTTCGAGCAGATGAAGGGCAGGGGGACAAGGACGCTCAATTATGAAGACCTGAAGAAGGTCAGCCCCTCGGCAGGGAGCGCAAAGACCCATTTCGTGATAATAGATGCCGTTGGAGTTACGAAACATGTCAAGACGGACAGCAGGCCTCTGGAGAGAAAGAGGTCCGTACCTCTAAAAGACCTGATGTACACCGTGATGATGGGTGCCGGAGATGAGGACACCATGCTCTCGCTGGCAGGAAGGCTGGGAAGGCTTGAGAAGGTTCTGGACGATGTGGAGCGTGAGAAATTCGCTGAAAAGGCTGGAATGAGCATAAACGAGGTGATACACGGGCTTCTGGAGCCTTTCAACCCTGACGCGGTGGAGGAGAGGGCGAAAAAGGAGCTCGGAATCGAAAAGCCTGAGGAGAGCGCTCTTGAAGAGGTCAGAAAAGCGATGATAAACGAGGTTTCCTCGGCGTTCACCGGCGAACTGGTGGAGTATGTGGAGAATGTGAGGCGGGTGCACGAGCAGATAATAGACGGGGTGAACATAGACCGCGTGACCTATGCCGGGTGGAGCGAGGACATAGAGGAGAAAGCCGGGGAGATAACCGGTGATTTCAGGGAATTTCTGGACAGGCACAGGGACGAGATGGAGGCATTGCAGATATTCTACGGAGAGCCCTACAGGAGAAGGGAACTGACGATGAAGATGCTTGACGAGGTCATGCGGGTTCTGGAGGCTGAAAGGCCGGACCTTGCACCTCCGAGGGTCTGGGCCGCATACGAGCGTCTGGACGGGGTGAGCAGGAAGAGCCCGAGGAACCGGCTGATACTGCTTGTTTCATTGATAAGAAGGGGCCTTGAGATAGACAAGGAGATAACGCCCTTCGATGCCACGGTGGACCTGAAGTTCAAAGACTGGGTGTTCGAGAAGCAGGCAGGACCCGTGAAGTTCACGGAGGAGCAGATGTGGTGGCTGAGGAACATAAAGGAGCACATCGCAGCCTCGATGCACATAGAAAGAGATGACCTTGAGCTCTCGCCCTTCGATTCAAAGGGAGGAATAGGTGGGATGTACAGGGCATTCGGAGATGAGATGGACGCCATAATCGAGGAATTGAACGAGGTTTTGGTGAGCTGATGACACTTTCACTTTCTGGCACCTCCCGGCGTAAGATATTAAATCGGGAAGGATATGGGGGCTGTGGTAGCTTATGATTAAGAAATCCGAGAGGGTCCTGCTATATCTGTTAAAGAAACGCGGCAAGGTGGACAGGATGCGGACAGTTAAGGAAATGTTTCTTATATCTCAGTTTACGGATTCTTACGACTTCGTTCCATACAGTTACGGGCCGTTCTCCTTCGAGATGTACAACGACATAAGGAAACTTGAGGAAAAAGGATATGTCAGGGAGACAGAGAAAGGGCTGGAATATGCAGGCCTATCGTTCCCTGAGCCCTCGGAAACCGATAGAAGGGCCGTGGATTATGTTCTGAACACATATGGAAGCATGAATAACCATGAGCTCATGGACCTTGTATATGAGAAGTTCCCGGATTACACGATATTCAGCAAATACCTCAAGAAAAAGGAATATACAGCGGATGAAAAGGGCAT
This sequence comes from uncultured Thermoplasmata archaeon, assembly GCA_964475625.1. GTDB lineage: Archaea > Thermoplasmatota > Thermoplasmata > WALJ01 > WALJ01 > JALTFR01. Next base: position 73,068 of record CAYYXK010000002.1, on the reverse strand, counting down.
AGTTACCGTAGGCTACGAGGGAAAGGGTCTTGACCGCTTCATCTACGAACTTATTGAGAACAGGATAAACACCCTTGTGGATGTGAGAAAGAACGCTTACAGCAGGAAATACGGCTTCTCAAAGGGCGTGCTGAAAAGAACTCTGGAAAAAATGAACATAGAATACATCCACATGCCGGAACTCGGGATAGTATCGGACAAAAGGAGAGAGCTCCAGACATTCGAGGATTATCAGGCACTTTTTGAGGAGTACTATCCCACACTGGACGGTAAGAGGGAGAGCCTGAACCGGCTTATCGAAATGGGAAAGGAGAAGAAGATCGCGCTCATGTGCTTCGAGGCGGATGTGAGGTACTGCCATCGGGGACAGATAGCCAGATGGCTGAGAACTGAGGGAGTGGAAGTGATGGACCTATGAGCGAGTGGGAGAAAAAGAAAATACTGGTAACGGTTAAAGCATATCCGGAAAAGAGCAGGAAACACGGGCCTGTCGTGTGCGTATCGGGAATAACCGATGAAGGAGAATGGATAAGATTGTATCCCTTCCAGATACACCATTTCTCCGGCCCAAATAAGATAAAGAAATATGACTGGATAGAGATAGAATGCAAGAAAGCCAGTGAAAAACTGAACAGGAAAGAGAGCTACAAGATAAGGGCTGAGAGCGTCAGGATAATAGACAGGAGCCTGCACGAGAAGAAGATTAAGGGCCGGGTGGACTGGGGGGCCAGAAACGAGATAATACTCCCTCATGTGGACCCTTCCCTTGAATATCTGAAAGAGAGATTCGATGAGGACAGGACATCTCTGGGGCTAATAAAACCGAAGGAAGTTCTGGAATTCTACAAGAAAGGAGAGCTTGAGATAATCAAAACGGAAAAACAGTTCCAGAAAACGCTTTTCGGGCCGTCTATTCCCACAATTCACAGGATACCGCATATATTCGGATACCGCTTCAGGTGCGGGGGCTGCGAGGACGGGAAGGAGCATAAGCTCCAGTGCGAGGACTGGGAACTTCTCGAGTCATATCGAAGCTGGGGCCAGCATTATAGGAATGTGGATATCCTCTGGGAAAAACTGCATGAAAAATTCTTTGAAAAGATGCTTGCCGAAAAAGACCTTTATTTCTATGTTGGAATGTTCTCCCAGTATCCCACATGGCTTATAATCGGCCTTTACTATCCGCCGAAAGGAACAGGGGTGAGCTGATGACGAAACGGAAATTGGAAGGCGATGTGAGCGAGGAAATTCTTGAGGAGATACTGAGAGAGGGAGAAGGATACAGAACAGAGTTCAAGGAGAGCCTTTCAAAGGACATTGACAGGGAAATGGTGGCCTTTGCCAATTCCTCGGGCGGAAAGATACTTCTCGGGGTGGACAACTCCGGAAATGTCGTTGGTGTCTCTGAATCGAATGACATCAAATCGAAGATACAGACCATAGCCCGTAACTGCGACCCGCCCGTGGATATTTCCGTTGAAAGCTATGGAAAAATCATCGTAATAGATGTGAAAGAGGGGGAAAGAAAGCCTTACAGGTGCTCGAAAGGCTTTTTCATTCGAGATGGTGCCAATTCACAGAAACTTACAACGGAAGAGATTGCGGAACTGATGAGATATGAGGGGAAAATAAGATTTGACGAGATACTGAGGCCGGAACTGGATGTCGAAGAACATCTCTCCCCGGAGCGTCTGGAGAGGTTCATGAAAATAGCCGGGATATCAAACCTGCTCGATCATTCCGACATCCTGTACAACCTCGGTGTGGCTCAGAGAAAGGATGGAAAAATTGTTATGAACAATGCCGGTATCCTTTTCTTTGATAAGGACCCATGGCAGGTTCACTTTCATTCCGCCGTGATATGTGCCCTGTACAAAGGGAGAAAAAAGGTCGATATCCTCGACAGAAAGGACCTGAAAGGAGATGTCATCGAGAACATAGAGGATGCCATGATATTTCTGAAAAGGCATCTGAACCTCAGATACGAGATAGGGTCTTCAAGGAGAAAGGAGATTCTGGAGATTCCGGAAGTGGCGCTGAAGGAAGCGGTGACAAATGCCGTATGTCACAGAAATTACTTTGAAAAAGGGGCAAATGTGATGATAGAGGTCTTCGACGACCGGGTGGAGATAAGCAGTCCGGGAGGCCTGCCAAAGCCATTGAGTGAAAAGGACTTCGGTAAAAGAAGCGTTGCCAGAAACCCGATAATCGCCATGCTGCTGAACAGATCCGGATACATAGAGAAGAGCGGGACCGGCATAGAAAGAATGAGGAACGCCATGAAAGAGGCGGGAATGCCGGAACCTGAGTTTGAGTTTGACGGGTTCTTCACGGTGATTTTGAGAAGAAATGTGAAAGTCACCCCGCAAGTTACCCCGCAAGTTCTTACCATGCTAAAGGCATGTATGGAGCCGCTTTCAAGAGAGGAGATAATGGAGGTACTGGGGCTTTCCGACAGAAAGCATCTGAGGGTTGCGTACATAAAACCCGCTCTTGATGCCGGATGGCTGGCCATGACGATACCGGATAAGCCGAAGAGCAGCAGGCAGAGGTATGTTACGACTGAGCAAGGAATGACCGTGATTGAAAAAGCGGATGAGAGATATGAAGACCTGCATGGGGGGCCCCATGTTACCCCACAAGTTACCCCTCATGTTATGGCCGTTCTGGAGGCATGTATGGAGCCGCTTTCAAGAGAGGAGATAATGGAGGTACTGGGGCTTTC
>CAYYXK010000002.1:0-70243 GCA_964475625.1 uncultured Thermoplasmata archaeon | reverse complement strand
GGCTGGCCATGACGATACCGGATAAGCCGAAGAGCAGCAGGCAGAGGTATGTTACAACCGAAGCAGGTAAAAGAGCGCTCGAAAAGGCGAAGAAAAGGAGGGCAGGGGCCACATGAGCGAAGGACTGCCGGAAGGGTGGGTGTGGACGAAATTGGGAGAAGTAACTGAAAAAGCTCAAAAAGTCGATAGAAAAAACAAGTCTTCCGACGACTCATTTTTGTATATTGATATTGGCAGCATAGATAACACTACAAACAAGATAATAGGACATAAAGAGTATAAATGGTCTGAGGCTCCTTCACGAGCTCAGCAGATAATAAAGAAAGGAGATGTTCTGTTTTCTACTGTTAGAACATACCTTAAAAATATTGCTATGGTCGATCGAGAAGAATATGAGAATCAGATATGTTCTTCTGGATTTACAGTTATTCGTGGTTGGAACGGTATGTTTCATCAGAAGATATTTTTTTATTATTCCATATCGAATAGATTTTTAAATGCTTTGAATAAGCTGCAAACCGGAACATCTTATCCTGCTGTCCGAGATGAAGATGTTTTTAATCAACCATTCCCCCTCCCCCCTCTCCCCGAACAGCACGTCATCGTCGAGATAATCGAGGAGAAGCTGAGCAGCCTTGACCATGCGGTCGAGGAGCTGAAGAAGGCGAAAGAGGGGCTCGCCACATACAGGCAGTCTGTCCTTAAATGGGCCTTCGAGGGGAAACTGAGCGAGGAATGGCGTGAGGCTCATAAAGGGGAGCTTGAGACTGCGGAGGAACTGCTTGAAAGGATAAAGAGGGAGAGGGCGGAACGGTATGAAAGGGAGCTTGAGGATTGGAAGAAGGCCGTCAAAGAGTGGGAAGAGAACGGAAAGCAGGGAAAGAAGCCCACAAAACCGAAGAGGCCGAAGGAAACCCAGCCGCTCACGGAAGAGGAATTGAAAGAGCTCCCGGAACTGCCGGAGGGGTGGGGATGGGTTAGACTTGGAGATATTAATGAGATTATAATGGGCCAGAGTCCTCCGGGAGAAAGTTACAATACCGATGGCGTCGGAGTTCCCCTAATAAATGGGCCTGTGGAATTTGGGCCCTCGGCATTTTCAAAAACCATAATGTCAAAATGGACTACTTCGCCAAGTAAAATGTGTAAAGAAGGAGATTTAATTCTGTGCGTGCGAGGTTCAACCACCGGCAGGCAAAATATAGCAGGATTTGAGGCGTGCTTAGGAAGAGGGGTTGCAGCGATAAAGGCTGAAGTTATTAATCAGATGCTTGTTAATCATTATTTCGTATTCCTAAGAGAAAGGGTCTTTAAAATGGGAACTGGAACCACATTTCCAAATATTTCTTATGAGCAGATAGCCAGTATTCCGTTTCCATTGGGCCCCCTCCCCGAACAGCATTTCATCGTTTCCGAGATAGAGAGAAGGCTGTCTTTGGCCGATAGGCTTGAGAAGGCCATAGATGATGCACTGGAAAGGTCTGAACTGCTCAGACAGAGCATACTTAAAAAGGCTTTTGAAGGGGAGCTCACCCGTAAATGGAGGGAGGAGCACCCGGAACTCATAACAGGCGAGAACTCCGCCGAGGCCCTTCTCGAGAGGATACGGAAAGAGAAGGAGGAGAGCGGGAAGGGCAGAGGGGCAGGGCGGAGAAGGACGGACGGAAGAAGAGGAAGAAAAAGGAGGAATAAAACTTGAACGCTGAATCGATAATAAGTAAGGTCTGGGGGTATGCGAACATTCTGAGAGATGACGGTGTGAGCTATGGCGATTATCTGGAGCAGCTAACATACCTGCTCTTCCTGAAGATGGCCGACGAGTACTCGAAGCCGCCGTATAACAAGGAGATACCCATTCCGAAGGAATACGGCTGGGAGAGCCTGAGAACGAAGAGGGGAGCGGAACTCGGGGAGCATTACAACCGCGTTCTCTCCGAACTCGGAAAGATGAAAGGGATGCTCGGCGGCATATTCGCCAAGGCACAGAACAGGATACAGGACCCGGCGAAGCTCTACAGGCTCATAGACCTCATCGATAAGGAGGAATGGGCCATCATGGGAACCGATGTCAAGGGAAAGATATACGAGGGTCTTCTGGAGAAGAACGCCGAGGATGTGAAGAGCGGAGCAGGACAGTATTTCACCCCGAGGGTTCTGATAAAGGCCATGGTTGAGTGCATCCGGCCGGAACCGAAGAAGAGCATCGCGGACCCTGCCTGCGGAACAGGCGGTTTCTTCCTCGCGTCCTACGACTTCATCAAGAACAACTATAAGCTCAGCAAAGAGGAAAAGGAGTTCCTGAAGTTCAAAACCTTCCACGGGAACGAGATAGTGGCCGAGACCCGGAGGCTCTGCCTGATGAACATGTTCCTGCACAACATAGGCGACCTTGACAGCGAGTCGTTCATATCTCCGAACGATTCCCTTATCTCGGACCCGGGAGGGCGTTATGACTATGTCCTCACGAACCCGCCGTTTGGAAAAAAGAGCAGCATGACCATAACCAACGAGGAAGGCAGGCAGGTTAAGGAAACCCTCACATACAACCGGCAGGACTTCTGGACCACCACGTCGAACAAACAGCTCAACTTCGTGCAGCATATACACACGATACTCAAGAGCACCGGAAAGGCCGCGGTGGTCGTGCCCGACAATGTGCTTTTCGAGGGGGGAGCCGGAGAGACCGTCAGAAAGAAGCTTCTCGAGACCACCGACCTTCATACCATACTCCGCCTTCCGACAGGCATATTCTACCGCCCGGGCGTAAAGGCGAATGTCATATTTTTCGATGCCCGCCCCGCCTCAAAGGACCCGCAGACAAAGGAGGTCTGGATATATGACCTGCGAACGAATAAGCACTTCACACTCAAGAAGGACCCGCTCAAATACGAGGACCTCAAGGATTTCATAAGGTGCTATAATCCTGAGAACCGCCATGACAGAAAGGAAACATGGTCGGAAGACAATCCGGACGGCAGATGGCGCCGTTTCACCTACGAGGAGATAATCGCCAGAGACAAGACCAGCCTTGATATCTTCTGGATAAAGGACGAAAGTCTTGCGGACCTTGAGAACCTGCCCGACCCGGACACCCTCGCCATGGAGATAATAGAGAATGTGGAGGATGCTCTGGAAAGCTTCAAAGAGCTCATAGAGCACAGCGAGGAATGATACCCTTTATCTCCACCTCCAATTCCCGCACCGTCTTTCCATATTCTATATTTGTACTCCACACTGTACAAAATAAATGATTTTTGTACGACATACAGAACAAAATCTTAAATATTTGTACGATTTACCGTACAACATGGAGATATACCGCCATATAGTCAGCGAATGGATGGACATGGAGATTCCCGAGCCTGTTCGCAGGGATGCGGAGATAGATTATGCTCTGATGGATTCCTTCATACTCGCTGTTATAGGTCCCAGACGCTCCGGAAAAACATACTTCATGTACCAGATGATGAGAGACCTCATGGAATCGGGCGTTAGCAGGGAGAGCATATTCTACATAAATCTGGAGGACGACAGACTGGCTCCACTAAATGGAGAGGTGATGGACGGTCTGCTGGATGCATTCCATGAATTGTATGGACCACATGATGAGTACTATCTGTTTCTGGACGAGATACAGAACCTGATGGACTGGCAGGGCTGGGTGAAAAGAGTAAAATCCCTAGAAAGCGGGGTGAAGATAGTCATCTCCGGTTCATCCGCAAGGCTTCTTTCAAAGGAGATAAGCACCGGATTGAGAGGGAGGGTCTATTCCGTTGAGATACTTCCCGTAAGCTTTCGGGAGTATGTACGTTTCAGAGGCTATGACCCTGATGAGCTTTTGAAAAGACCCTATGGTGAAAATGAGACTGCTGGCAGGAAACTTTTCAGAGAATACACGGAAAAAAGCACATACCCTGCGCTCTCTTTCGGTGACTTCGACAAAAGAACGGAAAGGGAGGTCCTGCAGAGCTATTACGAAGCCATGATAATGCGAGATGTCGTGGAAAGGTACTCTGTCAGGGATGTTTCCATGCTCAGAGGCATATCTCGCCTGCTTCTCAACAGCGTGGCCTCGGAGTTCACATATACAAAGCTCAGGAACAGCCTGAAATCCATGGGTTTCAGCCCATCCAAATCAACTGTTATAGATTATGTGTCACATCTGGAAGACGCCTATCTTTTCTTTACTGTTAACAGGTTCCGGACATCGGAAAAGAAAAGACAGACATCCCCGAAAAAGCTCTATATCGTGGATGCCGGGATGCTGGATGCCCTGACATTCACAGGTTCCGAAGAAAGGGGAAAGAAAATGGAAAATCTGGTATTCCTTGAACTCTTGAGGAGAAAAAAGGATGTTTTCTATTACCGTGATGGAAGAGAGTGCGATTTCATAGTTACCGAAAGGGGACGGGTCACAGAAGCCATACAGGTGACGGAGAACCTGAAAGACTCTCACGCACGTGAGTTCGAGGGGCTTAAAAAGGCGATTGAAAGCACGGGAGCATATAAGGGCACGATAATAACTGAGACTGAAAGAGACAACGACGGAGACAGGAATGTTATTCCGATATGGGAATGGATGTTAAGAAAGTGACACACCCTTTATATCCCCCTCCGATTCCCACACGGTGTTTCCATGAAACTCAGTGATAGAAAGCGCTCCGATGAGATAAACCCGGATGCCGATGACGAAGTCACAGTCGCCGGATGGGTTCAGACCATCCGTAAGAAGGGGAAGATAGCCTTCGTACTGCTCAGGGACAGGGGGGGCGTGGTTCAGGTAACCGCTCTCAAAAATGAGATGGGCGAGGAGGAGTATAACAGGCTGACAAAGGTTCAGAGGGAGTCCGTCATAGCCGTGCGCGGAAAGGTGCAGAAGAGCGAGTATGTGAAGAGGGGCTTCGAGATACTGCCGATTGAGTGGGAACTGCTCAACGAGGCCGATGCACCGCTTCCCATGGGCGTGGTTGACAAGGTCAATATAGAGCTTGATACGAGGCTCGACAACCGCTTCATGGACCTCAGAAGGGAGGAGATAAAGGCGATATTCGAGCTCAAAGCGATAATGCTCTCCGCCATCCGGAAGAACCTTGAGGAAAAAGGGTTCATAGAGGTGCAGACACCCAAGATACTGAAGGCCGGGGCCGAAGGAGGAGCTACCCTTTTCAAATTGGATTACTTCGGAGAGAATGCATACCTCGCACAGAGCCCGCAATTGTTCAAACAGATTCTTATGTCCACGGGCCTTGAAAGGGTCTATGAGATAGCCCCCGCTTTCAGGGCCGAGCTTTCGGACACGACGAGACACCTGAGCGAGTTCACATCCCTCGATTTCGAGATGTCATTCATAGAATCGCAGGACGATGTGATGGATGCCGTTGAGGAGATGCTGGACGCTGCCATTAATGCAGCCATAGAGTATGGTTCTTCCCAGCTTGAACTCCTGGGGATCGAGCTAAAAGCGCCGAAGAGACCGTATCCCCGCATAAGATTCGAAGAAGCGAAGAAGATGCTGGCTGAGAAAGGCAAGGGTGTTGAGAACGACCTCGACACAGAGGGAGAGAAGATGCTCGGCGATATGATGGCCGGACAGGGCTATGATGCCTACTTCGTCATCGAGTATCCTGAAGAGGAAAAGCCGTTCTACATCATGGAAAAGGACGGAGGCCCATGGTCCTATTCCTTCGACCTCGAGTTCAGGGGACAGGAGCTTGCTTCCGGAGGCCAGAGGGAGCACAGGCCGGATGTCCTTGAAGAGAGGATGAAAAAGAAAGGCCTTAACCCTGATGATTTCGAGTTCTACACAAAGGCTTTCAGATATGGAATGCCGCCCCACGGAGGCGTTGGAATAGGTATCGAAAGGCTGATACAGAAGGCTCTCGGCCTTGACAATGTCAGGGAAACGACCATATTCCCGAGGGACAGGTTCAGGCTGGTTCCATGATCAAACCCATATCGCATGTCTAGAGCGCATGCTCTCGTCGTTCTCCCCCTTTCTCTCCATTATCTCGGATATCATACCATCGAGAACTATCATGGCGGTGTCCTCGAAAAGGGTTCCCAGAGGAGCGCAATCGGTATCCACATCGTCAGGCATGGCAAGGGTTATGAGAACCTCGCCGAGCTTCGCAAGTGAGGATTCCGGCTCGGATGTGACGACTATGGAATGAGCCCCCACGCGATTGACTATCTCGGCGGTCTGTATGGCGGATGATGTTTCCCCGGTGTTTGAGATGAGTATCACCGTGTCTCCTTTTTCGACTATCGGAGTGGTGCTTTCACCTATGAAATATGCCTTCAGACCGAGCTGGACGAGCCGCATTGCAAAGGCCTTTCCCACTATGCCAGAACGACCTACGCCGTAAACGAATGACTGCTTGGAGCGCAGAATATTGTCGCTTGCCAGTTTTATGGCACTCCCGTCCACACTGAGGATTATCTTCCCGGCTTCCTTAAGGATGTGGTTTGTGGACCTGAGAAAACGCTCTCCGTTCACGGTTTCACCCTCTTTTTCCCGGCGACGGTTTTTGCGGCGGACTTCTTATTCGAATTCTTATTCGTTTTTGATTTTTTCTGCTTTTCGGGAGTCTTCGGGGCGGGTTTTGCGGCCTTCCCCGATCTCTTCTCCTCCTTCTTTTCCCGCCTTTTATGATATCTTTTCAGCATCTGCCTCTCAAGAAGTATCTTCATATACATGGCATCATGCTCTATCAGTGGGGAACTCGATATTATGGTTATATCGAAGTCGTTTTCAAGTATTGCCTCGGCAAGCGGTTCGAATTTCAGGTCTCCGCGCTTTATCGGAGTGTATTGCCGCTCATATCCGGCACTGTGCTCAACTCCCGTAAAATGTGTGTAATACCCATCCCTCGCGTATTTCTTCGTCATATCGAATATCTGCTGGAAATCATCCTTGGTATTGAGTATGCCCCCTTCTCTGGAATGTATGTGCCCGAAGTTCAGGACAGGGCGCGTATTCGGTACCTTGCTGCATATCTCAAGTATCTCGTCCATGCTTCCGAGCACATCCTGCCACCCGCTCGTCTCAACACCCAGTTTTATCCTTATCTTATTCCTCTTCATCCAGTTGCGCACCTTTTTCAGGTTCTCTACTGCATTCTCAAGGCTCTCTCCCGGGTCATCTCCATAGACCCCCAGATATGTGACGATATGAGTGGCACCGAGGGAATTTCCTATCAGCGCGGCCCATCTTATCCATCTGAGCGACTCTTCCGCTGCTTCCCCATTGTCCGTGAGCTCCATATAATGCGGGGTGTGTATGCTCATGTTGACATCAAGTTCTCTGGCCACTTCTCCTATGAATCTCAGTTTATGATAATCGCTGGCAACAGGTATTGAAAGAAGTCTGAGCCTTTCCCCGTCTTCGAGCGGGTGGTCGAGGGCATAGTTCCCGGAATTCCAGTCGCCGGTCTTTCTCGTGTGAACCTCCGCTACCATGACCCCGGTAAGCTCTCTGGCGGACATTCCGAACTCTTCGTGGAAAGCGTCCCTCTCAAATGTATTTATCCTTAAAAATTGGACTTCCAGTGCCCTCAGGCCCAGATTATGTGCGTCTTTCACCCCATCGTACAGGGTGCGTCCTTTGCTGGACAGAGGGATGCCAGCGATTCCGAATCGTATCATTGAACGAATCTCCTTTCAGCGCCCGGCATCATCCCTATCCTATTTGTTACTTCTGACTGGATGTGCCCGGCACTCTTCTCCCATGTATTTCTGTTCCCCGACCTATTTAAACCTTTGTATGGGCTGTTGCATGCAACAGAAAGGGGCTTTAAAAAGAGATTGATAAAAGACCGTGATATGGGAAATACTGATACTGGCCCTTGTATTCACGCTCATAGGGGTGCTCTTTGGGATAATCACTGGTCTCGTACCCGGAATCCATGTGAACACGGTTGCTGTAATACTTATGGTCTCCGCACCTCTGGCTCTCGGTTTTGCGTCCCATGTCTCAAGATACCTGTGGGTTCCCGAAGAATATGCAGTCATGCTTATTTCGTGCCTGATAGTGGGTAACCTGATAACACACACATTCCTTGATTTCATACCTTCCGCACTTTTCGGTGCTCCTGACGAGGACACCTCGCTCTCCGTACTTCCCGCCCACCGTATGGTGCTTGAAGGCAGGGGAAAAGCCGCCATAAGATTGTCCGCAGGAGGCAGCATACGAGCAATTCTGATATCTTTTATCCTTCTTGTTCCGGCATATGTCTTCTTCGGACCTCTGGGCGGCTATGATAAAATAGTTCCGTACATGGCATATGTGCTCATCGCAATAGTGTCTGTCCTGATAATCGGAGAATGCCGGAAAGGGGCAAAATATCCTCTTTATGCCCTCGTTATATTTGTCTTTTCGGGAATCTTCGGCTGGATAGTTCTCAACGGCGCTCTGTTTGACACGGCTCCCGTGTTGATCGAACCGATGCGGGAGAGCGCTCCGCTGTTTTCAGGATTGACCGGTCTATTCGGTGTGGCCGCACTTATACAGAGCCTCGGTGTGGCGGGACTGGAACCGGGCGATGAGAGGAAAGGTGACGAAAAACGGGGACTGCTGAAAAGCTCATTCATAGGAGCCGCCGCAGGTGCGTTGGTCGGCTGGTTTCCGGGTGTAACCTCCGCTTCGGCAACCGTACTTGCCTCTGATATCTCCGGGAACACGGATGGGGAGGATTTCATAGTGTCGATGAGTGCGGTTAACACATCAAATGCCATCTTCGTCATACTCGCCCTTTTTGTGATCGGGAAGGCTCGAAGCGGTGCTCTGGGCGTGGTAAAAAGCCTGACCGGACCGTCCCTCTGGACAGACACGAATTCACCGCCTTCCCTTCTGTTTCTTCTTCTCTTCTCGGCGGTTGTGGCCGGAGCCGTGGCATATCCCCTGACCATTCTCTTAGGCTCATTGTTCCTTTCAAAGATGGAAAAGACGGATTATTCCAAAGCGTCGGTAATCATACTTCTCTTCGTACTTTGTCTCATATTCGTACTTGCGGGCCCTCTGGGGCTGTTCGTGGCCTCGGTAGCCGCCATGCTGGGCCTTATCCCTCCCCTCACGGGAATAAGCAGGGTGCATCTCATGGGATTCCTGATACTCCCTACAATCATCTACTTCCTGTGAAAATAGATATGATAAAACAGGAAATAGGTTTAGTGCTTTTTACGCCGGCGATTGATACTGCCGAAGAGCAGTGCCGCCAGTGCCACGGCCCCCATGAATAGGGGTGCCTGATTGTAACCCGTGCTGTTCGTGTTTTCACCGCTGTCGTCCGGTGTTGGACTTCCGCCCCTCTGATCCGGGGGTGTCGCACTCCCCGAACCGCCCATATTGCCGGGCGGGTTGAAAAAGTTGGACCCGGAACCGTCGTCATACACATATCCCTCATCCGGAGGATTGCTGTCGTCATCTTGGTCCGTGTCCGCCTTTATCAGCATGGAGGTGTATGGTGTTACGAATCCGTACTGCATGGCAACGGATGTTATATTCTCCACGAGGGAGCTCGTTTCTCCTTCCACGGCTATCTTATCGAGAAGTTCATTTATCACCATGTATGCCCATAGATGCGGGATAAAGTCATACTCATCTCCGCCGCTGAGCGCAAATTCCTGAGAGAATTTCATGGTTCCGTTCCATGTCCTCGCGCTTATGTTTGAAATGGTATGGTTTCCGGTGTATTTTCCCACTATCACAACCTCGGTCCCTGAGAACATCTGCCGTACATAGGTGGGATGAACATCGAAAACGCTATCTCCTTCGGAAGCCCCCGAATATGATATCCTTATGTCTTTCAGAAGAGGTGTTGATATGGTATCGTAAAACCCTGTTATCTGTTCACTGGCATCCTCATTGACGAATATCTTGACCGCGATCCCGTTGTTCTCAAGGCTCATGGCTCTGAGAAAGTCGAAATCGACATCATCTCCGAACCCGAGGGAAAAGACGGATACGCCCGCCTCATTCGCCTCCAGAATGTCCTGTCTTATCTTCGATGTGTCGGTCACACCTACTGTCGGAAGCCCGTCTGTCAGCATCACGATTATGGGCAACCGTTCATCGTTCGCCGAGAACATGTTTATGGCCGAAAGCATGGCCCCGTCTATGTTGGTACTTCCATCCGCTTCAAGTGCGTCGATATACCGCACCGCAGCATCCTTGTTCTCCTGATTTGCAGGGAGCAGCTCCGAGTAGTAGTGCACTATCCGGTCGTTGAAGACTATGATATTGAAATCATCCTGCTCCGGAAGCTCTCCTATTATCGTTGAGAACGCCTCCTTCATCTGGTCCATCTTTGTTCCCCTCATTGAGCCGGATTTGTCCAGTACGAAGATTATGTCCTTCGGCATCGCGCTTCCGAGATAATCCACCTGCGGTGAGAATATATGCATGAAATATCCGCTCTCTCCACCGTAGGAAAGCAAGGTACCGTTTACGGGGGGGGCGTTTGTCTCGTAGAAAATGTTCATGTCATTCGATGGCTGGAAACCTCTCGCATCATATCTCACCTTCGCTATTTCCGGGTCGGAAAGGTCGGTTATGGCATTATAATCCGGTACATACAAGGATATGACCCTGTCCGCGGATATTATATCCACCGAGAGCGAGAGCGAATCCGCAGAAGGCATGTACATCCCTGAGAATGGTATGTCATACTCATACCCGCCGAGCTTTTTCTCTATATATCCCTCATACCTCATGGAGATGTTTATGCTCTGGTAAGGCGATATGCTCAAAGAGTACGAGAAAATACCGTCCGAATAACTGAGAAGTGCCGCATCGCTTCCGTTGGAAACCGCTCCCTGAAACTCCTGTTCACCCACCGCCTTGGGAACGACGACCCCGTAGTATGTCTTTCCGTCCGCGACCATCGTGAAATTGGATATGAACATGTTCTCCGGCAATTTTATACTGAACTGAGTCCATATCGAATCATAATTCGGATTGCTTATGACCTCGCTCAGTTCGGTCACCGCATAGTTGTCCTTTATCGTCGTCTCGATTGAAAGGCTGTTCACATGCGGCTCGCCTATCGCAGTATTTTGCGGAAGTATGGCCGGTACCATGAGAAGCATGGCTGACAGCAAAAAAACCGCTGTTCTTAGCGCTCTTTTTTCCTTTGTTGATTTCTTCCCCATGATTATCCATTCGACCCACCGCTATAAGTATTTTTCCTGCATTATCATGCATATGATATCCCTGCCGGAAAAGGTTTAATAAAGTGTGATAATCGCACATACATGAAGGCAAAGCCCTCTGGCAGCACTGAAAGTGATATGGAAAAGATAGAGGAAATAGCCGAGCTTTTTTCCCCCACCCATGACCTGATGCCGTTCAAAATAGGCGATATACTCCTTGTGGCAAGCCTCTACGACGCTTTCATCCTTGAAGAGGACAGGGGTCTCTCCGAACAGATATTCGGCGAATACTTCAGCCTCGGGATATCCTCGCCCCCCCGTGTAAAACTCGTCCCTAGCACGGATAAAGCCCTTCGGGAGATAAGAAAGAACCGTTATGACCTAGTGATAACGATGACCCATCTTTTCGATTCGGACCCTGTCGAGTTCGGAAAGAAGATAAAGAAGATACAGCCTGATGTGCCGGTGGTACTTCTTGCGACGGAAGCGGGAGAACTGAGGAGATATCATGTACCGGAAGCGGCGGAAGGCATTGACCGGGTTTTCCTGTGGACCGGGGACTCAGCCCTTTTTCTTGCGATAATAAAGCTGTTCGAGGACATGAAGAACATAGACCATGATACGAAATACGGCAGTGTGAGGGTAATACTTCTTGTGGAGGACTCGCCGCAGTACTACTCCATATTCCTGCCCCTTATGTATAGAGAGATAATGACCCAGACCCAGATGCTCATAGAGGAGAGCGCCAACGAGCAGGAGAAAGCATGGAGGAAGAGGGCAAGGCCGAAAATCCTTCTGGCCGAAAATTACGAGGATGCCCTGTCGATATACCGCGAATACCGCGAATATATGCTGGGTGTCATAACCGATGTCTCGTATCCCCGCAAGGGAAGAAAAGAAGAGAAAGCAGGCTTCATGCTGATCTCCAACATAGACCCGGACACCCCGGTTCTGATCCAGTCATCTCAGCCCGAACACAGAAAGGAAGCCGAAGATTTCGGGGCGCCTTTCATAGATAAGAACTCTGACAACCTGATATACGAGTTCAGGAATTTCCTCAAAGAGAAACTGGGTTTCGGAAAATTCGTTTTCAGGCTTCCAGACGGAGATGTGGTTGCCGAGGCATCGAATCTGAGGGAGTTCATAGAGGCTATAAAAAAGGTTCCGGCGGAATCCCTTATCTATCACGGCAGAAAGAACCAGTTCTCAGCGTGGCTTCTTGCTCGCGGTGAGATAGAACTGGCAAGGGAACTGAGGCCGAAGAAGATATCGGATTTCAGGGACGGGGAAGAGATGAGGCGGCATCTGATAGAGTTCTTTGAGAAGGCGGAGATGAAAAAAAGCCGGGGTGTTATAGCGGATTTCTCCATGAAGGCCTTCATCTATGATGGCACGATAACCAGATACGGAGGAGGTTCCCTCGGAGGGAAGGGCAGAGGCATAGCGTTCCTTTCATATCTTTTCCAGAAAACGAGGATAAGTGCCAGATACTCCTCATACGGGGGCATAAAGATACCCGCATCCTTCGTGATAGCCACCGATGAGTTCGACGCCTTCATAGAAAGGAATGAATTGCATGATATAAGGAACAAAGGCCTCTCCGATGAGGATATAATGAAGGCGTTTCTGCAGGGCAAACTCTCCGAAGGACTTATGTCCGCTCTGAAAGAGTATCTCTCATATGTTAAAGAGCCCATAGCCGTGCGCTCCTCGAGCCTCCTCGAAGATTCCTACAACCAACCATTTGCAGGCATATACTCCACCTATGTCCTACCCAACAACGAAAGAGGTGTGAAAAACCGTTTGAAACATCTTGCCGATGCGATAAAGCTCGTCTATTCCTCGACATATTTCAAGCGCTCCAGGGCATACATAAAGACCACGTTGCACACGAGCGACGAGGACAAGATGGCCGTTGTCATACAGAAACTCATAGGCAACCGGTTTGACGGGGTGTTCTACCCGCTTTTTTCGGGAGTCGCACAGTCGTATAATTTCTACCCGCAGAAACCGCTCAAAAGAGAGGACGGGATAGTCAATATGGCCGTGGGGCTGGGAAAAATCGTTGTGGAAGGCGGAAATTTCCTGACATTCTCTCCAAAAAGGCCGCAGGTGATACTCGGATTCGCGAACACGAGGGAGATGCTGGAGAACTCGCAGGAACATTTCTATGCCATGGACCTTATGAGAAAGGACTTCGACCTTCTGGAAGGCGAAGATGCTACGATAAAGAAGATGTATATCACGGATGCGGAGAAACACGAAGGTATCCTGCGCTGGACTGCCAGTGTCTATGACCCCGCGGACGACATATTGAGGGATTCCTATGATGCGGAAGGCTATCGAATAGTGACCTTCGCTCCAATACTGAAGTACGACATGTATCCGCTGCCGTCCATGCTCAGGGATATACTGGAGATATGTCAGATGGCCATGGGCGGTGCCGTGGAAATAGAGTTCGCATCCAGACTTACCGGAGGGAGCCCGGAACTGTATATCCTTCAGATAAGGCCCGTGCTTACGATGAAACGGGAGATAGATGTCGGTGCCTTCTTACCGGAGAACAAGGAGAAATACCTTGTTTACTCGAGTAGAGCACTGGGAAACGGTGTTCTGACGAACATAAGGGACATTGTCTTCGTCAACAGGGAAACATTTGAGCGGGGAAATACCCCTGCCGTAGCGAAGGAAATCGGGGAGATGAACGAGCTTCTGGATGAAACACCCTATATTCTGATAGGGCCGGGGAGATGGGGCACGAAGGACCGCTGGTTGGGCATACCCGTTGAATGGGACCAGATATCGAATACGCGCGTCATAGTCGAAACTCCCATGGAAGGCATAAAGATAGAGTTCTCCCAGGGGTCTCATTTCTTCCACAACATAGCCTCTCTGAACATACCTTATCTGACAGTGGGATACAGCAGGGAAAAAAATCATATAGACTGGAAGTGGCTGGAATCGCAGATACCTGCAAATGAAACGAAATATGTGGTCCACATCCGCCTTGAAAATCCGCTTGAAGTCAGAGTGGATGGGAACTCGGGTATAGGGGCGATAATCAAGGACGGCGACTGAGTTCCTCCATGGCACCCTTTGCGGCCTCGACAAATGCCCTTCTGACACCTCCGACGCCAAGTTTTACACCGCCGAATATCCTTGACACGACTATGAGAGTGTTTTCCATTTCTTTTCCCCTCAGAAGTTCAAGGAGAGCCTTTCCGGGAGAGCCGACCTCTCCGTCATCGTGTGCCTTTTCAAGAATCTTTCCATCGGACTCTATACGGTACGCCCAGCAGTGGTGCCTCGCTTTTTTGTATTTCTTCCTCTGCTCCTTTACTGCAATCTCCGCCTCTTCGGTCGAAGATACCCGGTATACATGGGCATAGAACTTGGATTTTCTGTCCTTGTAGAGAGCGCCAGCGATAGGTTCCACATGACGCCATGAATATCATGCACATAAAAGTTCCTGTTAGATTAAAAAGAAAAGGGAAAATGGGTTTAGAAGGAGGATTCTCCCTCTTCGGTTGTCTCGAGCTCCTCTTCGAGGGTGAAACCGGGCTCATCAGCCTCGATTTCGGTCTCGCCTCCGGACTCAACCGGTTCTTCCTGCTCCAAAACTTCTTCTTCCGGTTCCAAAGCTGTGGGGCTTGTTGCCACCGTCATCTCGGGAGGTTTTTCTTTCTTCTCGCCCTTCATCATGCTGAAGCCTATGACCAGCACTATGAAGATCAAGAAGACGACGATCAGAAGCAGAAGTCCGACATTGTCACTTGTCAACTCTGCAAAGCTGTTTGTCTGGCCGTGATATGGCGTTCCCGGGTCTGATGTGCGGACCACAATCATGTTGTCCCACATATCGCCGTTTCCATATGAGTCTGTGTAGAACGTTGCAACCTCTATCGGATAGGGTCTTCCCTTGACCATGTTGATATTTGTCATCATCTTGAAGACCGCATTGGTGCTCTCTCCGGGTGCGAGATTTGGTATCTTTATGAGCCAAACCTGTGCACTGGGCGAATCAAACACTCCTTCTATATAGAGGGCAAGGTCGACTATGTCCTTTGCGTCGTTTATGTTGAGCTGCTCTAGAGTTACGCCATTACTGGAAACATTTCTGTCGTGGGAATTGTTGTTAAAGTAATAGCCGCTGCTTGATCCCCATGAACTTGAGGAGTCATATGAGGAGATCGAGTCTACGAAGCCATCGATGACATTCCAGTTATATCCGAAATCGCCGGGCAGTATGACAAAGACATCTCTTGCCGTGTCATCCCCCATGTTGGTGATGGTCAGGTTCAGATCGAATATCTTTCCCGGAGAGACATCACCGGTGAGGACTCCGGTAACCATGAGCTCAGGTCCTGCTCCCCTTATCTCAACGACTGCTGTCAGAGTGGTGTTCATATATTCTGTGGTATCGACATTTCTTCCACTGAGGACTATCTCCACGGTATAAAGTCCGGGCTCTGCGTTCGGATCGATGTCCACATGCCACCATATCTCGGCAACTCCGCCGGCATTTACGGATGTATCGGAATCCGCTATGTCGTTGGAAGTCGTTCTTGCACTGTGGTCCAGTGGGTCCCAGAAGGGTGTTCCCGGTCCGACCTGAAGGGTTGCTTTCAAATCCGTATATCCTACCATTTCGAAGTTGGTTATGTCGGATGATATCTCTGCATCGATCAGTTCGTTATTATAGAGATCTATGTAGTCGCGTCCTGTTTCCTCGTTCACGATCTTGTTCGCACTGAAGTCAGGATGGTCATCGCGGACATCGATCATGACATATGGCCCTGCCATCCACGGACTTGACCATGCTCCCAAGCCGCTTCCATCATTGAATTGAATTTCAGGAACCATCGGTGTGCTGTCGTTGCCATCGTTGTTCCACCAGCGGACATGGGTATCTACATAGTGTGTCGGGTTATCTGTTGCTCCATTATCGAAGTATGTCGCGGTCCAGTCGAAGAGTATCCTGTGCTCTCCTGCCTGTACATAAGGGTCAAGGGCAATGTACCACTCACCGGTCGCGGTATTTCCGATGCCGAGCTGGTCTATCTCTATCTTGTCGACCTGAGTCTGAGCGTTCTGATCTCCGCTTCCGGACTGTCCCTCATACCACTGTACGGGGCTGAAGAAGAAGGTGCCGTCAAGCTGAGGTGTTATCTCCACGTTCCTGAGGTCAACATTTCCGGTATTGGTGAATGTCACTCCGAGAGCGGGTATCGACTGATTCCCCTGAGTCACGGTTATCTGGTTGCCGGTAAGTGAGGCCTCTATCACAGGGGTGAATTCAACGGTTATATCGAGTGTCCCTGTTTCCGTGCACCATATGCCATCGTTGTTGAAGTACTGGACCTGATAATCCACCGGATAAACTCCCGGTGCCATATCGTTATCCACATCAACCCTGTATCCTATTGTATCGGTCTCGACATCTCCGGGTATCCAGCCCCAAGTCTGGTCGAAATGTATGCCAGGGGGTATAGCGGAGAGGTTCAGATAGAGGCCGTTCACGCCATTCCAGCTATCATCCACATCTATGCTGAGAGGGGTGAATGTCTGGCCCGCATAGAGGACTGGGTATGCATCGCTGACATCTATGTTCCGTGCCACATCGAACAGGATATATCCGGTATATGTGAAGTGATTGGCAGCACCGTTGTCCGTGTAGTCCAGAGTTACTGTCAGATTATATGTGCCCGGGCGGGCATTGTTGGCGACGACTGCCTGGAATCCACTAAATGTGTGTGCATATGGATTCGTCAACTGGTCATTTATTGTGGCATCGTCGTTTTTCTCAGTAACTATCCAATTTGAAAAGGGAGATGTCACTGTGTTCCCATTTTCATCTCGAATAACTGTAGACACCGTAAGATTGCTATGATACAGCGCTTCTCCGTCTGCACTATCTCCATTCAATATCGTTATATAGAAACTCAGATGTTCGCCGAGGTACAAGGGACCTGCATCCAGATTCGTGGCTGAGATTTGCACGTTCCTGCTATTATTTAATTGTGTATTGATTATCGTTGCGCTCCCTGTCGGCAGTGCCGCAAAGATTGTCACTATCATCAGTATGCCCATCATAAGGGCAATGCCTTTTTTCATCTTTTCTTTATCGCTTTTCATTCGCTTTCCCTCCTTGGGAATTTCATTGCAGTGGTGGGATTTCGATGATGTTATATATAGTTTTTGGTGCATATCACGGCAAATGACGATTTTATAAACTTCTTTAGACGATGTTTTCAGGCGATTCCTTTTTATCTCCACCTAATTTCGGCTATTTGTGAGAATCCTTATCCATATATGCTGTGCTCCCTGCGTTACATATCCGCATAAGGCGCTGATAGAGGAAGGTCACGAAGTGGTGGGTTTCTGGTATAATCCGAACATACAGCCCTTCGAAGAGTACAGGAGAAGGCTTCATGCACTGCAGAGATACCAGTTCCTGACAGGTGCGGAGGTGATTTACAGGGACGAATACCCTCTCGAAGAGTTCATAGCTGGCATGGTACGCTGGACAGACGAAGGCAGGCCGAGGTGTGAGTACTGCTACAAGGAAAGGATGGAAAGGACCGCCAAAGAGGCGAAGGAGATGGGTTTCGATGCGTTTTCCACCACCCTCACACTTTCGAAATACCAGCCGGTATCCTTGATAAAGAAGATAGGTGAGAAAGCAGGGAAGAAATATGGTATAGAGTATCTTCATCGTGATTTCAGGGTTGGTTGGAAGGAATCCATAAAGATATCGAAGGAACTGGACCTCTACCGCCAGCCCTACTGCGGCTGCATATTCAGCGAAAGGGACCGGTATTACAGGAAACTGGTGGATTGAATGGCATACGAACGGCTTCAAAAATACATGGCCAGATGCGGAATAGCATCAAGGCGCAAATGTGAGGAGATAATACTGGAAGGGAGGGTGGAGGTGAACGGATCCGTTATCCGGGACCTTGGAATAAAGGTGGACCCGGAAGTTGATGTCGTAAAGGTGGACGGAGAGAGAATATATGCGAAGCAAATACACTATTATGCCGTGAACAAGCCCCTCGGTTATGTTTCCAGCAACAAGGACAAATACGGAAGGCCTCTTGTGATTGATCTCATACCCTCCAGAACCAGACTTTTTACCGTGGGAAGGTTGGACATAAACTCATGGGGCCTGATTATCGTCACAAACGACGGAGATGCCGCACACAAGCTCTCTCATCCCAGATTTGCGCCCGAAAAGGAGTATCATGTCCTGATAAAAGGATGGCTGGACGAGAAGGAAAAAAAAGCTCTGGAGCGGGGAATAGTGCTGGAAGAAGGTAAGACGGCACCTGCGAAAATCGAGATACTGTGGAGTAAGAAGAACAGGACGCTCGTATCCATTACCGTTAAACAGGGGTGGTACCGCATGGTCAGGCGCATGTTCATGGCTCTCGGAAAGGATGTGAAAGACCTATGTAGGGTGAGGATCGGGGATCTCACACTGAAAGGGATTGAAGAAGAGGGGATGTGGAGGGAACTTAAGAAAGAGGAGCTGGAAAAACTCCTGAGAATCGGCAAAAATAGCGAAAAAACCGAAAAGAAGCATATCCGAAATGCAAAGAAGGAGCGCTCCTGATTCGGTTGTTGCCCATATGTTGCATGCAACAGCCATTCTTATATCGGATTTCGGACTCGTTCCATTTGCCTGCTGAGGCAGGAGGAAAAGAAAATGGAAAACGAACAGAAAACGGAAAGCAAGGAGGTCTCGTTCGAGACCGTGAAAGCCGAGATAAAGGAGTTCGGAAAGAACAACTTCATAGAGATCGCAAGGAAGAAGGCCGTAAGCGAGGATGGCTCAACCGAGTTCATCAGCGTAAGCAGGGGATATTACGCAAGGGATGGGAGCAGGAAGTTCAAACGCTCCATAACCATACCCGATGACCCTGAGACAAAGGCCTTCATGTCGGAGATGATAATGAATCTCTGAAAAACAAACCCCTTTCTTTACCTTTTTAACGGCAAAAACTCCATATATGGATGTGCGAATGCCTTTGCCATGCACCTGATAACCGTTGATGTCAAAATGGAAGAGGATGTGCTCAGGGCCAACAGAAAGCTGGCCGATAAGAACAGAAAGATGTTCGATGAACACGGGGTCAGGGCCTTTGATTTCATGGGTGCCATAGGCTCCGGCAAGACCGAACTGATAGAGAAGATGACGGAACTTCTGAAAACGAAGGGCGTAAAGGTCGGTGCCATAACCGGAGATGTTGCAGGAGATGATGATTATAGAAGGGTGAAGTCCCACGGAATCGAGGCTGTGAATGTCAATACCGGAAAGGAGTGCCATCTGGATGCACATCGGATACAGCACGCCATCGAGAAACTGGACCTTGATTCCATCGATGTTCTCTTCATAGAGAATGTCGGGAATCTCGTTTGCCCTGCGGATTTTCCCCTCGGTACTGAAAAGAGAATAGTGGTCATATCCGTGACCGAAGGCGATGACATGGTCAGAAAGCACCCTGTTATGTTCGGGCAGTCGGACATAATGGTGGTCAACAAGGTGGACATAGCCCCTTACATCGGAGTGGACCCGGAAGGCCTTATCTCCGATTTTAGAAAACTCAAACCGAGCGGTATTTCCATCAAGACGAATGCGAAGACCGGCGAGGGAGTGGAAGACCTGATGAAGGCCATGGGCCTGTGATCGAATGAAACTTCTCATCAAGGGCGTGGTTCAGGGTGTCGGTTTCCGCCCTACCGTTGTGCGCGTGGCCCGTTCACTTGCTCTCAAAGGCTATGTGCAGAACAAGGGGTCCCATGTCGAGGTATACCTCGAATCGGGAGAAGAGGAATTCATTGAGAGACTCCGGGAAGAACTGCCCCCTCTGGCAAGAATAGATGAAATAGTGCAAGTGAAAGAAGAAGCGGCCCACACGTATGAAGGATTTGTCATCGTTGGAAGCGAGGACGGGCTGAGAAGTTCCATTATACCTCCGGACACAGCCATATGCGATAATTGCCTGAAAGAGCTCTTCGACCCGTCGGACCGGAGACACCTCTTTCCGTTCATAAACTGCACCAACTGCGGAGCGCGCTTCACAGCGATATACGCCCTTCCCTATGACCGCAAGAACACCAGCATGGGCGATTTTCCCATGTGCGATGAATGTCTGAGGGAATACACCGATGAAGAGAACAGGAGGTTCCACGCCCAGACCACCTCATGCCCCGACTGCGGACCGCATTACACTCTTTACGGTTCGAATGCTGAGGAACTTCCTGTCGATGACCCCATAAAGGAATACGCAATGCTTATGGATGATGGTAAGATAGGGGTGATGAAGTCATGGGGCGGTATGCACATAAGCGCTCCCCTCGAAGAAATCGACCGTCTCAGAAAGTGGTACGGCAGGCCCGAGAAGCCTTTTGCGATAATGGTGAGGGATATCGAGACAGCAATGAAATATGCGTATATCAGCGAAGAGGAGAGAAAGATGCTTCTATCCCCTCAAAGGCCCATAGTCCTTCTGGATAAAAAGGATGTCCCGGAATCCGTGTCGCCGGGTCTCCCGAACGTCGGGATATATCTTCCATATGCGGCGGCCCATCATATCCTGTTCCGCCACATGCGCTCCGATGCGCTCATTATGACCTCGGCGAACCTTCCCGGCGAACCGATGCTCATAGAAAATGAAGATGCCTTCGGTCTCGGTGCGGATGCGTATCTCCTGCACAACAGGCCGATAGCCAACAGGGCCGATGACTCTCTGCTCAGGATGTACAGGGGAAGGAGGCAGTTCATAAGAAGGTCCAGAGGATTCGTTCCGGAGGCGTTCCCGGTGGATTATGACGGTGTGTTCATAGGGGTGGGGGCGGAGATGAACCTCGCATTCACGGTCAGCAAGGGCGGGAAGGTCTATGGCTCCCAGTACATCGGAAATGTCAGCAGGCTCGGGAACTACGAATACATGGAGGAGATGATGGAGAGGTTCCTGCGCTGGCTCGGGATAGAGAATGTCGATGGGATAGCCATGGACCTGCATCCGGGCTATGCATCGAGAAGGCTGGCGAGGAGATTGGGAGAGCGCTTTGATGTTGAGCCTGTCGAGATACAGCACCACCATGCACATGCCGCAGCCCTCGCCGGAGAAAACGGAAGAGAGGGAATCCTTGCGCTCACCCTTGACGGCACAGGGTACGGGACCGACGGTAACTCGTGGGGGGGCGAAGTGATACTCTCCCGTGGCAGGGACTTCGAGAGAAAGGGACACTTGCAGGAAATTCCGCTCATAGGCGGGGACAAGGCGGTCATTGAACCTCTGCGCCTCGTCTTTGCATGGCAGGAGAGGCTTGGGATAGATGGAAACATATTCGACGAGAGAAAGGAGGATGTTCTCCGAAAGGTCTCGCGGAATTCGATAAAGACGAGCAGTTTCGGAAGGTTCATGGATGCTCTGTCGGCGTATCTCGGAGTATGCACTTACAGAAGCTACGACGGTGAACCTGCGATGAAACTTGAAAGGTATCTGGAAGAGGGGAAAGATCTGGGATACCCGGTTGAAATCCGGAATGGAACTGTGATGCTGGAACCGATATTCGAGGAGGTCTTCTCTGCCGGAATGAGCGGAGGTAAGAAAAAGGCAGATGTCGCGCATTCCGCAGTGAGGGCGGCGATCAAAGGACTCGTCAGCATAGCGGCGGAGGAGGCGGAAAAAGAGGGAATGGAAGATGTGGGTGTCAGCGGGGGTGTTTCGTACAACAGGCCTCTTCTGGAGATGATACGGAAAGAGCTTGAAAGTCAGGGAATGAGTATGCTGGTGCACGAGTTCATTCCCAACGGAGACGGGGGGGTCTCATATGGTCAGAACTTCATACTGTCGAAGTATTAGAGTCATATCTTTCCTGCTCGTTATCTTCCTTCTTATTCCTTTTGCCGGGAATGTCTCGGCCGCCGATCCCTCCCCGAGATTCTATGTCTATGGTTCGCATGCGTGCGAGGACTGCGTTGAGGCCCTTGAACTTCTGACCTCCGCCTTCGGAGAGGATTCCGTGGTTTTCTACGACCTCTCTGACCCCCGGAATACCCCGTATTTCGATGAGATATACGATAGGGCATTTTCCGGGATGACACAGAGAATACCTCTGGTGGGTGTCTTCAACGGAAGCCTCAGAGCGGTTGTCTCGGGACCACATGATATCGCTTTCTGGCGCTCCATGACGGAACAGGACCCTCTGTTCATTCAGTACGGAGATAGAGAGTCCGAACATCTGAGCGATGCGGGAGATATTGAAAGACTGGAAGGTCTGTTCCTTCAGACGGTTGAGCCTTCCGAGCGGAATGATGCAGGCATATTTCTCATGGTAGTTCTTGCGGCCCTCGCCGACTCGGTGAATCCCTGTGCATTTGCCGTGCTGGTGGCGTTTCTCACATTGATATCGAGAAAGAAAGGGGATGTGCTCCGGTCCGGGCTGGCTTTCTCCGCCGCTGTTTTCCTCGTGTATCTTATGATGGGTTTCGGCCTCATAATGGTGTTCAGAAGCGTTCCATGGCTTAAACTGGTTGTCGGAATTATGGGGATAGTATTGGGAAGCGTTGAGATAGCGGATGCCATGAAAAAGAAGGGGTCATCCAGCCTCATACCCGAATCATTCAGGGAGCGTACTGCTTCGGCAATAAGGAAGGCTGGGGATGCACGGGCCGCCTTTGTGATGGGACTGCTTGTATCCTTATTTCTTCTCCCATGTACCTCCGGGCCGTATTTCATAGCCATGAGCCTGATATCTGAAGACTCCGCACCGCTCGGCATCGCCCTCCTGCTCCTCTACAACCTGATATTCATAGCCCCCCTCATACTGATAACATATCTTGTCCATACATCCCGCTCGGACAGCATCGGGATAAAGAGATGGAAGGAAAGAAATTCATCGAAGCTCTCCGTGGGTGCCGGTCTGTTGATAATATTTCTGGGAATCTACATCGTTCTGGATTACTTTCGGATACTGTAAAACTCGAGAAAAATATTTATAGCAAATGTCCATCCATCCTTTATGCATGAAAGCGACATGATGTATATCGTGGTGGGATTCATACTCGCGATAGCCGGCTTCGGCATATATGCGATGCAGGTCTTTCAGGCCTATCTGAAGGAGAAAAAGAAGATAGAAGAGGACTTCGAGCTTTCGAAGAAATACGAGCCGAAGGCTGCAATGGGACTTGTGATGGTCTTCATAATGATAGGCTCTACGGGAATCATGTATATGCTTGTTACTACCGTGATTCTTCTAATCTCGGAAAACTATGAACTGCTCCCGAATGCGGCCGGGCTGGTTTCCAGATTCATAATGCTCATAGGTGCCACTGTCTTCGTGGCCGATATCTCAAGAATTCCGTATTCCACCAGGGCAATGAGGGAATTTGTGTATGACCTGATACTTCCGGAAGACATAAAAACAGAGAAGGACCTTCAGAAAAGATGGGAAATGGAGAAAGAATACTACGAGAAAAATGGGTTCGAACACCCGCGAAGGAATTTCGGGAAATATGTGGTATTCCTTACACTTCCGGAGACCATGCTGATGTATATATATCTCATAACCATCCTGCTGATAATATTCGGAGGGCTCATGGAAAGCGAGGCGACAGATGTTGCTTCTGACCTTGATGTGGGATTTGTCTCCGGCATGTTCGCCACGGGAGTTCTGTATGTTGTTCTGACGATACCTGCCATATTCTCGATGAAAAAGTCGGCAGAGATCGAGATGACACGGGAGAACTTCGGAAAGAAAATCTTGGTAGCGCTCTATGGAATCATTCCCTCCATTATGGGACTTGTGATGATGATATACATGGTTATAAGCCTTATCGGAGAGTGAAACCTTATTTACCCCACCCATTTCCAATTGTGAACGAGAAAGGCCTTCCCGAGAAGGATGTGGAGCGCAGGCTATCCGAGGCCCTTGAAAGGGATTTTCTCTTCGAGAGAGGCCGTGTTCTCGGCTCGATGTGCTCGAGGCCCGAGGATATTGCGGTGAAATACCATGCGATGTTCTCCGAGGCGAACCTAGGGAACAGAGGGCTCTATCCCGGGACCGCAGGGCTTGAAGAGGAACTGATAGGCGATATCTCCGAACTCATGCACCTTGACGGAGGATGGGGGCAGTTCGTAGGCGGTGGAACCGAGGCGAACATAACCGCCGTGTGGATAGCGCGCAACCTTTCGGGAAAAAGGAAGATACTGGCACCGGAGAGCGCTCACTTCTCGATGAAGAAGGCCGCGGACCTCCTTGCGATGGAACTGGTTGATGTGCCTCTCGATGAGAATTACAGGATGGATGCGGATGCCCTTGAAAGAAGGATGGGCGATGATGTTGCGGCCGTCATGGCCATAGCAGGTAGCACGGAACTCGGTGCGGTTGACCCGATAAAGGAAATATCTGAGGTAGCCAGAGATGTCTTCCTTCATGTGGATGCGGCCTTCGGCGGTATGGTACTGCCTTTCCTTGAAGAACTCGGAATGTGGGAAGGAGAATGGGATTTCAGAGTGGATGGTGTCGATTCCCTTTCTGTTGACCTACACAAGATGGGCATGGCCACGGTGCCGTCCGGAATACTGCTGCTCAAGGAGAGGAAATATGTGGATGCCATATCGGTTGAATCGCCGTATTTGACGACCAAACGGAACATTGGTCTTGCGGGAACGCGGCCGAGCGGCTCGGTGGCCGGAGCCTATGCGGTTGTGAAGAGCCTCGGAAGAGATGGCTACAGGGAGATCGTCAGGAAATGCATGGAGAACACTCGCTATCTCGTTGATGAACTGGGTGCTCTGGGATTTAAACCCATAATCAAGCCTGTGATGAACGTGGTGGCATTCGGGACGGATGATGCGGAGCGCATAAGGTCAGAGATGGATAAGAAAGGCTGGAAGATATCCACCGTGCGGAATCCGAAGGGCATAAGGATTGTCGTGATGCCATATGTGACGAAAGCGGTCATAGACGAATTCACGGAGGCCCTGCATGGAATATGATATGAGCGATGCAGTGAGGTGGGCGAAGGAGAACGGATACGAAAGAGTGCTGATACAGGTTCCTGACGGTCTTATACCCGCTGCCGGAGAGATAGCCGAACAGTTCGAATCCGCTGGAATCGATGCCCGTGTCTGGATGGGCGGCAACTTCGGAGCCTGCGACACGGTTGACCCGAATGTTGCGGGATGCGATGCGCTCATCCATGTCGGACACGCCGAGATGCCGAATTTGAAACTGGATTATCCTGTTTATTTCCACGAACTGAGAGACAAGACCGACCTTATTCCGGCTGTTGAGGGGATAGTGTCCGAACTTGACCCCAACATCGGCCTGCTCACCACAATCCAGCATGTGCATAAGCTGGAGGAGGTCAGGGATTTCCTGAAAGATAAGGGGATAAATGCGCTCATCGGAAGCCCGACAGGGCGTGTGAAATATCCCGGACAGGTGCTGGGCTGCAATTTCTCGCCCGCCCTTATGGTTAAGTCGAAGGTCTCAATGTATCTCTACATCGGAACCGGAAGGTTCCACCCGCTCGGTGCCGCAATGGTCACCGGAAAGAGGGTGCTGGCACTTGACCCGCAAACGGGAGGACATGAGGTCATAGAACAGGGTGAGAGGTTTCTCAGGATACGATACGGGCTCATAGCAAAGGCGATGGACTTTGAAAACGCTGCCATACTGGTGAGCGCGAAACCCGGGCAGAAAAGGATGAGAACAGCCGAGCAATTGAGAAGAAAAGCCGAAGAGAAGGGAAAAAAGGCGGACATCCTTGTGATGGACCGAATAAGCCCTCAGGCTCTGCTCGGCTCGAAATATGATATCTATGTCTCGACGGCGTGCCCGAGGATTGCTCTTGATGACCACATGAGCTATGACAAGCCGATACTGACCGTGAGGGAGTTTGAAATAGTTCTCGGAATCCGTGATGAATGGGCTATGGACTGCATGCTCTAAATATGGCGGCAGTCACCGGCCAGAACACGTATTATTCCCTTCTCAGTCCTTACGAGGAGCGCTCCGTTTTTATCCACGTCCAGTGCCAATCCCTTTATTTTCCGGGATGCACTCGTTATTTCCACCCTTCTTCCCAGAGTGCAGGAGAGGTCTTTCCAGATTGAAAGGCCCATATCGTGCATTGCGAGGACCTCTACGAGCCTGTTCCGTATGTCCGTGGCAAGCTGCCGTATATCGACGGAATGTCCTGTTTCATCCAATATTGTCGTACTTCTCTCCCTTATATCCGTAGGAAGCTCATCCGTATGGAAATTTGCGTTTATTCCGATGCCCAGAGCGATGTTCGTCCCTTTCTTCTCGACGAGTATGCCCGCTATTTTTTTGTTGCCTACCAGAAGGTCGTTGGGCCATTTCAGACATGTTCTTATCCCGAGGTCCATGATGCTCTCTGCAACAGCCACACCTGCGGAAAGAGGTAGAAGACTGGCATCCGTATCCTTCAGGAAAACGGTCATCCACAGGCCTCCTTCGGGGGATTTCCATGTATGGCCCTTCCTTCCGCGTCCGCCAGTCTGTCTTCTGGCAATCGTTATCTCCCACTCTTTCATGTCCGAGGCATGTTCCATCACATATGAGTTCGTGGATTCGACTTCATCCAGTTCCAGCATTCCATTCATTATAATGTCCCCAGCAATCCGAGGAACACGCCTGCCGCAGCGGCCGAACCTATCACTCCCGCCACATTGGGGGCCATCGCATACATCAGTATGTGGTTACTCGGGTCCTCGTTGAGTGCCTCTCTCTGTGCAACACGGGCCGCTGCCGGTACGGCACTCACGCCTGCCGCCCCTATGAGTGGATTTATCTTGTTGTCTCCTTTGAGGAACAGGTTCATCAGTTTGGCGGTCAGTATGCCGCCTGCCGTTCCTCCGCCTACTGCCACGAGACCGAGGACAAAGACCAGGAGGAACTTGAGACTGAGTGCGTCTGATGTCAGGGAAACGCCCACAGCGAATGCGAGAAACATGGTTACGAGATTCGTTAGTTCATTCTGTGCTGACTTTGCAAGCCTTGGGACGACCCCGCTCTCCCTGAGAAGATTGCCGAACATGAACAGGCCTAGTATCGTGCCTGCCTGAGGGACCAGAAGTATAACGACAAACGAGGTTATCAGTGGGAAAAGCATCTTCTCGGTCTTTGAAACCTTTCTAAGAGGCTTCATCCTTATCTTCCTCTCATTCTTTGTCGTGAGAAGCCTCGATATGGGGGGCTGGATGAATGGGACCATCCCGATGTATGTGTATGCAGCAACTGCGGTTATACCTAGTATGTGTGGGGCCAGCCGTGTTGTTGTGAATATCGTTGTCGGCCCGTCCGCACCGCCGATTATTGCGATGCTCGCAGCCTCGCCGGGAGTGAAACCCAGTAATATCGCCCCCAAAAATGCGATATATATCCCTATCTGAGCCGCTATTCCGAGGATCATGAGCTTTGGGTTTGCGATAAGGGGGCCGAAATCGGTCATTGCACCCAGTCCCACGAATATGAGCGTTGGGAGTACGACATACATTATCCCGTATTGATGGAGGACATACAGGATGCCGGGCTGCGTTCCCGGTGTTAGCATATATGTGAGCGGGAAATTTGCAAGGATTATCCCGAATCCGAGAGGCAGCAGTTCGTATGGCTCCCACTCTTTTTTTATTGCCAGAGCTATCAGCAGTACTCCGACCGCAAAAAGAACTATCGTGCCGATATCGAGATTCTCTATTCCCGTGTTATAAATACCGTCAAGCATCTACTTACCTCCTGTGTCTTCTTCATAGGCCTCGATAGCTGCGGATATGACCGCCGCCTTCTCTTTTTCATCCATAACCGCCGGGGCGGATGATGCGGATGGCGCCGATGCTACCGCATGCTTTGCCTCGTAGCCCTCCACGATCTTTCCGAATATCTGGAGTACAGTCGCAAGGATTATGAGCGAGGATAAGACGACTGTCAGGCCCACTGCCATCACATGCAGGCCGAAATCTATGCTGGACGGTATCTGTATGAATATGGTCCGGTGATATTCGTTATTGCTCTCGTCTATCTCATCCACGGTGTTGTCCGGGTCTATCAATACCCAGATAGCATGATATCCTCTGGACTGGGGGTCGGGCTGCCATGTTATGGTGACTACGGAGTAATCGCTCCCATTGACATGCGAGTCCGCCGTTCCTATGAGCTTGCCGCCATCCGAGGGATTTCCGTCATAAAACGCAACGGAGAAATTGGCAGGCTCATTGCCGGTGTTCGAAACCGTAACGCTTATGTTGACCTTCTCTCCCGAAAAAATGATGTTCACTACCTCTCCGCTGCTGTTCTCAAACACTATGCTTTCGGAGCTGGAACTCAGATCGGGTTTGGCCGCGACACTGCCCGTTACAAGGATAAATAGGAGGAGCCCGGCCAGAATCGCTGTTTTTCTCATCAGCCCACCACTGCGATGGTAGTCCCGGAATCGACCTCCTGTCCCGGCTGGACATACACCGCTTTGACGATGCCGTCGATATCGCTGACCACCTCGTTCTCCATCTTCATCGCTTCAAGTATCGCAATCGTCTGCCCCCTTTTGACATGGTCGCCCGGCTTGACTACGACCTTGGTTATCACACCAAGCATGGGACTTATTATCTCCGTACCCTTCGCCGGACCGGATTGCGGTGCAGCGTCTGCCTTTTTCTCTTGAGAGGGCGGATTTGCCTGTGCGGGCGCCATTGATTTCACTACGGGGCCGTTCGGGCCGGGTTCCACGACCACATCATATACTGTCCCGTTAACGGTAACGGTGTATCTTCTCGGGCCCTGTGCTTGCGGGGATGCCACCTTCTTAGGTGCAGGAGCGGGCACTTTCTTCTCTCCGATGGTCTCGGGTTTTATCTCACCTTTAAGGAAGCTGACAGCGACCTGCGGATAGAGAATGTATGTGAGGACATCTTCCTCTTTGTGCATAAGGCCCATCTCCTGAAGCTTCTTCTTCGCCTCATCATATTCGGGTTTGAGAAGGTCGGCGGGCCGCACATCTATGACCTCATCTTGCCAGTTCGGGCCGAGTATCTTCACATATATTTCCTTTGATATCTCTGCCGGCGGTTTGCCATACATGCCTCGAACATAGTTCTTCGTTTCCTCCGTGACTATCTTGTATCTTTCTCCGCTGAGAACGTTCATGACTGCCTGAACCCCGACTATCTGGCTCGTAGGTGTGACGAGCGGCGGATATCCGAGGTCCTTTCTTACCCGCGGAACCTCTTCCAGAACAGCATCCAAACGGTTCAAGGCCTTCTGCTGTTCCAACTGAGATATGAGGTTCGAGAACATACCGCCCGGTATCTGATGGCTTATTATCGAAGGGTCCACCATGAGGGTCTGTTCCCTGTGAAGGGGTGCGTACTTCTCCCATACCTTCTTCATTATCTTTCTGGCCTGAAGAAGAATCTCCATGTCGTATCCTGTGTCATATTCCGTACCCTTGAACGCACTCACCACCGACTCCGTGGGAGGCTGGCTGGTCGCACCGGAGAACGGGGAAAGGGATGTGTCGAGGCAGAATGCCCCGGCTCGTGCAGCTTCCCAGTAGGCCATCTCGGTCATCCCGCTTATTCTGTGGGAATGGAGCGCCACGGGAATCTTGACAGCGTCCCTTGTCTGAGATATTATCTCATATGCGGTCTTGGGGCTTATCATACCGGCCATGTCTTTGAGAACGAGGGAATCCGCACCCATGGACTCCAGCTTCCTGAAGTTCTCCACATAGTTCTCCACCGTATGGACCGGGCTTATCGTAAAGGAGAGCGCGGCCTGCACATGCCCACCGTACTTCTTCGTGGCCTTTATGGGTGTTTCCATGTTCCTCAGGTCATTGAGTGCATCGAATATCCTGAAAACATCCACGCCGTTCTTCTTTGCGAAGTAGATGAACCGGTCCACCACGTCATCCGGGAAATTCCTGTATGCTACGATGTTCATGGCCCTTTCAAGCATCTGAAGCTTTGTGTTGCGGGCGTATCTCTTTATCGTCCTCAGTCGTTCCCAAGGGTCTTCGTTCAGAAATCGCATGGAAACATCGAATGTGGCTCCACCCCACACTTCAAGGGAGAAAAAGCCCACATCGTCCATCAGTGGCAGGGCTTCCAGCATGTCCTCTGTCCTCATCCTCGTTGCGATGAGCGACTGATGTGCATCCCGGAACAGGGTATCTGTTAGCTGTACCATAAAAATCGGATGCGGACACATCCTGCCCCTATATAAACATAATACCGCACTACGACCCGGATGTGTATACTTCACTTCCGAAAGCGTCGTTTTTCGCCGTTCATATATCTGAAAGCCCGTGCGCAAAGATTTAAAAAGACCCTTCGGATGACTTCCGGTCCATGACAGAAGACAAGAGCCGCTGGTTCGACAAGGCGGGGGCCAAGCACCCACTGACTGTTGAAGGTGATTGTTCCAAGCTCCCTTTCAACCATGCCCTCGAGATGGAGTATTTCCTTGTCACGAACCATGGAAAAAAACTGGGCCACGGTGCCGTTGAGAAGATATACAGCAAAATAACCGATTCGGACCTTGCTAGGACACTTCGAAGAAGGATGCCTCCGGAATATAAAAAAAAGGTTCTGAAGATATACTGGGGTCCTTCCAAGGGCTCTACGTATGATGCTCTGAAGGTGGACTATGATGTTAGAGGAAAAAAGGTAAGCAACGAGCTGGTATCCATAGACCGCAATGTAGTGGAATGGCCCGTCCTTGAACTGGCGACGCCTCCGGCTGACTCTTTCTATGAACTGGCATGGTGGACCTCCGCACTGATAAGCCTTATAGTTGAAAGACTGGATGAAATAAACCTTAAAGTATACCTTATGGCCGCGGGTTCAAGCCCGTATGAAGACCTTCAGGAGGCTATGAGAGGGGAATCTTTTCCGACATGCGGCGACCACCACCATATCGGCATACTGATGGACCCGAAGAACGAGATGCAGAAAAAGACACTTTCCAATTTCTACCATCTCATGAGACTTTTCCTACCCCATATAGCCGTTCTCTCCGCAAATTCCCCGTTCATAGACGGAAAAATCATGGGAAGGATACGATACGGAGATCAGGAAGCGCCGTTCATAGGGAGTGCACGAAGCCTGAGGATAATGCACAACAAGAAACACCTTTGTAATTTCGGCTCACAGGAATATGTCCCTTATCTGGAAAAAGGATGGCAGGGGCCCGAATATTTCATAGAGGAGTTTAAGAAGCAGAACAGATCCTTTAGAACCAATACTCATTTTCTAGACATGGATCCGTGGTCTCCGGACAATCACACCACAGAGATCAGGATATCGGACTCACAACCGAGTGTCGCCCGCAGAATAGGCATAGCTATGATAATACAGGCGGTGGCATTGAAAGCCATGAAAATGGCGGAGAACGGACATATCGACCCGAAAGTGAAACGTGCCATGAAGACTCAGAACAAAGACCTGTTCGATATGAAAAAAGTGGCGGTACAGGGTGGGAGCTGGTTCAAACCGAAAAAGAAAAGCATGTTCTCGAGAAAGGAAACGAAACTGAAATACTCTCGCTTTTCCGACATGATATTCTCGGACACCACTCTGGAAATGCTCAGATTCTTGAATCCTGAATTCAAAGAGATGAAGATCATACATTCCCTATTCCTCAACCCGATAAGGGCATCCGTATACGCATGTGATGGCAACGGCTCTTCCCCGGCACAATACTGGATGCTCGACTATGCAAAAACAGGAGAGGATATGGAGACCGTGGTCAAACACATGATAAAGGCTACGAGAAACGGGCGTAATATGTGGTATGACCCTCTCGTCTATCATCCGATAGGGTGCAAGGAGGCCCTAGGAGGAAAGAAGCGTGCTTCTCGTAAAAGATGAGTTCGAAGA
Source organism: uncultured Thermoplasmata archaeon (assembly GCA_964475625.1). GTDB lineage: Archaea > Thermoplasmatota > Thermoplasmata > WALJ01 > WALJ01 > JALTFR01. The sequence goes on along the minus strand of CAYYXK010000002.1, from coordinate 38,177 downwards.
GACTCGAAGTTTCGTTATGGTGGATGCCCACACCCATATAAAGGTGGAGGGTTTGAAAGGCCTGCTTCCCACGGAATTCGTACGCAGATATCATAAAACCATTAAGGAGATAGTCAAAGAGATGAGGGAGAAAAAGGAAGAATACAGGTATTCCTTCCCTTGGAAACTGCAGGCACATGGTCCGGATTTCTATGAGTTCTGCCAGAGGGACCTGTATACTCTGGCACACGGAGAAGACCTTTCGAAACATATAACGAAATATCTCGGTTTCGATTTCTTCGTAACTTTTCCATCCGATACGGAGGATCCGCTTCCAAGAGATTACAGAAGGGTGAATGAATCGGTCAGGCAGGCTCTCACCGAGAAATCCCCGAGCAGGAAGCCGCACAACAACCTTAGATTCTTCGGCTACGGCAGGGTGGACCCGAACCACAGTGATGCCCTCGATACGGTGGACAGCGGAGCGCAGATGGGTATGAAAGGCTTCAAACTGCATCCGAAATCGGAGAACTTCAAGATAAACTCCGAAAATGTCCGAAATGTCCTTAAAAGGCTGGCTGAACACGATATACCTGCCATATTCCATACACAGGATGAGATGGGCGAAGAGCTTCATAAGGCGGTTGCGAAAACAGTCGAAGAACTTGTTCAGGAGGAAAAACTGGAACTCATACCCAGACTGAAGGTCATGATAGGCCATGCCCCGTGGAACGGCTCGGAGAATCCCAAACTCTTCGAAGCCCTCAGTCATCCGAACATATTCGGTGAACTTTCCACCCTGAAACCGGATAGTTACGATGCATTTTTTTCAAATGCCAAAGGCATAGATTACGGGATGATGTTCGAAGCTCCAGGACTGGAAAGCCTCTCGAAAAAAGAGGTTGAGGAGATGTACTTCCTTTCGTTCGGATATTCCAAACACAACTATTGGTCCTCGAAGATTGCGTTCGGAACTGACAACCCATATCCACCTGCCCACGGAATGAAGCCGCTCCTCCGATACCTCCTGAGCTGGGATTTTCCCGGGAACTACTCGGACCTTTCAAACATATTCGGCATAACCGCCCTCAAACTCATGCCTCATGACGAAGGGACCGGCAGGGAAATAGGAGGAAAGGTCTCTTCGGCGACACAGTTCCATGAAATCGCGATGGAGGAGATAGAGGAAAAGAGCACGAGGATACTCGGTATAGACCTGATAATCGAGAGCTTTCCGATAGCAAGGGTTAATGGGGTTGTGATAACATATCTTGTGAACGGGAGAAAGGAATCGGTATTCTTCAACTCTCTGTTCAACCCCGAAGAACCCAAGAATCTCATAAGGGGCAATGCGTTCGACTTCAGCAAGACACGGATATACCCCGGGGGAGAGGGTATCACGGATGAAATTGAGAAGAACATAAGCTGATGCGAGATATGAGGTAGGCTTATATACGAAAAGAGTTTAGGCGGCTTACTCAACAGATAAAGGAGTGATAATGTGGCAAATGGATTGTACGCTGCACATAAGTTCAAGCAGGATCACCAGAAATTCAGGTGGAGCGATAGATATTACAAGAGAAGGATTCTCAAGCTCCGCGAGAAAGCCGACCCTCTGGAGGGTTCTGCACAGGCGAGAGGCATCGTCATAGAAAAGGTCGGAATAGAGGCGAAACAGCCGAACTCCGCCATAAGAAAATGCGTCAAAGTGCAGTTAATAAAGAACGGAAGGCAGGTTACGGCTTTCGCCGTGGGAGAAGGTGCCATAAACTTCATCGACGAGCATGACGAAGTCCTTATAGAAGGCATAGGCGGAAGACTGGGCAGGTCATACGGAGACCTTCCGGGAGTGAGATTCAAAGTAATAAAGGTCAACAATGTCTCTTTGAGGGAGCTTGTTACCGGAAAGAAGGAGAAACCGGTGAGGTGATGAAATGAGCGACGAGAACAAAAACACAGAGGTTGCTCAGGAGCAGCCTGAACCCGCAAAGCCCGTAGAATCGTCTCCTGAAAAAGTGAAGGAAGAAAAAGCCCGTGAGGCTCCTAAGCCCGAGGAAGAGACTGATGCTGCGCCCGAAACAGAGGAAAAGAAGCCCGAGGAAGAGAAGAAAGTGAAAGAAACGGGCCCGGAAAAGAGCGCGGCCCCTGTTGAGCTCAAAAAGGAGAAAAAAGGTTCCGAGGCTGCGGACGAGCCCATGAGCAAAGAAGAGAGGATGGAACTTCTTGCACAGGTCAATATACCTCCGCTCTTCGGAAAATACGATCTTTCGGACGTTCAGGTAAATGATCCGTCACTTGTGAAATACATCAACCTTTCTCCGGTGGTACTTCCGCATACGGAGGCAAAATATTCCAGAAGAGAGTTCGGAAAGCACAGGATGAACATCGTCGAGAGGCTGATGAACAACATGATGCGGACAGAGAAATACACCGGAAAAAAAGTCAAGACATATAAGGTGGTCAGGTCCGCCTTCGAGATAATTGAGAAAAGGACGAAAAAGAATCCGGTGCAGGTTCTTGTCGATGCACTCTCCAACGCTGCTCCGATGGAAGAGATAACGAGGCTGCAGTTCGGGGGCATCTCCGTCCAGAAAGCCGTGGATACTTCGGCTGCAAGAAGACTTGACATTGCGCTCAGAAACATATGCAAAGGTGCCGTAAAGAGCACATATAAGACGAAAAAACCGGTGGAACAGTGCCTTGCCGACGAGATAATACTCGCATCGAGAGCGGACCCGGCAAGCTGGGCTGTTGGCAGAAAGGAAGAGATGGAAAGGGTAGCTGCTTCATCGAGATAGATAAAAGGTGTTGACAATGGGCCGTAAAGAGGACAATATAAAGAAAGCTCAGGAAATCATGAGAAAACCTGAGAAGATAAGGAACATAGGAATAGCCGCGCATATAGACCATGGAAAGACCACGCTATCTGACAACCTGATTGCAGGTGCCGGAATGATGTCCGAAGAGATGGCGGGAAAGCAGCTTGTTCTGGACTTTGACGAGCAGGAACAGGCAAGAGGCATAACCATCAACGCTGCTAACGCATCAATGGTTCATGAGTTCAAAAATGATACGTATCTGATCAACCTGATAGATACTCCGGGACATGTTGACTTCGGAGGGGATGTCACAAGAGCTATGAGAGCCGTGGACGGAGCGGTCGTGGTCGTATGCGGAGTTGAGGGGATAATGCCTCAGACCGAGACCGTGATAAGGCAGGCACTCAAAGAGCGTGTCAAACCGGTACTTTTCATAAACAAGGTTGACAGACTGATAAATGAGCTCAAAGTTACCCCTGAAGAGATGCAGCAGAGGTTCATCAAAGTGGTCACGAGCGTCAACAAGCTGATAATTAAATACGCGCCCGAAGAGCATAAGAAGGACTGGCAGGTGAAGATAGAGGATGGGACCGTGGCATTCGGTTCCGCGTACCACAACTGGGCCATATCTGTACCATTCATGAAAAAGACTGGCATAAGTTTCAAGGACATATACGATTACAACAGCAAGGAGGACAGAACCGCCATAAGGGAGCTCGCAAAGAAGTCACCGATACACGAAGTCCTTCTGGATATGGTCATAGAACACCTGCCGAGCCCGATAGAGGCTCAGGAATACAGGATACCCAACATATGGAAGGGAGACCTCGAATCCTCCATAGCGAAGGCCATGATGAAGGCTGACCCCAATGGCCCGGTTGCCATGATGGTCACAAAGATAATCATAGACCCGCATGCCGGAGAGGTCGCTGTCGGAAGGCTGTTCAGCGGTACCATAAAGAAAGGTATGGAGCTCAGAATAGTCGGAATGCCCAAGAAGAACAGGGTGCAGCAGGTCTCATTCTCGGTGGGTGCCGACAGGGTGCAGGTCGATGAGATAGTGGCCGGAAACATCGTTTCCCTTGTCGGAATGAAAGATGCGATAGCGGGTTCGACGCTCACAAATGATGACAGTATGGTGGCCTTCGAGGAGATGAAACATTACTCTGAGCCCGTGGTCACCGTTGCCCTTGAAGCAAAACACATGAAGGACCTGCCAAAGCTGGTCGAGGTTCTCAGGTCGGTATCAAAGGCCGACCCGTCGATTCAGGTCCAGATAAATCAGGAGACCGGAGAGCACCTTATGTCCGGAATGGGGGAGCTTCATCTGGAGATAACCATATACAGGATAGAGAACGAGCACGGGGTCGAAGTGAAAGCGTCCCCACCCATAGTTGTTTACAGAGAATCCGTGGAAAGGAACAGCGGAAGGCCCTTCGAAGGGAAATCACCAAACAAGCACAACAAGTTCTATATCGTTGTGGAACCCCTTGAACAAGCCGTAATCGATGCCATACATGATGGAGATATACCTTCCGGAGAGAAGATAAAGAACGCCAAAGAACTGGCCAAAAAGCTTGAAGAGCTCGGATTGAGCAAGGAAGAGGGCAAGGGAATCAAGGCCATACGCGGATACAATCTCTTCCTCGATATGACGAAAGGTATACAGTATCTGCATGAGACAATGGAACTCTGCATACAGGCCTTCGATGAGGTCGTCAACCGCGGACCTCTGGCGAACGAGAAACTCATGGGCGTAAAGGTAAAGCTCATGGATGCGAAACTCCATGAAGATTCCATACATCGTGGACCTGCACAGGTCATACCTGCGGTCAGGAATGGAATATACGGAGCGATATGCAATGGGAACAGGATACTCCTCGAACCGATGCAGAAAGTATTCATAGATGTCCCGCAGGAACTGATGGGGACCGTTACCCGTGAGATGCAGCAGAGAAGGGGTACTATACTCGATATAGAACAGGACGGTGCCAACTCCAAGATAACTGCAAAGGCACCTGTTGCAGAGATGTTCGGGTTCGCAGGAGCCATAAGGAGCGTCACCGGAGGAAGAGCGCTCTGGTCCACCGAGAACTCCGGATTCGAGAGGGTCCCGAGGGAACTCCAGGACAAAATAGTCAGGGAGATAAGGACCAGAAAGGGACTGAAACCGGAACCGTACGACGCTGCGTACTACTCCGAGTAAAACCATTTAAAACCAATTCCATTTTCTTTTGTTTTCACCGTATTATGTGTGTGCCAGTGCCTTCTTTCAGCGCATTCTCAAGATTCTCCGGAGATGTGATTATCACCTTCTCCCCACCGTTGTCGAGGAAGTCCATAGCAGCCTCTATCTTGGGCCCCATGCTTCCGGCAGGGAACTGACCGGCATCGTAATATTCTCTTATCTCGTCGAGACTGACCTTTTCCAGCGCTCTCTGAGTGGGCTTGCCGAAATCCACATAGACATTGTCGACCGCTGTGAGTATGATGAAGAACTTCTCGCCGATGAGCCGGGCGATAAGCGCCGATGCCCTGTCTTTGTCTATGACCGCATCTATGCCCTTATAGCCATCTTCGGTCTCTATGACAGGTATTCCTCCGCCTCCGCCTACGATGATTATCTCTCCCGGGCTCTTTCCGAATATCAGTCGCTTTATTGCCTCCTTTTCAACCACATCCGCGGGCTTCGGCGATGGGACAACCCTTCTCCAGCCTCCTCTGGCCTCATCCTCCTTCATGACCCAGCCCTTTTCCTTCATGAGCGCTCTGGCTTCATCTTCTGAGTAGAAAGAACCTATGGGCTTTGTCGGGTTCTTGAATGCGGGGTCGTTCTTATCCACGACGACCTGAACGATGAGGGATGTGACGGCCCGATACATGCCCCTGCAGTGCAGCTCGTTGGTGAGAGCCTGCTGTATCATATATCCTATGAGCCCCTGGGACTCCGCGACGCAGACATCCATCGGCATCGGGGGTATTCCCTGCTTGGCCGCAATCTCGTTCTGAAGCAGTATGCTTCCCACCTGCGGGCCGTTTCCGTGGGTGAAGACCACATCATAACCGAGTTCGACCATGCTAGCGAGATGTTTCGCACTCTCCCTTGCATTCTTCATCTGGTTCTCGTATGTACCCGAATCGCCGGGTTTCAACAGGGCGTTTCCGCCAAGGGCAACGAGTGCTGTCTTCATGAGATTCACCGGAAGAAGGGGGGACAAAATGAGAGGGATATAAAAGGGTTTGCAGCCATGTATGTTCAGTTGAGCCTTTTTGCCATCTTCACCGCGCTCTCCACGGCTTCCCTTGCCTTCTCTATACGGGCCTCGGCCTGAAGCCTCGACTGCCCGTGTCCGGATATGCCGAGGGCCACCGGTTTTCCGGTCTCAACCATGATGTCCTGAATCTTTCTGGCTGCGTTGTTCATCACTATCTCGTCGTGGTCCGTCTCTCCCTCAATGACGCATCCGAGGGCCACCACGGCATCCACATCCTCTATCATGCTCTTAACAGCCAGCGGTATCTCGAAGACTCCGGGAACCTTCATCTCCTTCACCACATCGGCTCCAAGAAATTCCGCGTGTGACTTCGCGCGCTCCAGCATCATCATGGTTATGTCGTAGTTGTACTCGCTCACCACTATTCCAAGTCTTATTTTTTCCATATCTCATTCCTCCTTTTTTCATCTCCTCGCAGGTCCGACATCGTCGAATCCCTGCCTCTGGCCTGTTCCGGCCATCTTTACCAGTCTTTCAGGGTGGAAGATCATGTTGTATGCGTTTATCGCATGCTCCCTCACCCTTCTATCGGTCAACCATATCAGTTCCTTATCGTTCTTCGCCTCGTCCATATGCACGAAGACCTCGAGTATGTGGGTGTTCGTCATTAACTGAGCCTGCATTATCCCCTGTGAGGCCTCGTGAGCACACTGCTTGTCTATCTCCTCGGGGCCGGGCATTCCGAGGGCCATAACTATGTCACAACCCTCTTCCTCTATGAGAATCTTACACTCAACCGCAAGGTCCTTGAATCCGGGAACCGTTCTTCTTATGATTTTGAATCCTGTGCCCTGCTTTTTAAGTTCATCTATGGCTATGTCGCCCATATTGAGCGTTGAAAATGTCGTGTCCACTATGCCGATTTTCTTCATTTCTTACCCTCCACAGCCTCCATCCTCTTCTGGAACTCGTACCAGTCGATTATCTTCTGTATTAGCTTGCGAGTTGCGTTGAGGTCGGTGGACAGCGGCCCTATGCGCACCACCTCTATGTCCATGCCCCTCTCCTTCAATTCCATTCTGAGGCGCTCCTCATCAAAGCTCTGGTCGTATCCGAGGGCGATTATGTCCGGCTTCAATTCCTCAACCGTCCTGAACATATCGTCCTCATGCCCGAGAACTGCCATATCCACCGGTTTGAGGGCCTCAACCATCTCCAGCCTCATATCCTGCGGTGTTATCGGCTCGTGCTTCCGCTTTCTCACGGTATTGTCCGTTGCGACCACGACGACCAGCTCATCGCCCAGCTTCTTCGCCTCTTTCAGATAGTACAGGTGGCCGGGATGAAGGAGGTCAAACACGCCTGATGCCATGACTCTTACCATTTTTCCACGCCTCAATGATTTCCTTTCCTTCTATATATACATATCCGTGCTCATACGCATAATTCCTTGCCTCCTCTTTGGATAAGGCATTTCCGTCATCGCCCATCATCTCGCAGATCGTTGCGGAACCGGACAGCCCTGCCATGAGCGAAAGAGATGTCGTCAGTTCGGTATGCCCGGACCGGATGTCCAGAAGTCCGTCCCTTGCGTTCAGAAGGTGTATGTGTCCCGGGGAGCGGAACTCCTTTCCGAACATTTTCTTCGCCTCATCTTCATCCGCTTCTTCGATTTCCTTTATGAACTCACCCAGCCTTGAGACGGTGAGCGCTCTGTCCCTATCCGTTATTCCCGTGAATGTGTTTCTGTGGTTTATCGTCAGCCCAAAGGCGCTCCTCTCATCATAGGCCAAATCGTTAGCCCTCATTCCCTTCAGCCATGGATATTTCTGCTCGGAGATCTCGATTATCTCCGCCAGATACGGTATTCCGAGTTTCTTCCATGCCCACGGCGGCAATGTCGTGCATATAAGCCCGCCAGCGTCCTTTCTCAATGTCCTTATGTCCTCCGATTTCGTAAATTCCGAAGCGATAACCATATCGGTCTCCCGTTCCCTGTTGTCGGCATCATAAACAAAGATTATCTCTCCCTTATTAAGGGCTGAAATAGCCTTTTCCACGCTGTTCATAAGCGGGCATCGGCAGATAAATAATAGTTTTTTGGTAAGTAATCAAAAATGAGTAAGTAAGTACGACGACGCTGTGGATTCTCTTCTGCAAAAGGCTATTAATCAGATGTCCGCTGTGTGGCCGTGCCATATGTAGCAGTTGACGACACTGATTCCGTGAAAGGAATGTGCACGACCTTTCTCCTGACAGAGATAATACGCTCGTTTCCGGACCTTGATGTCCTGGGATATCCTCGCTTGGTCAGGCTGAACCCGAATATACCATGGAAAACCAGAGGGAATGCGGCCCTGTATGTTCGGCTAGGAAAAGGGTATGGAAAAAGGTTCAAGATAGGGGATATCGTAAATAAGTCGGTCTTTGGATATTCGCAGGGAAGAGAAGCGGGTTCCGTAGACGATGTATTTTCCACCGTCAAATCCCTTGTTGAGAAGATGGCTGTCTTCGAAGATGAGAAGACGAATCCCGGATTCGCGGTAACAGAGAAAAAGCCCTCGGAATCATTCTACTGGAAAGCCGTTAGAAGACCGGTTAATCTGGAAGATGCTGTTCTTGAACTGGAAAAATCCGGAGCGATATACGGGGGCTTCAAAAATAAAAGAGGTCTTATAGGCTCAGCCGCGGCCCTAGCATGGAGGCCTAAAAAAAGAACATATGAGCTCATAGCATACCGGGACAGAAAAAGATGGGGCAGTCCGAGAAAAATAGATGAAAAAAGCGTTATGGACATGGATCATGAATTTCCGGAGACTTTTGACAACTATGATTACGGAAACGGATACATGGCGATAACCCCTCATACACCTTGTCCCATACTTTACGGAATAAGGTCTGTTTCGCCGGATGTCTTGGAAAGGGCCCGCCGTACAGTCAGAGGAGAAGGAGCGGAGCGCTGGATGATATTCATGAGCAATCAGGGCACGGATGACAACATCGTGAAAAGAAAAATATCCGAGATAAAGGGCTACGAATCGGTTGCGGTTCGTGGAAAAGTCATGGAGAGACCTCATACTATCGACGGCGGACATGTGATATTCGGCATATCCGACGGGACGGGGAGCATAGACTGTGCCGCATATGAACCGACAAAGGAATTCAGGAATATCGTACGATCTCTGATTCCCGGAGATATCGTAGAAGTCCGGGGTGGTGTGCGCGAGGGACCTTTCACAATAAATCTTGAGAAGATGCGCATCATAAAGCTGGAGAAGAACATCGTAAAACTGCATAACCCGAAATGCCCGAAATGCGGTAAAAGGATGAAATCGACGGGGAGAGGCGGATACTACCGGTGCAGAGACTGTGGAACAAAGGTGAGAGGTAGGGAGGAAACGGCCACTATCAAAAGGGACATCGAAGAAAAATGGTATGAGGTTCCCGTGTGTGCCAGAAGACACCTTGCGATGCCGCTGAAGCTCATGCCCTTACTATGAATGCCATGTGGTCCTTCTCATAATTGCTGAGGTCTACCGCCTCTTCTATGTTCGTGTATTCCGATAACTCGTCCGCCACCTTTTGAAAGACGTTCTTCGGCTTCTCCGCAACATCTATACTGCGGGCCTTTACCATCAATATTCCGCGTTTCGCGTTGAAAAAAGCCATGTTCTTGACCAATATACCGACCTGATCCCTCTGGGCTATGTCCTGATAGACAACACTGACCTCAGGGACTATGGATGCATATTCCTGCGGCATTCTTGCGTTTGCAAGTACGGGCATCAGATTCCTTCTTTTTTCAGCCACATGAAGAAGGTCCCTGAAGGAGCGCGGGGCGAATTCCACGGCATAGACATCCCTCTTCGTGACCTCGCCTATGTGACTTACGGTTGTTCCGCTTGCGGCTCCGAGATAAAGCACCCTGTCCCTTTTCCTTATGGGCATGGAGTCCATGCCGGAGTGGAGCGCAGCTGCCATTTTGCTTCTTCTGGGGTCCCAATGTCTGTATTCCTTACCGTCTTCTCGTAGCAGACGCTCTCCGTAGACCTGTTCTCCCGGAACCGAGTTTGGGGTATAATAACGCCTTCCGTCGTGAAAAACACCCGGATATCTCTCGCGAAGTCCCATTTATTCTTCCTCTTCATCGCCTCTGCGGGACCATATATCGTCCGGAATCTCATCATATATGCTGGCCTCTTCATCCACCGAAGAGAAATCATCGGAAACCGGGATCTCTTTCTTTTTCCCGCCGAGTATCTCGCTTATCTTCTCTCTGCGGAATATCCAGTAGTGTATCCTCCACTCCCTTCCATCGTAAAGTGTGGTTTCCTCGCGCTCCGTTGTAAGAATCTCCTCGTCCTCAAGCATGTAAAAAACATCCCTGTCCTGAGGTTCAAGCATATTGTCCAGAATCCGGTTGTTAAATCCGAAAAGGTTCATCACATGGCGGGCCATGGCCTCTGCCTCATACTCTTCCATACCGTGCTCCCCTATGGCATCTTTGATGACCTTTCTGAGCACATCAACAGTAAGCGTCCGATTCTTATTTTTAGCATCCATGGCAGATCACCTGCGGTCGATACTCTTCCTTTTAGTGACTATATAAAGTTTTCCAGAAAGTGTCGGAAAGGCGCATGATATGGCGGGCTTATGCGAAAAACTTTTATAGAGTATTCTCCTAATCAGATTTCCCAAAAACAAAGGAGGTAAAACCAATGACAGACGAAAATACAGTGTTCGTAGGACGCAAACCAGCCATGAACTATGTTCTGGCGGTGGTAACCCAGTTTAACAGTGGGTCAAACGAGGTTGTCGTGAAGGCAAGAGGCAGAGCCATAAGCAGGGCAGTGGATGTGGCCGAGATTGTCCGAAACAGATTCGTTCCGGAGGCCGAGGTCGCGGACATAAGGATTGCTACAGAATCCGTGGAAGAAGAGGGAAGAGCAGCCAATGTTTCTTCCATCGAGATAGCCCTCAAAAAACCATAAACACCCCCTTTCTTTCTATTTTTTCAATCTTGCCCGATATGCTTAATTATGTAAAGAGAATCTCCGGAACGGTGATTATCTGAAAGAGATAGCCAGTGGAAAAGCGAAGACGATATACGAGTATGACGGAGAACATTACCTGATAGAGTTCAGGGATGACATAACCGCTTTCGATTCGGTGAAGCACGACATAGTGGGGGGCAAAGGCTACTACAATGCCCAGATATCCGCGAAACTCTTCGAGCTTCTTGAAGAGAAAGGTATACCGACACATTTCGTGAAGATGCTGGAACCGAACAAAATGTTGGTGAAAAAGGTGGGCATCGTACCTCTGGAGGTTATAGTCCGCAACATAGCCACCGGTTCCATAACAAGAAACTATCCTTTCAAGGAGGGGACCGTATTCGAGAGGCCGATTGTTATGCTGGACTATAAGGACGATGCCTATCACGACCCGCTTATGAACGATGACATGATACTCGCCATGGGCCTTGCGGATGAAAGGGAACTCGCTGAGATGAAAAATATTGCCCTGCGCGTAAACTCCGTGCTTAAAGATTACTTTGAATCCATGGGCATACTGCTTCCGGACTTCAAAATAGAAATAGGAAGGGATTCCGCCGGAAACCTAGTGGTGGCGGACGAAATATCCCCCGATTCGTGCAGGTTATGGGATATGAAAACCAAAAAATCACTGGACAAGGACAATTACCGCTTCGATAAAGGCGATGTTCTGGCAGGATACAAAGAGGTTTACGGAAGGATGTTCGGGAGCATTCCGGAGTAAGTATCATGTGGCCACGGCAGAATGAATACCTGTATGCTCGAAAAGGACTGTTCTCATTCGGTAGGAAAGAGGCAACGGACATACTCATCTCCATAACGGTGCTGACATTCGCTTTTGCCATAGCATTCTCCAACGGGCTACAGGGCGTTTATTCTGACCCTTTGTTTTTCATAAGATACACTCTTCCCGTAGCATTTCTTTCCGTTTTCACCGCATTTTTTCTTCACGAGATGGGGCATCGTATATTGGCAAGAAAATACGGATGCTGGTCCGAGTTCCGCATGTGGGAAAGAGGGCTCATATTTGCCGTAATAACCGCGTTTCTGGGCTTTGTCTTCGCCGCACCCGGTGCGGTTTACATATCCGGGATGATAACGAGGGAACAGAACGGAAAGATAAGTGCTGCCGGGCCTGCGGTAAATGTGGCGATAGCGTTCATAATGATTGGCGTGGCCCTTTTCACATCTCCTTTTATCGGTGGGATTGCATTATTTATAGCTTGGATAAATATCTTCCTTGCCGGATTCAATCTTATCCCCTTTCCTCCGCTGGACGGTTCCAAAGTCCTGAAATGGGGCATAATACCTTATATTTCGATGGTTGCGCTCGTTATAATCGCATATATGGCACTTGAATCGGTGGGAATCTGAATAAGGACATGCTCCGGCAAAGCATATATAGTGCACTATTGTTAAAGAGGGCGTGTCAAAGACAGGCCGTGTTTTGGCTGTGGTGATTGCGCTCATCTTTATTCTTGGTCTCGCCTTATACTCCATGGAGGTGCAGGGACAAACGAACACATGGTCAACACCGGTCACTCTCTCCTCCGGCTCCGCTCCCGATACCTTTCCCGCGATAACGCAGTTCAAAGGAAAACTGTATGCATTCTGGGTCGACGAATCCGGAAAACCGATGATGAGTTCCAGTGGCGACGGCGGTATCATATGGTCGGAATCTTCTGTTTTTGCCGAATATTCCGGGACATCTTACGTCATCTCTGTCACAACCACCGAAAATTACATGGTCTTTTTCTGGGTTAATCGTGGAATCGGATTCTCCGTCATATATGCCGCCAGCACATCCGACGGCTCTGTCTGGACAACCGTTCAGGTAGGGAGCGGGGACGCGAATTACAAAATTCCATCGGCTGTGATAGGTGATGAAATTTGGATACTCGGTGCGCAAGATGCCGAAACATCGTATCTTTACCGAAGCGATGACGGAGGAAAGAACTGGAACTACATGATCTCCGTTGATGTTCCTGCAAGAAACAGCACACTTCTTTTTAATGGGAATACGATGCATATCCTATCTTTTTACGGAGGATCTTTACGCGACTACAGCAGCAGTGACTTCGGTCTGAACTGGAACAATACGGTGATATACAGCGGAATCTCTCTCGGAAAGGTATGGGCGGGAGCGTACGAAAACAGAATATACGTCGTATGGTCCGGCAGAAAAGACGCTTCATATCAACTTATGATCTCTTGGAGTGACAATGACGGGATTGACTGGAGCTCTCCCTCGACGATAACATACACTTCGGGTTCGGCATACAATCCGGATGCGATAATCTCTGACGACGGCATAATACATCTGGTATGGCAAGACAACAGACTCGGAAAGTATGCAATATTCTATATGGAAATGAATTCCGACGGATATCATATTCTCGGAGACCTTGAGATAAGCGGGGAGGGGAATAACAAGGGCGCTTCGATAGAAAATTCTGGAGATTTCGTCTCCGTCGTATGGATACAGGCACTCGATACCGGTTATTCGGCATGTTTCTCCAGATTTCCCGATATGACTCCGAGCTTCGAAAACGCACTTATAGATTCCAAGAGCATATACTCTCCGATAGATGTCTATGTTGATGTCGTGGACGATGACCCTCTGTCAATCGTGGCCCTGCAGTATGTCGATGTGGATGGAGCGTCCAATGAACTCGTTATGAGCCAGATAGGCAGCGACCTCAACGGATATCCTCGATATCACGCCAGCATCCCGCCACAGAATACGGAGGGCAACATAAGCCTGCATATCTGGGCACAGGACAGCATGGGCAACAGAGGGGTTTCTGAAACATATGTCGTGAAAGTGGGTGATAGCGCCCCACCTACGATATATATGGCAAATGCCAAGACAACTGCGGAAAGGCTTAAACCGGTTACCATTCAGGCACTTGTATCGGATGACCATCTTTCCACCGTATACCTCTATTACCAGTCTGTTTTCGGTTTTCTGGAAAAGGTCAGAATGGTGCAGTCAGGCGAATATTTTCAGGCGGAGATACCTCCTCAGAAAGATGTGGGTTCAATGCTTTATTATGTATGGGCAAATGACACATACGGAAATGAAGCGAAAAGCAGGGAGTTCACCCTTCAGATAATCGATACCATCCCACCCAGGATAATAATTGCCCCTCATGGAATCATTAAACCGGACAGCCCTCTGATCATCGTGTTCAGCGAAGCCGTAGATACGAAAAGTGCTGAGAATTCCATAGTACTCGTGGGAATGGACTGTTCTTTCAAATGGCTGAACGGCTCAACAGTTCAATTGGTGCCCGATAAAGATATGTCTCGCGGGACCACATATAATATTGTCGTTGCAAAAGGGGTTTCGGATATGTACGGCAATGAAATGCCGGAAACTCACAGTTATGAATTCGCCATAGAATCCGAGCCTCCGTCGAACATACCTGCTTATGCTCTTCCTCTGGTGGCATTTCTTATTCTATTGGCTAGCGTATATGCCGCATGGAAAAAGGACATGCTTCCGGTAACCGTTAAAATAAAAAGAAAAAATAAAAGAAATTAATCTCTTTCGATAACCATGGCCATTCCCTGTCCGCCCCCTATGCAGAGTGTTGCAAGTCCTCTGCTCAGACCTTTTTCCTTCAGCTGCATGGCAAGGCTGTAAACTATTCGCGCTCCCGTGGCACCTATCGGATGGCCTATGGATATCCCGCTTCCCAGAAGATTTGTTTTGTCCATGTCCAATTTGAGTTCTTTCATGCAGGCTATGGCCTGAACCGCAAAGGCCTCGTTCAACTCCACGAGTTCCATGTCATCCATCGTCATATTGAGCTTCTTCAACAGCTTACGTGTCGCCGGAATGGGGCCGAGCCCCATATATGCAGGGTCAACTCCCCCACTTGCATATCCTTTTATCCTCGCAAGAGGTTCCTTCCCGAGTTCCTCCGCCTTTTCGGAGGATGCTATCACGACTGCGGCGGCCGCATCGTTAATCCCGGATGCGTTTCCGGCAGTGACCGTTCCGTCCTTCTTGAACGCAGGCCTCAGTCTCGCCATCTTCTCCATATCGGTTTCCATGGGTCTCTCATCCTTATCGAATACTATCGGGTCTCCCTTTCTCTGAGGAATCTTTACAGGCACGATCTCCTTCGCCATCTTTCCCTTACTTATGGCTTCCATCGCCCTTTTGTGGCTCAGTACTCCGAGTTCGTCCTGCTCTTCCCTTGTTATCCCATACTTTTCGGCAATGTTCTCGGCGGTCATTCCCATATGATATCCGTTGAATACCTCCCACAGTCCGTCGTGGACCATGGCATCTATGATGCTTCCTTCATACATGTCCATTCTGTACCCCCATCTGGCCTTTGGCAGTAAATAGGGCGCGGAACTCATATTCTCCATTCCGCCGGCTACGAACATATCGCCATCACCTGCCTTTACCGCCTGTGCCGCCAGTGCTATAGCCTTCATTCCGGATGCACAGACCTTGTTCACGGTATATGCATTGGTCTCCTCCGGCATTCCCGCATATATGGATGCCTGCCTCGCAGGGTTCTGGCCGAGCCCGGCCTGAATTACATTTCCCATGATGACCTCATCGAAATATACGGGTTCGAGTTCTTCCGGATAATCGTAATATCTCTCATTTATCTCCGTTCTCTCGAAATCACCCAATCCATCCGGCCTGAATGACTTTATCTCCCCGGTTATCGCAGGCCTGAGACCCGAACGTATAAGAGCCTCCTTTATTGCGATTCTTCCGAGTTCCACGAGGGGGACATCTTTCAAGCTTCCACCGAACTTTCCTACGGCGGTCCTTGCGCCGTTTATTATGACCGGTTCCATGTTATCATCCTTGGGCCCTGTGATTTTAGAGCGCTATATAAGATTTACTTATCGTATAAGAGGAGTTCGGCATAAGACGAATACACGGATGTGATAGAAAAGGTTATTTCCCTGAACCTAATGTATGCCTGATATCATGGAAAAGCAAAAGAATGTGGAAACAGATATAAAGAGACTCAGAGAGGAGGTCAGTGAGCTGAGAAAGATGGTAAATCTGCTTCTCGGACTTATGATGGAAGAGAGTGAGGAGGAGTTCACTGAAGACGACGGTAGGATGGAAAACATAGCATCACTGTATAACTGAAACCTTTTCCGTCTTAATAAGAAAAATAAAGAAATGGGTTTTCGTGTCAGAGTGTCCATGATGTGTCCTGTTCAACATATATCCAGTATGCTCTTCCGACTATCATGTAATCCTCACCGGACAGGGAATACAGATTTGCCTGTAGGTCCGCGGTTTCCAGATGTGTATATGGGAGCCCACCCATGGCCTCGCTCACTTTCATATCGTGTTTTCCGTTGTATGACACGAGATTCCAGCCGGCATTCAGATGCGTGGTCCTCCCGATTATTCCTGTTATCGGCCCCCTAAGGTTGGATGCCGCGGTTATGTTCACCCATATGCCCATTCCAGCATCCACATCCGGAAAGTCCAGATTGTATCTCTGGTCCCTGTTCAGATTGCATGTGTGCCATGTGCCGTTGAGGTATACCATGGCCCGGTCCCATGACAGACCCGGGAGCGCGGAACTTATGTTCGTGGGTCCCGACAGCCATGGGATCGATATGAGGTTCCATCCCGTGTGCAGCGATATATTGTAGTAATATGTGTATTCTATATCTATTGGAATGGCCATTGAATCCGGTGCGAATCCCGGTGATATGCACATGAGCGATGTCACCGCATCCTCCGGGATATCATTTCCGAAATCCCAGTTTAAGTAAACTGTAGTGTTGGTTCCCGCTGGAACGGTGGTATCAGGTGCATCTATTGAAAAATAGGGATCTTCTCCATAGGAATATGTGTCCACAGTCAGGTCGTAGAGGCTTCCGGTGTCCACATCATATCCTGCTGCCTTTATTATATATCTCCCCGCTTCGGGGTTCAATACCGTTCCGACCTCCGGGTTTCCGGCTGTCGCTGTTTCCGAGGTGTCTACCACCAGTTCATTTGCCTGCGCCACCCCGTCATCGTTCGCATCATAGAATATTCCCATATCGACATCCCGGGCTCCGTTGTAGAAATACATGGTGAATGTGGCGCGGATAATCCCGCTTGGCATGTCATATACCACCTCGTTGGGAGCAGCCGCCAGATAAGCCTCGAAGGCTCCGCCCGAATAAGGATATGGATCCACCGGTTGAGCGGAGAACAGAGTCGTGTTTTGTATTGTACTTAGAGCGGATATTCCGTCCGGAAGCTCGATATCGGAATAAACATCTATGGGGTATGGGTGGCCCACCGTTGCATTGGCTTTCAATTCATCGGTGTGCAGTACTATGTCCGAAGGAGTTGCCATCATCCTTCCCATATCTCCGTGGAAATCCGTATATGGAACGCTTCCGGTAACACGCCAGTTACGGAGCGCTATCTCGAAGGGTCCGGAAGAGGTGTTGGCTGCCAGTATTTCACTTAAGTTCGAATTAGTGTTCGTATAACCTATAATCTCTTCTGTCCTTGCGATTTCCCTCATGGCGAATGGGCCATATTCACCGGTAGGTGGGAAATATGTATCTTCCTGAGCTTCCATGAGATATATTTCCGTATCGTCCTGCATTCCACTCCAGTATATCGCTGTCAGGATCTTCATTCCGTCAGATACACTGAGATTCCTCACATCGACGAAGAAGAACCTCCAGTCGCCGCCTCCGGTGTACTCGCCGCCGTGTATCCCCTGCATAGCTCCATTCTCGTAAAGTGTGGTTGTCGGAGTATTGCCTCCGAAATGCACGGGGAATTCCGTGGCGGGTACATTTATCAGTACGGGGATGACAGTCTTTCCACTGGAACTGTACAGAACTATAGCTCCCTGATACGATCCCACGCCCGCGTCCGCTGGAACCGTTGCCGTGATGTTTACTGTGGCTGTTCCTCCTGCGGAGATGTTCACGACGTTTGCTTCTGTTATCCAATTCCAGTCCGTTTTATCATAGAACTCCACCATTATGGTGAAATTGTAGGTCTTCAGATCGCCGCCTATATATGCCCAGTTGACATCCATCATATCCAGTACCAGTCCGTCATCCACTCTCTCTACGGGGTTGTATATGGAAGCGGTGACAAGGTTTGCCGGCTGGAGGTCCATGTTCATCCTTATTCTTTCGAGGCGTCCATCGTATTCTCCTGCGTTGTCCCAGTAGTAATCGATGTTCACCCTATCCCCAGGAAGAAGGTCCACAAGAAGAGTGAACTCTCCGCTAGCTGTGTTGTATGTATAATAGCTGCCCAGTCTTGAGGTCCAGTTATAGATCTTTCCATCTTTGTCCGTGAGCCACACCGTATATCTTGTCACCGAATCATGGGTATAATATGTGTCTCCCGATCTTACTTCCAGATAATAAGTATATGTGGCGGTTATGACCTCTCCCGAATTCAGTGGGCGGAGGTTGCCGGCATCATCCAGGAATGTTATCTTTCCTGTTGCGGCATCGAAGGTGTAGTTTCCACCGGTACTGTTGTCAAGAAGTCTTCCGTCCGAATAGATGAGAACCGGTTCTCCGGGAACCACGGGAAGATTGTCTATGTATGCGTATGTCTCCCCATACTGTCCTGTTATGACGGATTCGTTATTCACATGTATTATCTCTGCATAGAACGCTGTTTCGTTTCCTCCGTAGTGCTCCCTGTCAATCCAGTCATAGAGGTTCATATACGGATATGCATCGCTCTGATCCGGGTGGGCTTCCGTATCTACATACGCCGTTATCTTCATGAAATCCGCATTGTCCCATTCGGAGGAGGTCCACAGATTTCCGTCGATGAGTGTGGCTCCGTCCGAATCATAGAGTCCGTCGGGTTTGAGAACAGCATCCCTGATGCCCGATACGGGAAAATCGATCGTATAATAGGACTCTCTGGAATATGTTTCATCCGTAACTACCACGGTAGTTGAGGAGGATGTGTCATGGTTGGAGAGTGTCATGGTTGTCGTATCATTCTCTCCCGGCCTGACCATGTTCATGAACATGTCGTGGCTCTCTCCGTCGTAGCCGCCGGGTGTCCAGTACATCCTGTCGGCACTTACACCGGTTGCTTCCGCTGCCATATCGACAGCTCTTGATGCGTTGAGCCATCCCGCACCCTGCTGGAGCACATCATATCCGTGGTCATCGCAACTGGACGTGAGTATGTGCTGTGCCTCTCTGTTGCCGGGCCATGCCCCGTGTGCGGAATAGTATGCCTGATATTCCAGTGCCATAACTCCTGCGGTGACGGGTGCGGCGAGGCTTGTACCGGACCAGAGGTCCCACGCCCGGGTTCCGTCGACATATCCCCAGCTTGTGGTAGCATAGTTTACAGGCGCTCCGCCTATCCCGAACTCACCCGCAGCCAGAACATCGGGGTCTGGTGTTCCCAGTGCGGTGGGTCCCTTTGAAGAGAAGCCCGCGATATCGCCATACCACGAAGAGTCGGGATAGTAGTAGTTCTGCCAGTCGTTCGGCTCCCCGCCGTCATACCCGAACAACCATCTGTATGCCATATTTATTCCTGCTCCGACAGTGACGACTCCGGGGGACGCGCCGGGGTTTCCTACGGTTCCATATCCCCACCCTTCGTTCCCTGCGGAGACAACGAAAGTTGTGTTGGGGGCATAGCTACGGGTTATTTGATATACCAGTCTGGAGGAATATGTCCAGCCGGTATTGACCGTTCCACTACCGAAGCTGTTGCTGACTATCTGTGCCTCGTCGCCGGTATCTGGAACTCCGTCATAGCCCTCTACCGCAAAGTACCACGGATAATATCCGTTGTAATTGTAGAAATCCCCTATTCCTATTATCTTGGCACCGGGGGCCGTTCCCTGAACGATGTTGTTCATGGTTCCGACTATGTTGGACGCACAGAATGTCCCGTGCGGGAATCCCTGGTCTATGTCGAAATCCCCGAAGAAACAGACCACATCTCCTGATGCGGGTATGAAGTTGTCATAACCCATCCTTTCCGTGTATGTATCTGAATATGGTATGGGCAGACCATACTGATAATCCGCCGTTACACTGGCTCCCGATGGAGGTAAGGACAGAAATGAAATCTTACCTCTTGAGTAATGTATCCTGTATGTGTCCATATGATATTGTATCTCTATCTGCGACCCCGGTTCAGTGTCGAAAAGTATCTGTATCTTCCCGGTGTATCTGTCAAAAGTGTAGTGTAAGAAACCGGCGGTAGAGGATTCTGTCATTTCATAATAATCAGTACTATTTATGTAATAAAGAGAATATCTTCCTTCCGATGCATGATAATTAATGGCGGCAAGGTATTGAAAATCCACATTCATGTAGTTCGTTCTTCCTATGCTTGTGGAATTGAGGTAGAAAATCGAACCCTCGGATATGGGAGAATCTGTTATGTATTGTACGATCTCTTCAGAGTACGAAGGTAGATAGTTTCCATCGATGTACAGTTTATTGGTCGGCTGAAGGGAGTAAGATGGCCCCACCTGAGTGACTATATCCTGATGGGCAAGCCATGCGCTCCCATTGGTTATCGTAAGATGCTCTCCATTAACTGTTCCCATGGTATTCGATATGAAATAAAGAAGTCCTCCGGAGATGTCCGGTACGCCGTCGCCGTTGACATCCTGATATGCTAGCGGGTTCGTTTTGTTGACAGGGTTTTCATCGGTGAAATCCCCGTCGTTGTCCAGATCCACGTACACCGTATCATAAACCCCTGCCGTGGTGCTGTCAACGACCAGTATTCCCAGCCTTGTTCCATATATGGTGGTCAGATAATCATCCTTCGTGATTCCCATATGATATATTCCGCTCTGGCTGACTATGTGGTTGCTGGAGTCCCCGATATAATATGTCCTGTCTATGAGACTTGTGTTCGCGGTTCCGCCGTAACCATTGGGGTTTGCCCTCTTGTTGGGATAGCCGAGACCTCCGAACCAGCTGTATTCAAGTGTATATCGGTCCGTGCTGCTATTGTAATCTGCCTGAACCTCATATGTCGTGTCGGAATACCATGAAACGTCCCCCCATGTGGCAAATATGGGGTATGGGTAGCGATTACTGTCGCTGTCTGCTGTAAAGTACGCCATCATAACATCCATTGAAACCGGGTCCCACATTATGGGCCAGCCATAATAGGGCGAGGATGCATTGTTGTCCACGGCCCACTGACCCATGAGGTCCGGATTGGCGAAATCCACTCCCGTGTCCACGACGGCGACGTTGACACCGGCTCCGGTATATCCTTTGGCCCATGCCGCGTCTGCGTTGTGTTCGACAGCAGTCGGGTAGCTGTCGGGACTTACGGGGTCCTCCGGGAAATTCGTGGTCCTTATGCCGCTGTTTTCCTTCTCTAATATCGGGTCATTTATGACGGCCGGTTCAGGCTTCTCGGTCCGATAGATCCCAATCACTCCGGGAAGCTGTGCTATTGAGGATATATCGCCATATGGAACCCTTATATTCCGGGTAACAGCTACATCGGAAACTGTGTCCCGTACGGGAACACTCGTTTTTTTCACTTTTTCCATCGGTTCGTATATTTCCCGGGAATAGTACCCGTTGAGAAGTCCGGGACGCTTTGTCAGAACGGTTACATCCGCAAGGGATTTCGGTTCGGAATGTATGCTATCGATAAGGGACGGGTCCACCAGAGACTCCCATGATACCGCCGACGGAACCGTATTTTCCTCGCTTGAGATCTCTCCGAAAGTTCCTGTGTCTCCTTCCACATCCAGTGTATTGATGTCCAAAGTGTTTACTTTGTATGTGCTCGTCAATCCGGCAAGGCCTCCCACAAGAAGAAGAACCACTATGCCCATGGCAATCGCCTTTTTCATAACCACACCTCATAAGAAGAACATAAGATTCATATTTAGATTTTTCTATTAGATGCCGAGGGTGCAGATATACCAGAAATTTTTTATAGCGGAAACCCGGTACGGAACTTAGAGATTATCATGACCGGCTATGGCAACCCATATTCATGGCATGGCAATAAAACGCCAAAAAGCATATGGATCGCCCCGGAGATGAGAGCGCGCATCATAAAGGAAGGTATTGAAAGGGCCGGGAGCCTGAATGGTCTGGGAAGGGCCCTCGGATATAGGTCGAGGAATCATCCCGGCTGGAGCGTTCAGCAGATACTTGTGGGAAAGCAGGCATTCCCTCTGGAAAGGCTGGAAAGGCTTGCGGACTATATCGAAGTGCCTCTTGAAGAGATAATGAAATTTCAGGTCACACCGGAATACATAAATCCGATGAACACGAGGATCGCTCTCAAAGAATACGGACTTCTCTGCTATTTGCTGAGATAGTTCTATTTTCGTTCACTTTCATTCTTCTATACGGGAGAAAACGCCGTAAAAAGCACTTTGAATCGGATATGATTCGTTCACTTTCACTGAAGTCCTCTGTTCTGCTTCATATATGGGTATCTTTTAGTCATGACCATGTACGAAGAAATGGAAGACTGCTCATGGCAGGAAATGTATCGCCTTATGGGCTGCAGAGTTTCATACGAACCGGATGAATGAGCCCACGACATCCCGTCACGGAGAGGGCTCACCTCCTCTCCAAAATATCCCGGTAAACCTGTTCAACCATCTCCACTACGCGGTCCCAGGTATATCTTTCCTCAACAAGTTTTCTCCCTTTCATTCCCATCTCTTTTCTCAGATCTTCATCGGAAAGCAGAGTTCTAAGTTTTCTGGCTATGTCCTTTCCATCCATCGGTACGGCATTGAAACCATGCACCCCGTCCTCTATGACCTCATTCACTCCGGGTATGTCCGAAACTATCACCGGCTTTCCCGTTGCCATTGCTTCCATGGTCACTATACCAAATGCTTCCAATCGTGAAACGGAGGGAAGAACGAAAACATCGGTGGCGGCATAATATTCGGGTAATCGCGCGTAAGGAACCTTTCCGGCGAACATCACCTTTTCGGAAACGCCTGCCTTCACCGCGTGCTTTCTGAGCTCCTTCTCCTTCGGTCCCGTACCGACTATGACATATTTGGCTTCAACTTCCTTTGCGGAGTCTATTAGGTATTCCACTCCTTTGTGATAGACAAGCCTTCCGACATACAGGACCATGTTCCCTTCTATCCCCAGCTCCTCCCTAACCTTTTTACCCGATACTTTCGGATTGAACCTCCTCTCATCCACGGCATTGGGAATTACGCGAATGTCTCTGTGCCAGATATCCCTTGATGTGCTGGCATAGCTCTGTGTCGTGGCTATGATCTCATCTGACATAGATATGGTCTTTTTTCCGAATGTCCTTCTGTATGCGCTCACCAGATGCCTTCCTCCCGGAATCGGTATCTCGAGGTCGCAGTGGTATGTCAAAACATGCGGTATTCTCGCCTTTTTTGAGCCTTTTGCAGCATAATACGGTTGAAGAGGGGGTGGTGAGTGACTGTGCACTATGTCCGCTTTTTCCCCGGATATGACCTTTTTCATGGCGGGTGTTACGGGAGTGGAGAACTTAACCGTCAGGGCCTTGACCCTTCTGACCGATATGCCCATGACCTTCTCGTATTCCGGCAGTTTCGCATAATTGGATGTTATGACCTCCACTTCATGTCCGCGCTTCATGAGATAATGGGAAAGGTCGAGAACATGGGATTCGACCCCGCCTATATGTGGATAGAAATAGGGGCTCACCTGTATTATGCGCATCTATGTCCCTTCTCTCCAATCTTCTCCGTATTTTATCTGTTCGGGAGTGAGTGAATCTATACTTATGCCCAGTGATTTCAACTTTATTCGTGCCACTTTCTCGTCGATTTCATAAGGTATGTGATAGACTTTACTGTCCATGTTTTCATGGTTTCCAGCGATGTATGCGGCGGAGAGGGCCTGTATCGCAAAGGACATATCCATTATCTCGACCGGGTGGCCCTGTCCCGCGGCAAGATTTATCAGCCTGCCTTCACCCAGCAAATATACCTTTCTTCCGTTCCTAAGTGTGTATTCGTCCACAAATTCCCTTACCTTTCTTCTTCCGTCGCTCATGTTCTCAAGGTCTTTTTTGGATATCTCATTATCAAAATGACCGGAATTGGCAAGGACGCATCCGTCCTTTATGAGCTCGAAGTGCTCTTTTCTCACGACATCCTTCATTCCTGTCGCTGAAACGATGAAATCCGCCTGTTTTACCGCTTCCGTCATCGGCATTACTCCGAATCCGTCCATCCTTGCCTCTATCGCCTTTATCGGGTCCACCTCGGTAACTATGACATCTGCACCGAGGCCTTTTGCCCTCATGGCTATACCTCTTCCGCACCAGCCGTAACCCGCCACAACAAATGTCTTTCCTGCAATCAGAAGGTTCGTTGATGTGAAAATTCCGTCAAAGGTGCTCTGTCCAGTTCCATATCTGTTGTCGAACAGGTGCTTCATATATGCATCATTCACATCTATCACCGGAAAAGAGAGTTTTCCTTCCTTTTCAAGGGCCCTCAGACGCACGATGCCTGTGGTGGTCTCTTCATTTGCGCCCCATATGCCGCCCAGAATATCCGTTCTCTCCGTATGCAGCAGAAAGATGAGGTCGGATCCGTCATCTATCACTATCTGAGGTTTGAGGTCAAGCACGGCGTTCAGGTTCGCGTAGTACTCTTCATTGCTCTCACCCTTCCTCGCATATGTTTCCAGACCGTACTCCTCATTGAGGGCATGAGCAACGGAGTCATCCGTCGAAAGAGGGTTGCAGGATGCGAGCCTCACCTTTGCTCCGGCCTCCTGAAGCGTCAGTGCGAGTATGCCGGTCTTTGCCTCAACGTGGAGTGCCATGGATATGCGTACGCCTTCGAGAATCCCGCTGTTCTTCAATTCCCTGCGAACGGATTTCATCACCGCCATGTGTTCTTTTGCCCATTCGAGCCTTAGGATACCTCTGTCGTTCATAACATCACTTCGGAACCTTCTCCCAATCCTTCAGGAAACGCTCTATCCCTTCGTCGGTCTTCGGGTGCTTAACCATCTTTTCAAGAACCGCGAAGGGTATCGTCGCTATGTGAGCGCCCAGCAGGGCAGCGTCAAGAGCATGTATGGGATTTCTGACACTGGCAACGATGACCTCCGTTTCAAACCCGTAATTCTCTATCATTTCCATGATGCGAGCGACCAGATCCATCCCCACTTCCCCGATGTCGTCCAGCCTTCCGACGAAGGGGCTTATGTATGTGGCACCTGCTTTCATGGCAAGGAGCGCCTGATTTGCGGAGAAAACGAGGGTGACATTTGTCTTTATGCCCTCTGCGCTCAGTAGCTTGACTGCTTTCAGACCTTCCACCGTCATCGGTATCTTGATGACTATGTTCCTGTGTATCTTGGCCAGTTCACGAGCCTCTTTCACCATACCTTCGGCATCAAGGCTTATGACTTCCGCACTTATCGGGCCGTCGACGATCTCGCATATCTCCTTGACGACCTCCACGAACTCCCTTCCTTCCTTTGCTATGAGGCTCGGATTGGTCGTAACTCCATCCACTATGCCCCATGATGCCGCTTCCCTTATCTGTTCCACGTTTGCCGTATCAAGAAATATCTTCATTTTTAATCCTCCTTATTTCTTTTTCATTATCTCCTTTGCGGCGGAGACGATGTTCTCAGGTGTAAGTCCGTATTTAACCATTAAAGCATCCCATTCGCCTGACTCTCCGAAAGTGTCAGGTATTCCGACCCTTCTGACCGGGACAGGGTATTTTTCACCCAGTGTCATGGCAACCGAGTTTCCGAGGCCGAATATCACGCTGTGCTCCTCTGCGGTAACGATAGCTCCGGTCTTCCTTGCGGCCTTTATGGTGGTTTCTTCGTCGAGAGGTTTCAGTGTGCTCATGTTGACGACCATTGCCTCTATGCCCTCCAGCTTCAACATCTCCGCCGCTTTGAGTGCCTGAGATACCATTATGCCGGTGCCGACAAGAGCGACATCACTTCCATCCCTCATTATGGTGGCCTTGCCTATCTCGAAGGGGTCGTCTTCGCTGGTTATTATCGGGATGTCGGATCTTCCCATTCTCATGTAAAACGGTCCTTCCGCATCGATTATTGCCCTTATCGCCTTTCTTGCCTCTATCGCATCCGCGGGAACGACGACCTTCATGTTCGGTATGACCTTCATGAGAGCTATATCTTCCGCTGTCTGGTGGGATGCACCGTCACCCCCCACGGTTATCCCCGCATGCGATGCGACTATCTTCACATTCAATCTCGGATAAGCTATGCTCTGTCTTATCTGGTCATAACAGCGCCCTGTGGCGAACACCGCAAAGGTACTGGCCACAACGACCTTCCCCGACGCCGCCAGACCTGAAGAGACGCCCATCATGTTCGCTTCCGCTATTCCGCAGTTGAAAAACCTCTCCGGAAATTCCTTCTCGAAATAGCTGGTCTTCGTGGATGAAGATAGGTCCGCACCGAGAACCACGAGGTCCGAGTTCTCTTTCCCGATTTCGACGAGTTCCTTTCCGAATGCCACCCTGGGGCTTGCCATCTCCCACATTATTCTCCACCCCCTATCTCCTTCCTCTCGTTCTCAAGGTCCTGTATCGCTATCCTGTATTCCTCGTCATTGGGGGGTTTTCCGTGAAAGTGCACTGAGCCTTCCATGAATGAGACGCCTTTTCCTTTTATCGTGTGTGCGATTATCATTACGGGTTTTCCCTTTATCGCTTTGGCCCATTCCACGGCATCCGTTATCTCCTTGAAATCATGGCCGTTTATCTCCTTCACTTCCCATCCGAAAGCCTTCCATTTGTCGGCTATCGGCTCTATCGACATGACCTTCTCGGTCTCACCGTCTATCTGCAGCTTGTTCCTGTCCAGAAATGCGATGAGATTGTCCAGCTTGTAGTGGGATGCGAACATCGCAGCCTCCCATACCTGCCCTTCCTCGATCTCTCCATCTCCGAGCATCACGAAAACATTGTACAGCTTCCTGTCCAGCTTTGCTGCGAGGGCCATTCCATTGGCTATGGACAGCCCCTGTCCCAGCGAGCCGGTGGACGCCTCTATTCCGGGAAGCTTTCTCATATCAGGGTGGCCCTGAAGCCTTGAACCCACCTTTCTGAGTGTGAGAAGCTCATCGACCGGGAAAACGCCGAGTTCCGCAAGTGCGGCATAAAGGGCGGGGGCGGCGTGCCCCTTTGAAAGTACGAAGCGGTCCCTGTCCTTCCAGTTCGGATTTTCCGGGTCATAGTTCATTATCTTGAAATAAAGAGCCACTATTATGTCCGTTGCCGAGAGGGAACCTCCGGGATGTCCCGAACCTGCGGCATATACCATCTCTATGATGTGTCTCCTCACAGCATTGGCTTTAAGTGAAAGTTCTCGTATCTCGTCGGAAGCCAGCATTATCATTCACCATCAGGCTCTCTGGTTCTTTCCTTCGAGCTGATTAGCCTTCTGCTCATATTTTGACATCTCTGTCTTGAGCTTCCTTATTTTAAGGTCGAGTTTCTTCATCTTCTGCTCTTCTTTGGCTATCTTCGCCTTGAGCTTTGCGGCCTTCGCCCTCAGTTTTGCTACCTGCTGCATCCTCTTGGCGCTCTTCGCCATGACCTTTGCATTCTTCTTAGCGGTTTTAACATCGTCCACCATGAAATCACCGGGGGTACATCTGGCGGCATCATATAAGCTTTTGTCTCGCTCCGACCGTCATCTTTTAATCCTACCTGATTATCAGCGGAAAAGGTGATCTTATGAAGGCATACAGAATCAGCGGGACAATGAAGATGGGCGTAATCAAAAACCACCCATTCAAAATAGAGGTTCCTGCGACAAAGAAGGATGCTGCCCTGGATAAGGCATATGCGATACTCGGAAGCAGGCACGGTGCCAAGAGGACCGAGATAAACATAACAGAGGTAAAGGCCCTGAAAAAGGACGAGATAGAGGACCTTTCCGTAAGGTATATCGTCACGGGTGAGTAGATGAACGAAGAGGAGCTTGAGCAGGCCGTAGGTGCCCTTGAGTCCTATAGAGCCAGCCTTGAACAGCTCCAGCAGCAGAGGAACTTCGTGGAACTGTCCCTTAAAGAGTATGTGATCGCGAAGAGCAGCCTTGAAGCCTTTGAAAATGCGGAGAACGGGGATGAGGTCATGGTTCCGATAGGTGCCGGAATACTGGCAAAGATGTCCGTTCTCGACTCGAATTCGTTTGTGGTGAACGCAGGTTCCAATATCTCCGTCGAAAAGGACTTCAAAGGTGCCATGGAAACCCTGGAAAGCAGGATGAAGGACATAGAGAACGGGCTTAAGTCCATAGATGAAAACATAAAAAGGATAGAGTCGGAATACGAGAAACTGGCCCATTATGTCCAGCACGCATATGAGGAATACCAGAGGTCTCAGAATGTTCAAGGCCCTTAAAGAGAAGCTCGGAAGCATAAAGAAAAAGCTGGTCAAAGAGGTCGAAGTGGAGAGCGCCGAAGAGGCCTTTTCCGAGAAGGGGAAGAAGATAAGCGGAGAGGCGTTTGAGGACATAATATGGGACCTCGAACTTGCACTTTTGGAGGCGGATGTGGCTCTTCCCGTGGTGGAGGAGATAAAGAAGAACCTTAAAGAAGAGCTGCAGGAGAAGAGGATAAAAAAAGGAGTCGCCCCTGA
Source organism: uncultured Thermoplasmata archaeon (assembly GCA_964475625.1). Taxonomy (GTDB): domain Archaea; phylum Thermoplasmatota; class Thermoplasmata; order WALJ01; family WALJ01; genus JALTFR01. The sequence continues at coordinate 9,483 of CAYYXK010000002.1, read as the reverse complement.
AAAAGCCGTCGAACTCGCTCTTCGCAATGCGATAAAGAGGACCCTTGTCTCCGAAAAAATTGATTTTGACGGGTTCATCGATAAACGGGAAAAACCTGTCGTTATAATGTTCGTGGGCGTCAATGGAACCGGAAAGACCACCGCAATAGCTAGAATCGCACATCGACTTATAAAGAACGGGCATTCCGTGGTCCTTGCAGCCGCGGACACATTCCGGGCAGGTGCCATAGAACAGCTTACCATACACGCGAACAACCTTGGTTTAAAAATCGTGAAACATCAGTCCGGCTCCGACCCTGCCGCTGTCGCCTACGATGCTGTGGAACATGCAAAGGCCAGACATAAGGATGTGGTTCTCATAGACACGGCAGGAAGGATGCAGACCAACACAAACCTGATGGACGAGATGAAGAAGATAAAAAGAGTTGCCGACCCGGATCTGATAGTCTTTGTCGGCGATTCGCTTGCAGGAAACGATGCCGTTGAACAGGCAAAGAAGTTCGATGAGGCCGTAGGGATAGATGCCGCCATTCTCACCAAGATAGATGCCGATGCGAAGGGGGGTGCGGCCCTGTCCATTGCGCATGCGGTTGGAAAGCCCATAATCTTCATAGGTACCGGACAGGAATATGATGACCTTGAACCGTTCGACCCGGACTGGATGATAGACAGGCTCTTCGAGGGATTATGATGAAAGTATATCCGGAGTGCGCTCAATGCCTTCTTAGGAGGATAATGTACGAAACAGAGCTGGGCGGAGCCGATATGATGCAGCAGTATGCCGCCATGAAACTCGCAATAGATGCGCTCCACAGGGATTTTTCTCCGGAGATATGCTCCGCCGAGATCGCTACCGGCGTGCATAAAGGTGTCTATGAGCTTCTCGGGAAGGACCCTTATGCGGATGCGAAAAGAAAGAGCAATGAAATCTCTCTGCGGCTCCTTCCAAAGGCGAGTAAGATGGTTGAGGAATCGGAGAATCCGTTCAAAACCGCTGTTCTCTGCTCCATAATCGGAAATGTTCTGGATTTCGGGATAAGGAACGACTTCGCCAATGCCGATGTGCTTCTGGAGAAGTTCGACTCCCTGTGCGAGGAGGGGCTGGGCCACGATGATACGGATGATATGAGAGAACTTGCATCTGGAAAGGTGGTCTATCTTACGGACAACTGCGGAGAGATCGTCTTCGACCGTCTGCTTCTGGAACAGTTGAGAAAAATGGGTGCGAAAATAACGCTGGTCGTCCGCGGCGAGCCCATACTGACCGATGCGACGATGGAAGATGTGAGGGAACTGGGAATGGGAAATCTCGCGGACAAGGTCATGAGCACCGAAATATTTGCGGTTGGAATACCATTTTGGGATATGCCTGAGGAACTGGATAGAGAACTGAGGAGCGCCGACCTGATAATCGCAAAAGGGATGGCCAACTATGAGACCCTCAGTGAGACCGATTACGGGCCGATAGCATATCTTCTCAGGACCAAGTGCAGGCCTGTGGCATCCAGCATGGGCTTGAAAAAGGACATAAATGCCGCAAAGCTTTACCGATAATAATAAATACTTATTGAAGTATACGGTTTTTTGTGAAGGAAAGCACCGCCCTTGTACTGGTAATAAGCGGAATGCTGCTCGTATCCGCAGCCACTTACGGGTTCGACCACATCCCCGAAATCCTAAACGGATGGGAAGTGAACTCATACTCCGCAACTCTTGAATCAAACGGCACATTTTACGAACAGTACTCATACCGTATCAACTCTGAGGGAAAATATCACATGCTGTACCGTTCATGGGATACTCGTGTGGACTATGTCCCTTCCGGAAAATGCGTGGTACCGCTGAACATGAGCGCCGAACCATCTCAGGGTCTCATCGGTTATTCCCGTTCCTATTCGGGAGAGCTGAAGACATACGGAGGAAGCTCCGACGGATATCTTCTGGAAAAATCCGAGAACAATGAGGTGGGCTTCTATGCTCCGGGTGGTTTTCATACCGGCGACTATGTCCTTAACTACTCCTATCGGATATATCCGACGATTCATTACGACGGGCATCTTTACCTTTTGAAGTTCGTGTTCAAGGACTCCGGATGGGGTTATGGGGACATAAAGATACGAATCCGCGACAACGGGAATGTAAAGGGAGTCTGGGCCCCTTCATTCTTAGATGTGAAAAAGAATGGGGATTACTGGGTCATAGAGGGCTATGATGCCTACGGTCTGGACATAACAGGATACATCGTCATGAATGATATATCGGAAATGAGCCATGTGAATATCGAGCATGTCGATGATGTGATGGCGGAGGTCAATTCCGCAAACATGCAGGATACGGCCGGCTATTATCTGCTATATGTCCCGTATGTGGGCATAAAATGGATGATCTATCTCTTTCCGCTATTCTTCACGGCAGCATATGTTAAATTCGGCCGTGAGAAGAGGGTCTACGGAACCGGCAAAAAAAGGATGACGGTACCTGTCAGAAGAAAACCTTGGATCGTCAATCTCGTTTTTGGAAAGGAGTGTGAGGGAACGGACTGGAACGCATATCTGGCGACGATACTTGACCTCAAACGCCGGGAAAAGCTCTCCATGGACGGCGAAGGCATAAGGATACTGGATGACAGCACGGATGACATCTATGAACGGAGGGTTTTCCACCTCATAAATAGATTGAGCGATAGTGACGGGGTGTTCCGGCCCAAAAAGGTAAAGGAATCTGTAAAGAAGCTGAAATACGATGACCCCCGATACAAGGAGTTCAATGAGCTCACAAAGAACTTCAGGGACGACAAAGAACTTCTGAAGGTTTGCCCGGACTACCTGTGGACACCGAAAAAACTCATGCATAAGCTAATGCCCATCCCGATAGTTATCATGTTGGTATTTATCATCCCGATGTTCGTGTTAAGAGAGTATGTCATTTTCTCCCTTATGATAATGATGTTCTCCCTCTTCTTCATGTTTGATATAGGGCTCGCCTACTGGCACCCATCCATCCTCGGAAGGTGGAAAGGCGATTATTACAGGGAGAAACTGGAATGGGACAGCTTCGCCGAAACAATATCGGACAAGAAGTTCATGCAGGAAAATGCGCTCCAGAACGGCTCTCTCTGGGAAGAGTGGCTCATATACGGTACTGCGATGGGAAAAAGGGCCAGCATTAAGAATGCGATGGAAGCCGCCGGGGTTGACCTGAGCGCCATATACCCGGATGACGATTACATCTCATCCATGGCATTCATCTATATGGGCGGTGTATCCTCATCGGGAAGCTCGGCCGGAGGTGTTAGCGGGGGCTTCGGCGGTGGTGGAGCAGGGGCAAGATGAGCTATAACGCCTTCTTTATGGTCTCCGCGACCTTTTTCACATCTTCTTCGGTGATAAGGGGGTGGACGGGTAGCGAAAGAACCTCATTGACGAGCCTCTCGGTCACAGGGAGCTTCGCCGCATAACCCAGCTTTTTCATTATCTCCTGCTGGTGTATCGCTATCGGATAGTATATCCCAAAACCGATGCCTTCTTTTTTGAATTCCCCGATTATCTCATCTCTTTTCTCTGTTCTTATGGTGTACTGGTGATAGACATGATGCGCCCTCTTGTCCACGAACGGGGTTATCACATGGTCGATGAGAAGTTCGTCGTATAATTTCGCATTCTTCTCCCTTTTTTCGTTGTTCTTATCTAGTTTTTTAAGCTGTTGGATGCCTATCGCAGCGGCTATGTTGGTCATCCTGAAGTTCCAGCCAAGCTCGGTGTGCCTGTATCTCTCGGCCTGTCCGTGGTTGTGCATCATTCTTATCTTCTCTGCAAGTTCGGGGTCATCCGTGGTGACCATTCCACCTTCTCCCGTGGTCATGTTCTTTGTGGGGTAAAAGCTAAAAGCGGATATTCTGCCGATGGAACCGACCTTCTTATTTTTCCAGAGAGCTCCGTGGGCCTGACAGACATCCTCTATAACCGGGATATCGTTCTCTTCGGAGACCTCCATTATTTCATCCATATCCGCGCTCTGCCCATATAAGTGAACAGGCATTATGGCGGCGGTCCTATCATTTATTTTCTTCCGTATATCGTCTGGGTCTATGTTGAATGTCTCATCATTCACATCCGCAAATACCGGTATTCCACCCGCACGGATTACGGATGTGGCCGATGCGATGAATGTGAAGCTGGGTACTATTACCTCTTTTCCTCTCACATCAAGGGCTTCGAGCGCAAGTATAAGGGCTTGAGTGCCGCTGGTCGTGGCCACGCTCTCCTTCGTGCCGATATATTCCGCAAAATCTCCTTCGAAACGCCTAACCCACTCTCCGTGGGCTAGCATCCCCGAGTCCATAACCTCGAGGACCGCTTTTTTCTCCTCTTCGCCGACGTCCGGCTTTGCGATGGGTATCATGAGATTCCTCCGGCTATTCCGGTGCACGAGCATTTCAATCTATGTTATAACCCCTTCGCCTGATTGGTACAAAAGACTCATTCTTCAAGTTCCGGATAACTTTTTCCACATGAGGGGCACTTCATATCGGCATCCAGTCTTTCTCCGCATTCGCACACAAATCCCACTGTTTTTCCGGGATTTCCCAGAACAAGAGCGTGAGGCGGGACATCTTTTGTGACGACGGAACCTGCACCTATGATGCAGTATCTTCCAAGGATTATACCACACACTATCGTTGCATTGGCACCTATACTGACCCCCCGCTCCACCTTCGTTCTGCACAGTCTGTCCCCATCCCATAGCCATGCTCTCGGATGTTTATCGTTGGTAAATGTTGCACTCGGGCCTATGAATACGTCATCCTTTATCTCGACACCATGATATATCGAAACATGGTTCTGTATCTTCACCCTGTCCCCCATCTTAACTCCGAAATCGATATAGACATCTTTGCCGATGTTACAGTTCCGTCCTATCTCCGCATATTCCCTTATCTGGGCATGATGCCATATCTTCGTTCCAGCCCCGATGCTCGCTCTATCATCCACCACAGCCGTATCTGCGACAAAATAATCCGTCTCAATTCCCCCTGGCAATTCTTTCGGCGGAAAGTGCTGCCTCCAGGGACCGAAGAGCGTCTTTACCGGTAACCGGAGGGTCTGCATCTTCCATTACCGACTTCAAAAATTCTTCTATCTCTATTCTCAGAGGTTCTCTGTACTTCAGATTAATGTGCTTGGTCGGATAGCCCAGCAGTCTGGAATCAAGATCTCCGTTGTTCTTCATAGCTATATCCATCGATTGCGTCAGATAGTTCAAAGAGACAAATGCGTTATCCAGAGTCACATACATCTCTCTTACCTTTACGGGCGATGTCCAGTTTGTGACTATGCTCGCCGATGAATTTTTCATCTTAAGCCATATCTGAGCATGGTCCTCGAACTTTGTGGTCTCAAAGAAACTTATTCCTCTGGCATCTATGTTGAGAACTTCATCCTCTGTGAGGTATCTCACCATGTCTATGTCATGAATTCCCAGATCAAGTATTACACCGCTGGTGATTCCTGCCCTTGGATTCGGAAGACCTATTCTGACGATGTTAAAGGCCATATACCTGCATCCGTTCTTTTTTACCCACTCTCTGAAGTACTGGATGACTGGATTGAATCTTTCTATGTGTCCGACCATCAGCTTTTTCTCATTTTTCTTCGCGGCTTCGATGAGCCGGAGCGCATTTTCTTCCGTATCCGCAATCGGTTTTTCCACCAGAAGACTGGAGAATTTCAGTACATCAACGCCCACCTTTGAATGCATGTTCGTCGGAACCGCTGTGGAGACAACATCTGGCTTTTCCTTTTCAAGAAGTTCCCTGTAATCTTTGTATGCTCTTGTTCCATATCTCTTGGCCAGTTCCTTCGCGCGTTCAATGCTGACATCGGCGATTCCCACAAATTCGGAGTCGTGAATCTCGGAATATATTCTGGCATGGTGCTGTCCCATCTGGCCGGTGCCGATAACTGCAGTTTTCAGCGTTTCCATTAGATTTCCTCCATATACTGGATTGCAGAATCTGGCTATATTTAAAAGGTTAAAAAAGTTTTGGTAAATTGCCGGATATTGTTCCGGAAAGAACAAAAGACGAGCAACTTAAACTTCATATACAACAGCATATTGGGTGAAAAACATGGAACTTCTACTCCCTGCAATCTCTGGAATTCTGGCTTTTGCCATAACATTTTCCATAACACCGAAACTCATCAAAAAAATGATGGTGAAAGGAATGGTGGGTGTGGATGTAAACAAAAAGGATAAGATAGAGGTTCCCGAAATGGGTGGTATCGCAGCAGTTGTTGGATTTGCTGTGGCCATAAGTGTGGCCGCAGGTATGGCAAAACTGTTCGGCAGCATGAATGCTTCCGCAGTACTGGCCACAATTGGAGTTCTATTCATAACGGCATTTATCGGCCTTATAGATGACATCTCTGTTCTTTCCCAGAAAACGAAGGCGGTTCTGGTAGCTTTTGCAGCGCTTCCTCTTGTAATCGTGCATCCGGGATCAAACATCATATCTCTCCCGCTGGGCCTAAGCCTGAGCTTTCCATTCTATTTCTACTGGCTCCTCATCGTACCTTTTGCGATAACAGGAGCGGCTAACGCTCTTAACATGTCAGCGGGATATAATGGGCTGGAGACTGGGCAGGTAGTTGTAATAAGTTCCTTTCTTCTGGTTGTATCTGTCCTAGAAGGCTCCGGATTGCCGGCGATGCTCATATTTTCATCCCTTATCGGTGCTTCCATCGCACTTTACTACTTCAATAGATATCCTGCCAAGATATTCGTGGGTGATGTGGGCACTCTGAGCATGGGTGCTGCCATAGGTGCCGGAGTGATCATCGGGAACATCCAGTTCTACGGAGTCGTACTCATCCTGCCGGCGTTTTTCGAACTTTTCTCTACCGTGTATCACAATCGGAAGGGTATAGACCGGAAGACAGCCTGCAGGCACCCTGTTCTTCTGGAAGACGGACGGTTGCAGGCCCCGGAAGGAGCAAAGTGGTACACACTACCGTATTTTATTCTAAGTAGGAGGCCTATGGGAGAGAAGAACTTGGTCAATAGAATGCTTTTGCTCTATTTTATGTGCGGGATTGCGGCGGTGGGACTGGCGGTGATATAAGATGCATTTTCTCATGACAAATGACGTGGAAACCACTTCTCTGGAACTTAACAGACCGGCGGATTTCATGGCTGAGAAGGTGAAAAATACGGGACTTCCGCGCCTTCTTGAGCTCTACTCGAAATACGATGTGGAGGCAACCTTTTTCTTCACCGGCCACATTGTCGAACTGATGCCGGAACTTGTTGATGTGGTAAAGAACCATGGGCACGAGATTGCCTGTCACGGATACAGACATGAAGATCGCTATGCTTTCGATAATCTGCCGCTGGACAAACAAATTTACTACCTGAAAAAAGCGAAGAAAGTTATAGAGGATGCAGCGGGTGGGAAGATATATTCGTTCCGGGCACCAGAGTTGAGGATGAACCTAGATACCATTAAAGCTCTGGAAATTACAGGATTTAAATATGATAGTTCTGTTGCGCCTCAGAGGTTTGACGGCCCATTGAGTAGAGGATTCATCAAGAAATTACCATGGTTAATCGCTCCTAGGCGGCCATATTACATGTCCAAAGAAAAACTAGCATGCGAAGGAGACTCAAAAATTAAAGAGATACCGATAACTTCTTTTATTTCTTCTTTCATGGGTACCACCATGAGGATTTCGCCAACGATAAATAGAATTATAGAGAAAATCGCATTCAGAGAAGCGGGCATAAGAAACATACCGGTCGTTTTTCTCATACATCCAACAGAGGCCATAGACCTGGATTGGGCCCTGATTAAAGACTCTGCCAATAATAATGATGGCCTATTTTCTGGTGCCGTTAGAAAAAAGTTAAAGTACAAAAATGTCGGTCATAAGGCAATACAACTGACTGAAGTTATCCTTAAAGATGCCAAAAAAGAGGGATTTGAATTTATATCAATATCTCGATACGGAGCGATAGAGAGGAGAGATGCATGAGGATATTTATTGCAACCATAGAAGATCCACTTGTGACAAATGACTTCATAAAAGAGATTATGGAAGCCAAAAAAGATGAGATAGTGGGGATTTCCATATCCGAGCATGGACAATTTAAGACGAGAAAATCCAGAAAAGATGTGAATTATGTTCTTGCTCTTCTTATTATTGCCGGAGTCAGAGCCACTACGAAAAAAGTTTTGAAATATCTTCTTGTAAAGGTGAAAAAAATAATTAAAGCATTCAGACAAGACTATGATACTGGCTCCATCGAGGATTATGCTAGAAAACTAAATATCCCCGTTTGGAAGGTTTCCTCTCTTAACGATAAGGAATTTATAAAAACACTACGGAAACTGGAACCTGATGTAATAATCCACCAGACAGAAGAAATAGTGAAAAAGGACTTTATAAATTCGGCCAACATTTGTGTTTTGAACAGACATAACTCCCTACTACCAAAATATAGAGGTAGGCTTGCCCCATTTTGGGCCCTGTTCAACGGTGAAAAAGAAACAGGGGTCACCATACATACCGTAGATACTAAAATCGATGGGGGTCAAATAATCTTGCAAGAAAAAATAATGATTAAGCCCGATGATGATTATGTATCTATAACTGAAAAATGTTATGAACTTGCTCCAAAATTGATGATCAGAGCACTAGAATTACTTGAGAACGGGATTTTTCAAGAAAGAGAGAAAAAAGATGTGATGGGTAAAGGGAGCTATTATTCAATACCAAGATTGTCCGATGCAATAAGATATAGAAAGACATTAAAAAAGAGAAAAAAAAGGATGGGAGAAAATGAGAGTATTATTTGAAGTAGGCCACCCTGCCCATGTACATCTTTTTAAAAGTATAGCGTATAAAATAAGAGAGGATGGGCATGAAATATTGTTTGCTGTTCGAGAGAGAGAAAATACGGTTTCAGATCTTTTGAAGCATTATGGTTTCGAATATGAAATGATGATTCCAACAGCAGAGAGCATGGTTGGAAAAGCAATTGCTCTGATGAAAAACGATTTTTCTCTACTTAAAATCGGGAGAAATTTTAACCCGGCAATTCTAATCAATGTTGGTTCAGCATATTCCGCCCATGTGAGCCGAATGTTGGGGAAGCCACACATTTGTCTCACGGATACAGAAGATGCGACCCTGCAGTTGAAACTCATGGTTCCATTTACCAAAACCATCCTGACGCCAGACTGCTTTCTGAAGCAGTTCCCACCCAAAAAGCACATACGATACCCTGGATATCACGAACTGGCCTATCTCCATCCGAGCAGGTTCACACCGGATTCTTCCGTTCTGGAATATCTGGGCGTTGAAAAGGGTGAAAAATATGTGATGATGCGTTTTTCGGCATGGGATGCCAGCCATGATGTTGGCCAGCACGGTTTCAAAAGTGACGAAGAGAGGTTGGCCATTATCGAAGAAATTGAAAAGTATG
>CAYYXK010000001.1:0-114981 GCA_964475625.1 uncultured Thermoplasmata archaeon | reverse complement strand
GGGCACAAGCCGACCCTGGTGCACATGGAGGTGGATGGTAATGTTCAGCATAAAAAATAGAAAAATCATTATTGTTGTTATTATCGCAATAATTATGGCTCTATCAGTTCTATATGGCATTTATCCACAGACACATAGTAAAACTATATACACGTCTTATTATGAATATACAGTCATTATCAGTAACGTAACAAACGATTTTGAGATTCTATGCCCATTACCTATAAATGGTGCCGGCGAGTCTTATGAGAACCTTACCCAAGAAATTATCGTCAGGAACGGGCCAGCAACGCTCCATACAATCTCCACGGAGAACGGCATGGCTCTTCAAATTTCGGGGAAAAATCAGACGCTCCTTGAATGGAAAGCAACAATAAACTCGGGTGAAAGCGGAGAAGGTTTTTGGAATCTTAGTATGACAGAATTTGCGAGTAAATGGGGATATGATGGGTCTGCTTGGGTATATTCAAGTCTAGATGGTGTATTCTTTAAATTATTTTTCAATTATACTCTATCTTATGAAGAGGATTCCGTTACTTACGGCCACTCTTTCATGTATGAGGGAGATGGAAACTTAAAAATGGATTGGCAGCAAGTTCCTATAAAATGTTCGAGGGTTTATACATGAGTGGGAAGCATATAGTGGGTGATGAATACGCAAATGATTGGTGGAATCACATATAGGAAGTGCGACAGAGACGCAAGTAGAGAAGGTGGTCCTAATGCATGAACCAGGGCATCGTATAAACATAATTGATTGGACGTGGGTAAATGGTGTGAAAAAAGAAGATTACTGTGATGACAACCCCTATTACTGCAGTCATCACTGGGCAGAAATAGATTTGGCTGTGGGGTATAATTTATGTTAACATTCGATATAAAAAAGATAATAATTTCGATAGTATTAGCTTTAATTCTAATCATCGCAGCACAGACTTTTCTATGGTATGAGGAGTATAACAAACCAAAGGATGATCAGTGGAGTTATGCTTATACAGTGTCTATCAGGCCCAATGGTACGGAACCATTTTCAATAGTCTGCCCGATACTTATTCACGATAACGGTACCGTACCTGCACATTTAATAGAAGAAATTTATGTGGAAGGAAATGCAACGATAAACATAACAGAGACCCCATATGGCTTGCGTTTAAGAGCGTGGGGAAATGGCCCTGTGTTTATTCAATGGGAGAAAATATATTATTCTGAAGAGGGACTGTATATAAAACCTAGCATGATGGAAATAAATAAGACAACGGATACCGGTACAGCATGGTTTTATTCTAATATATCAAATGTATATATAACTACATTTTTCAATTATTCCTATGGTTTTTCATCAGGCAATATCAGGTATGCCTCCAGGGGTTCTTATGAGATTCAGGATTGGCTATCTTCTGGATGGAATAAAGTGGATGTAAAACTCCAGTTCTGGGCCACATAGGAGATGGATGCTAATGCTAAATACAAAAAGTATTATTTTTATTATTATCACAACAATTACCTTCTCATGGGTTCGATATGTCTGTTTATGTAACGGGTATGAGTGAAATTTATTCTTACGGAAAATGTGATGAGAAACCGGGATGAGAGGCAAAGGAAATGATATCTTATTGCACCCTTCCCGCCTTCTTCTCACTATCTCCCTGAACTCAATGTTAAAAACAGTTGTGTGTAAGTGGTTTACTTCTTTATGAACTCGGTGTATCCGCATTTTCCGCAGGAAACACGGTCCTTGTGGACTGCCATGAAGACTCCGGGCCCGCACTTGGGGCAGGTCCTCCTTACCCTCATCAGTTTGTCGCCTTCAACCTTGTAGTAGTTGGCCTTTTTAACGGCTTCTTTGCCCATTACGATGCCTCCTCGCTCTTCTCTTCCTTTTTCTCCTCGGAGTGGTTTCTCTTGAGGATATGCTTCCTCTCGATGGCCTGAAGAGACTCCTTCGTCTTATATGCCTTGGCGTATCCGACAGTCACGGGCATCCCGTACTCGCTCCTCATGTAGTCCACGACCACCATCTCTCTCTTCGTCTTGAGCGCCTCGGCTATCTTTCCCTTAACTGCGTCCCTCTTGGGCGTCTTCTCCTTCTCGTGCACCACTTTGAAGTATATCTCGGTGCGGTCGAGCAGGGGGTTTTCCTTCTTGTTCGTTATTTCGACTTCCATCTTATGCCTCCGTCGCTTTCTTCATCCTTGAAAGGACGTCTCTGGCCTTTTTGCGTGCTTCTTCACCGACCTCCATGATGCACATCCCCTTTTCCGGGATTCCGTACACCACGAGGTCGCCGTCTTCAGCCTCGGAAAGGCAGACAATTGCGGCAAGGTCCTCCTCGCCTTCCACCATTATCATGGTGCTTTCCTGCCTTTTCAGGGCCTCAACTATGGAATCCCACAGTTCATCGGTTATGGTGGCCTGCGGGTTCCTGACCTTCATCATGCGGTCGAAGCGCAGTTCCTCCACGCCTGAGTGTGAAGAGCGCCTCGTTCTGCCGTCTACGACAGCGAGGTGCGGGATTATGCCGCTCTGATATAAAGTTATCGTGCAGACATCTCCGACTGTAATGACCCTTTTTCCGCGTATATGCGGGGGAACATCGGTGTATATCGGGCTGCATGGCTGCGCCAGTTCTTCCCTCATCTCATCGGGAAGCACGAGCATCTAGGATTCTCCGCGAACCTTCAGGGCATACTTGCCGTTAACGGTTATGCCCATCTTTCGGGCTATCTGGGAGCGCGTATGGTCCACGACGACAAGGTAGCCCTGCCACTCCTTGGTGGTCTCGCCTCCGCATACGGGGCAGACCTTTTCAGTGGAAAGATACCTGCACTTCTTGCAGGCCTTCAGCTCGCTGGGTTTCACCATCTACGATGCCTCCTTCCTGCTGGCCTCAATCCACTCGAACTTTCCGAGGCCGGGCTGTTTGAGCGTCAGACCTATCTTGGATTCTCTGGGGGAGCGCTCGTTGATGGAGACCGAGACTATCCTTGCCCTTACGTGGTCTTCAAGTTTCAGGAACTTCTCGGCATCCTGAGCCGCTATCCTCTGATTCTGAAGGTCCACATCCATGTGCTCCGAAGATATCTGGCTTATGTGGATAAGTCCGTCAAGCGGTCCGAAGCGGAGGAAAGCGCCGAATTTCACTATCTCGCATATGAAGCCGTCCACGACCTCCTTGTCCTTTATTTCGAATGAAAGGGCCTCGTACTCGACCTTCTGATAGACGGCGCCGTCTCCGTATACCATTCTCCCTTCCCCTATCATTTTCACGCCTTTTACAAGGACAACCATTATGTTGTTGTGCATCGTCCCCTCAAAGCTATGCTGCGCAATCTCCTTGCACACCTGTTCGTAATCATCTGCGAGTCTTTCGGGTGGAATTCTTACGGTATCTATCCTCTTCTCCATGAGGTACATAATATCACCAGCGTACAGCCATGAACTTTTTTCTCATATAAACTTAACCTAGGTCATGGACAGGGATGCCTGAAAACTCTTAAATAAATGGAGGCGGATTGCGAAACATGGAAAGAAGGCGGAGATTTCCGGCGGTATTCCTCCTGTTCATCACGGTCTCGATGCTGATGCAAAGCACATATGCACTGGCAGCGAACCCTTGGATCCAACCCGAGGAACCTAAGGAGGGTGACACGGTTACGATATACTATTACAACCCCAACGCCACCGATGTCCGGTTCAGTGTTTGCTCGGAATCAGGAGATGTCTGCTACATAGTATCGGACACCGGAGAGACGGACAACGGTACATGGTGGGCCACGGTGGAGAATATGCCGGCAGGATACGCCCATTACACGATACAGGGGAAGATCAATGTGGACAACAAAACCATGTCTTTGGAAATAGACAGGTATTTCATGGTGGAACCCATCAATGATGAGGGGACGGGATTTCCGGCCCTCAGTGTCGGGCTCATAGCCGCCGTAATCATACTGGCCGCACTGACAGTCTGGGTGTGGAGGATGAAGCGTGATTAAGGAGGTATTGGGCCTTCTGATCGTTCTCATACTTTTTACGGGAAACGCTCTCGCTGCGGAAACAGCGCCGAATTTCACGATACACGACGTGAATACCGGTGAAACCCACAGCCTTTCGGATTTCAGGGGTTCAGTGGTCCTCCTCGATTTCATGTCCATAACCTGCGAGGCCTGTGATAAGTTGGAATCGGAGATGAGGGTGGTGTGGCCCGAATACAACGGAACCGCTGTTTTCATCACTATTGACATACTCCCGACGGACAGCCCTGCATCTCTGAAAGCGAAGGGAATCCCGTGGATCGCAGGGATGGACAACAAGTCCATTTTCACCAGATACGGAGTGAGCAGCACACCTACCGTGGTAATAGTCGACGATGAGGGATATGTGGTTTTCAAACATGTGGGGGCAATGAGCGCGAGCGAGCTCAGAAATGCGCTGGATGATGCGATAGCCGGAAGAAGCGGACGGATGGACATCACGGAAGCGAGTATATTCGCCCTTGCCCTCTTCGCAGGAATAGCTTCCTTCTTCTCACCCTGCTCGTTCCCGATGCTTCCGGGATATATGGCATATTATTTCGGCATAGGAAAGGAAGGAGAGGGCCGTTACAGGAAAGCGGCTGTCGGAGGTATTTCCGCGGCACTCGGCATAATCACGGTCTACCTCATAATCGGTGCTCTTCTCATATTCTTCGGTTCGGCGATAGCAATTTATGTGCCCGGCATGGGACTCATAGTCGGAATACTGCTCATAATCCTCGGGATTCTTATGTTCACTCCGTTGGAATACGATCTGTTGCTGGCCCCATTCAAAAAGATAGGTTCCAAGGTCGGAAAGAAGAGGGAGCACGGATTTGCAGTAAGACTGTTCGGATATGGTGTCGGTTACGGTGCTGCGGCAGCGGGATGCACGGCACCGCTATTTCTGGCCGTTATTCTGGGAGCCATGCTTATGGGAGCTGCAACGGGGATAAGCGCTCTTCTCATATATTCTCTATCCGCAGGTCTTTTGATGGTCTTCATAACCCTTTCAATGGCCGCTCTGGAAAACAGGCTGGTGGATGTCCTGAAAAGGAACACCGAGAGGATAAAATGGATAAGCGCTCTTGTCCTGATACTGGTGGGAATATATCTTATAGTGTATCACCTATGAAGGAACATGAATGAGATAACATACAGAGCAATAGGGATAATCCGTTCCCCGTTCAAAGAACCCAAAGGTGTCCCCATTCAGCCCTCCGCCAGTGAAGGAATCGTGGGGACGGTGGAGACATTCCCCGAATACACCGATGGATTGAAGGACCTTGAGGGATTTTCCCACATAATCCTCATCTATCATTTCCATCTGTCCGAAGGGTATTCACTCAGGGTGATTCCCTATATGGATGATGAATTCAGAGGGGTTTTCTCAACACATGCACCGAGAAGGCCGAACCCGATAGGGCTGTCAGTCGTGAGACTTCTGGAGGTGAATGAAAACATTCTCAGTATAAAAGGTCTTGATGTGGTGGACGGTACGCCACTTCTGGATATAAAACCCTATGTACCGGAATTCGAAGTACCAACAGGGAATATCAAAATAGGGTGGCTCGAAAAGAGGGTGCACAGGCTTAAAGAAACAAAGGATGACGGGAGATTCGCACGGAAAAGACCATGACATGGATAAAACGGCCACAACTCATCGGTTCCGTAAATTCGCATCTGAAGGTGGTGTGTTTTCCCATATCAGGCCGATAATGTCCGGTGGAGCGCAGCGGCGGAGAGCAAAGCTTTTAATCCATACCACAATCCTTTTTCATGGAAATCGGAGTCGTAGGGAAGCCGAATGTCGGAAAATCCACCTTTTTCACCGCAGTGACCACCGCCGACGCTCAGATAGCGAACTATCCTTTCACCACCATAGAGCCGAACAGGGGGGTTGCCTATGTGCGTTCAAAGTGCCCGCATACAGAAATCGGCAGGCCCTGCAATCCGAGGAACTCGACATGTCATTCAGGGACGCGCTACATACCGGTGGAGCTCATAGATGTGGCCGGGCTCGTGCCGGGAGCGCACGAGGGAAAAGGGCTGGGGAACAAGTTTCTCGATGACCTCAGGCAGGCATCCGTGCTCATCCATGTGATTGATGCCAGCGGTGGAACCGATGAAGAGGGAAATCCGGTAGATATCGGTACACACGACCCGACGGAGGACATCCGTTTCCTTGAGGACGAGATAGATTTCTGGATATTCGGGATACTGACATCCAACTGGCGCAGGATATCAAAGACCGCGGAGACCATGGGAAAGAAGCCGGAGACGATGTTGTTCGAGAAACTGACCGGTCTGGGCATAAACGAACATCAGATAGGGAGCGCAATAAGGCATCTCGACCTTGCCGAAAGACCGTCCACATGGAGTGAGGACGATATCCTAATGGTTGCAAGGGCGATACGGAAGAAGAGCAAGCCGATGATAATAGCGGCGAACAAGGCCGACCTTGCCGAGGAAGAGGCACTGAAAAGGCTCATGGAAATGAAAGATTACATCGTGATACCGACATCGGCGGAATACGAGCTGGCTCTACGCAGGGCCGCAAAGGCAGGTCTTATCGAATACGAGTTCGGAGCATCGGATTTCAAAGTTCTTAAGCCTGAGGCCCTGAACCACGCCCAGACGAAGGCTCTCGATAGGATAAGGGAGTTCATGGAGCGTTTCGGCTCAACAGGGGTTCAGACGGTTATCGAGGAAGCTACGTTCAAGCTGCTGGACCTGATGACCGTTTATCCTGTGGAAGATGAAACACACTGGACGGACCACAAGGGAAATGTTCTTCCCGATGCCTATCTGATGCCCAGGGGGAGCACTGCGAGAGACCTTGCATACAAGGTGCATACCGACCTCGGGGACAATTTCATAAGGGCGATAGACGCGAGGACCGGAAGGGTGATAGGCCACGACCATGAACTGAAGGACGGAGATGTGATAAAGATAGTCGCGAGGACGTGATCCGGTATCGGAGGCTCTGGAAATACCCGACATCGCCATTTTCAGACTTATGAGAGCATAATGTATTCATAATGAGATGTGGCCTCAGGAGGATTTTTCTAGAAAATTTGCACTGTTACTGCAAACTTTATGTCTAAAATATGCATTACAAACGCAAACTTTAAGTAGAAAGTCTGCATTGGGAATTACATGGACGGGCAGTACATCAAAGAGGCCATACTGGACCAGAAAGAGGAGAGGGAAAGGATATTCGGCAGCGATAAGATGGTGAAAAGGGAAGCGCTTGATTACTGGTCGAAATTCGCCGATACCGATGTCGTTAAGGTGGCCACAGGTGTAAGACGGTCCGGTAAGACGGTGTTTTCCCACCTTTTACTCGGAGAGCGGGACGCGGCCTTTGTGAACTTCGACGACGAAAGACTGGCATTTCTGAGAAAGGAGGAACTGAATTCGGTTCTGAAATCCCTTTATGAGGTATACGGTGATTTTCAGTACCTTCTTCTGGACGAGGTACAGAATGTCGAAGGATGGGAACTTCTGGTCAGCAGGTTACAGCGCAATGGCGTGAATCTTTTTGTGACCGGAAGCAATGCCCGACTTCTGAGCACGGAACTATCGACATATCTGACAGGCAGGCACATAAGGATGGAGATCTTTCCATTCTCTTTCAGAGAATTTCTAATGTGGAAAGGCATGAGTTTCAGGGAAGCGGATACTCGCTCCTCATCGCTTTTGAGGAGAGAGCTGCAGGAATACATGGAGATCGGGGGCTTTCCGGAGGTTGTGAAAAATCCGGAGATAAGGAACCCGTATCTCTCTTCACTTTATTCCTCGATAATATCGAGAGACATAGTTGATAGGCACAGCATAAGGCTGACAAGGACATTCAGGGAACTCGCTATCACGGCAATATCCAATTTCTCCAGAATGGTCAGCTACAATAAGATGAAAAACACCCATGACCTGAAAAGCGTACACACAGCGAAGAACTACATGGAGTATCTGGAAGAGGCATATCTTATGTTCACACTTGAAAAATACTCTCCAAAGCCGAAGGAGGTTGTGAATTCCCCGAAAAAGCTGTATGTGGTGGACACCGGCCTGATAAAAGCACTTTCCATTTCCCCGACTGAAAGCACCGGACTGCTTATGGAGAATATGGTATTTCTGGAACTGAAAAGGAGGAAGGCTCTGGATGAAAATATCGAGATACACTACTGGCGAGACCTTTCGGGAAGAGAGGTGGATTTTTTCATAATGAAAGGGAAAAACATCGAAGAACTGATTCAGGTAAGCTATGTAGAAACAGAGGGTGAGATAGAAAGACGAGAGATCAACGGGCTCATCAAGGCTTCCGAGTCTACGGGTTGCAGGAATATGAAGATAATCACATGGAACTGTGAAACCGTGGTGGAAAAAGACGGATTAAAGATAGAGGCGATACCTCTCTGGAAATGGCTGTATTTTCGTACTTAGGGGGTTTTATTTGCCTAAGGTGATAGGCCACGACCACGAACTGAAGGATGGAGATGTGATAAAGATAGTAGGGAAGACATGAGAAAACTTTATTAGCCCGCTAATAGTACGGTATTTCATGAACATAAGCGTCGAGATAACGGGAAACCTGCTGGAATACCTTGATAAAAAGGTTAAAGACGGGCTTTACAAGAGCAGAAGCGAGGTTGTGCGTGAGGCTATAAGGAGGATGATACAGGAGGACCTGAGAGCGCAACTTGAGGCGAAGGGAATAGGCCCGGACAATATTGAGAGTCTCAGGGAGGAGGTCAGCGGTGAAGTCCTCGAAAAGTACGAAAAGCTTGCCTGAGATATTTACCAAGACCTAATCCTTAAATAGTATGCAGTGATTCAATTAACTCATGGAAACCTTGGAATATGTCGTGGGCGAACACGGGGAAAAGAAGGCTGTCATAGTACCGATAGAGGAGTATGAGGAGCTTATCGAGGACCTCCACGACCTGCGCATAATAGCGGAGAGAAAGGAAGAGGGAACCGTTTCCATGGATGACTTCAAAAAGAACATCACTCCTTTGTAAAACGATTTTCATATATGGAAGAATACAGACCGATTCTATCTTCTTTGATACCAAGAACACGACCTTCTCCGTGTCTAAGGTTTTCTAGGATAAATTCTATTCTTTTGGGTTTTAGTCTACAGTTTCTGTTTTCACAAATTTCTATAAGTTGCTCTTTTGTAAACGGGCTCTGTAGCAACGCAATACATTTCTTAAGATTGAAGATATATTTTGTCTCTGGAGAGCTCTCTAGATGATTCAGAGCAACATATGCATCCACTCGATAGTCCTTATCTGACCAAACATCTTTATGGAAAATATCATCTGCTATTTCCATAAAATTATTATATATGACTTTTTCCGCTTTATCAAAAGCTTCTTCTAAAGATATATTTTCAAATCTCATGATAGAGAAACCTATTTTTTTCAAAGAAAGGGATGGTGTTATGTAGTTCTGAACTGCTAGAAGGTTAAGAGGGGGATATTCTTCATCCACCAGTCTCCTTTTTAATGCAAGTTCTTTTTTCTCAATATATGGATTACTTGAATCAACTACGGGGTTCTTGAGGCTTTTTCTTAATACGAATAAATCTATAAGTGTGGGTGCTCTCCGGTCAGTGTATAATTCGTTTTTAAAATATTTTTTAAATGTTTTTACATCAGGATTTATTTGTCCTGCATAATAGAGGATTGGATTTAAATCCACAAAACGGTAGGGACTATCTATCGGATTGGCATAAAGATTAGATATATTGATTCTAATTTGCTTTTTTATTCTCATCAAATCGGAAAATATGTGTATATGACCAAGATTGTTAAGCTCATTGACAGGATAATTTTTTCTTACATTTTCCATATCTGTCTGTGGAGAATATAGAATATAGTCAGATTTATACCGTTTAATATTCAATTTTTTGAACTGAGATCCTTCTTTACCAAAATTGGCTTTTGTCATGAAATATGGAGAATGAATTTCTCTTATTATTTTACCATAATCCTTTATTAGTTTCGAGGAAGGCTTCCATGAAGTAGCTGACGGAACATAGGTAGTCCCACCCCGCTCTCTAGCAACATCTTTCTTTATTATGGGAGTACTAAATAAGGAAATTAGCAATGCATAGCGTAATGATTCTCTATTCTCTCCTCTTTCTGGATTAAATACATCTTCCACCATTTCAATAATCATCTTCTCATTCATAAAATCCGGTTCCCATTTTTCTATAAAGCTTTCATACCTGTCTATTTCAAAGATTTTTTCACACGATGAGAGAACAATCGGGATGTCAATATCAGGCATCTTAAAATAATCCGAAGAAGGAATATTTTTTAAATGAAGAAGTTTTCCAGATATTTCAAAAAGAGTACCGGCTGGACATTCTACAACTCTATTACACGGGGAAGTTATAGCCAAGATACCAACCTCTTTTGATGCCGTTGGAAAACGAGGAGTTATGTAAACTGCATCATAGAGATATGTATCCGTATAGTAATAAAGATAGTTTGATATCGCCATGTATTCTTTCTTTTTAACTGCACCTCGGATGAATGCTTTTATTTGAATTTCAAACCCTGTTCTTTTGTGACTAGTTATGTTTTTTCTAAAGGTCTCTTCCAATTTAACAAAAGGATCACTTCTTTCTGGGATAGAGAATAAGTCCCTCCAAGTCTGGGCTTCTTTCAAAAGATGAAATATTTTTTCATCATCCATGCTAACCATAATTGTTTTGTATCTTATAATCCTTTCGAGAAGGAAAAAGCTTTAATACTGCTTTGAAACGCCAATCACCTGTTTTATGGTAGATTTTTTGACATCTCAAAAACCTTTAATTACCGGCCCCTATTGGCAAGTGTGCGACTGATAACGAAGTGGTTCGGCACCTTCCTCGTGTATGGAAGCGAGGTTAAGGATTCGAGGTTGTTCCCGAAGGATGCGGAGGAGATAGCTGACAGGCTTTTCAGGATACGCAAAGGGGAGATTCTGGACGAGGAAAGGGAGCTGGCCGGAACGGTGGAGAATGTTCTGGTCGGGGAGCGCAGGCTTTCGCCGCTAGGCAGATTCAAGCCCGAGAAGAGGATAACCGACATAAAGCCGGAGGCCTATGATTTTCAGAGGGACACGCTGCATGAGGCTTTGCTGATTCTGGGCAGGCAGATGGTCCTTGAGAGAAGGAGCGAAAGCGATGATATAATACAGACGGTGAGCGCTATTGATGAGACGATAGACGCGCTGAATACCCTTTCAACGAGGCTCCGCGAGTGGTACGGATACCACGACCCGTTCAGGGAGCACGAGGAGAAGGAAGTCTATGCATCGAATCCGGCGCTCAACACCTTGAAGACATCGGTTGACCGGCTGGAGGCGTCCAGGGCCGAGCTTGAGAAGGAGCTCAGGAAACTGATGGAGGAAAGGGCTCCGAACCTGAGCACCCTTGTCGGCCCGAGCATAGGGGCCAGATTGATATCAATGGCAGGCGGGCTCGAAAGGCTTTCAACCATGCCGTCAAGCACGATACAGGTTCTCGGGGCCGAGAACGCATTCTTCAAGTACCTCAAGGACGGAAAAGGACTGCCGAAGCACGGGATAATCTACCAGCACCCGCTCGTTCACCGGACAAGGCTTTCGGATAGAGGGAAAATTTCAAGGTTCATGGCCGGAAAGATAAGGATAGCGGCTGCAGTGGATGCCAACGACGGGGAATACATTGGAGACGAACTCCTGAAAGCAGTCGAGCAGAGGGCGAAGGAACTGAGGGACAGGCCGGAGAAGAAGAAAACGAAAGCGAAGGGGAAAAAGAAGAAAGGGAAGAAAGGGAAGAAAGGGAAGAAGAAAGGGCGAGCCGACAAGACTTAAATATGATTGCAGCATAGAAGATTATGATGATTGAAGATTCCGGCGGTTCAGGGAAAGGTGCGGAGCGCATTTACGGGAGAGATGAGTTAATCGATGTGCTCACACGGCATCGTGAGGAACTGGAATCTTTCGGAGTCAAGAGAATAGGAATATTCGGCTCATTCGTCAGGGATGAAATGAGGTCAGACAGCGATGTGGATGTGGTGGTGGAATTCGAGGAAGGAAAGGCAACGTTCAGGAATGTTGGGGGACTAATCGAGTATCTGGAAAGCCTTTTCAACAGGCCGATAGACCTGCTAACTCCGGCAGGGATAGACTCAATAAGGGATGAGACGGTGCGCGAAGGCATAAAGAGAGAGGTAGTATATGTTTAAGAGAGGGGATAGAGAGCACCTGAAGGACATGCTCACCGCCAAATAGGAAATAAAGAATGGTTGCACGGGTTGTGCGAGAATTTGAATATGTCATAACAACAGGGGGAAAGATTCTTAAAGGGAGATTGAATAGGGGCGGAGTGATGGATGAAAATGTAAGATTTTATGAGTTCAAAAACGAAATAAAACTTTGCGTGGGCTATCTGGTGGAAAAGGTGTGTGGATGAATAACATAATAGACAATAGGACATCTGAAACTCTTTTGCTGGATTCGATAAAGAATCTGTTAAAAGATACCAAATATGCGAAATTTGCAACAGGTTATTTTTACTTAAATGGATATGATTTATTAAAAGATGATTTGGTAAATGTAGATCATATACAGATAATAATGGGGGATGAGACTACTGAGAACACAAAAAGAGAAATTAAAGAAGGATATATGAAAAAAGACATGAGAGATGATATAAATTATTTAAAAGAGAACTTGATGCGTGATCTTTCGGATGTCGATGAGGTACAAAAAAGGAAAATCCGAGAACTTCATGAACTGATTTCTAAGGGGAAAGTGGATGTGAGGATTTACAACAAAGGTAAATTTCATCCAAAATTATATATATTTATAAGTGAAGATCATAGTTTTGCAATTGTCGGTTCTAGCAATTTCACAAAACCGGGTCTGAAAGAAAATATCGAACTAAATATCATTGAAAAACAGTCAGAAATCGTAGAACCGCTGATTGACTGGTTCGATAACTTATGGGAAAACGAAACAGTTCCTTTTAGAGACGATCTCATTGAAGTGATTGAGACATCTGGAATTCTCGAAGAAGAGCTTATTCGGTGGGGTAAGTATCTACCTCCAAAAGAATTATTTAAAATCCTTGCATATGAATTGTTGGATGGAAGAGTGGATTTAGCAAAAGAGAAAAAGATATTGACATTATTTCAGGAGATTGGTGTGTTAAATGCAGAACATAAAATAAAGAAATATTATGGCTGCCTGATTGCAGACTCTGTTGGACTAGGTAAAAGCTTCATAGGATCCCAAATAATAAAAGATGTTTTCTATAATAAGATTGACTTTTGGAACGGAGCACTTGAAGATAAATGGAAAGAAAAAAACAAAGCGGCATTGCTAATAATTCCAGCACATCTTAAACGGCAGTGGAGAGATGAAGTACTCCTGAAAAACTTTTTTAATAATTGCGTTGTCAATTTGATTGATGGGGAGTTTTATTTCAGATTAATTGATAAACAGAAAGGAGAGATTGGAAAAATTCGCATTATGTCATACTCTAAATTTACTAGATTGAAAGAAGAGAGTCTGAGAAAGATGGCGGATGAGTTCGACATAATCCTTATAGACGAAGCCCATCGTTTTCGTGACGAAAAGACTAATGCTTGGAATAACATACAATATCTCAAAAAGAAAACATCATATGTTGTAGAAACTGGACACGGTGTTAAAGAGGGCATCAGAAATAGGTTCATATTACTATCTGCAACGCCGTTAAACAATAGGATATCTGATTTGATTAACATATTTAAAATATTTTTAGATAGAGATTTAAGAGATTTAAGCCGCCAAGGAAAAAATATAAAATTATTTGATGAATATGAAAAAATAAAAAAAGATCTGCAAACCGCACCTAATAACACAGAATTAAAAAATAGATTGAATGAAAAAGTAAAAAAAATAAAAAATGAGATTCTTGATGATTTGATGATTTTGAGAACCAGAATATATATAAGGGATTCTCCACTATATCGAGGAACAGAGATTAATGGAAAGCCGATTGTATTTAAAGATCCTTTTGTTAAAAGAATAGAGTATGACAAAAATCTTAAAAAGTATTATAACGATTATCTTCAATTATATGAAGGGCTTGCTGATTTCTTGGAAGAATTGGAATATCCATATATAGATTTATTTTTAATAGAAGATAAAAGAAAAGATAATTTGAGAGTTCTCTTAAGGATACTGTTGCTTAAACGAATTGAAAGCAGTATTTTTTCTTTTGAAAGGTCTATTCACAATATAAAAAGAAAGGAGGAATTTTTACTTTCATTACTTACAAAGGACTATACCTCCAAAAAAATTATAAGAGAATGGCAGAAAGAGTATGGAAAGAAATCTATGGAAATTGATACAGATGAAGAGATCAGCATATATTTTACAGAGCGTGTTGAAGATATGGAGGAAGATGGGGAAAGAGAACTAGATGTGAATTCTCTTATAGAAAAAACAAAAAAAGATCTTAAAATTATTGATAAATATATAAGAAAAATTGAAAAAATAAAAATTGATGAAAATAAATATAACGATCCGAAACTAGAGCAATTAAAATCAGTCCTATACGGAATAATTGGAAATGGTGGGGGCGTTCCTAAAATTCTGATATTTACACAATTTAAAGATACAGCGAACTACATTTTCAATGAAATCAAGGAGTGGTTATCTAGACAATCTGATTCAAGATTCAGAAATATAAAAACAGAAATTATTACGGGTGATGTCGATATAGAAACAAAAGAAAGGAGAATGAAAAGATTTGCTCCAATTGCCAATAATTATACATTAAAAGAAGGGGAAGAAATACATCTTCTTGTTTCTACAGATGCCTTAAGTGAAGGAGTAAACCTTCAGGATGCTTCCGTCGTTATAAATTATGATCTGCCCTGGAATCCCATGAGAATCGTTCAAAGAGTGGGAAGAGTAAATAGAATTGGATCAGAAAAGGATGTCTATGTTTACAATTTCTTTCCTAACAAGGATTTAGAGGAGCTCCTAAGATTGCTTAAAAAACTATGGGATAAAATAGATGATGTGAAAAATCTTCTGTGCAAAGAAATGCAGATACTGAGTGAGGAGGAAGAAGTAACGGTCGATACTATTGGAGAGAAAATAAGAAATATTAGAAAAGAGATTGATATTGGTAAACTGGAAATAAACTACAGAAGCGAAGATTTTAGAGGGGCTGATGTATATGGAGAAGATCCAGAGACTCTTCAGAAACTGAAAATAATATCTAAATTGATGGAAATGGGCATTTCTGAAAAAGAATTTGCGATATTAAATGAAGAATTTCAAGAGATACCATATTATGCAGTTATTGAACATGATAGACTGATAAGAGTTTATAGGGTTTTTGACAAAACAAGGAATGAAAAAATGAAAAATTTTGTAGTTGTTGCAGATGAAAAGGGAGTTAGAGAGGGAAATTTGGATTTTATCCTAAATCTTTCCGACATGGATGGGGGGAAACAAGTAATCAATCTCGAGAAGAGTGATGTTTTGCGGCTCAAAGAGAAGATTAAAAATACAGATAAGCGATTTAATGAGGAAATTTTCAAAAGTTACGCTAGCCTATTTACGCCATTGCGACAAGGACAAATACAGAGTTTTGAGGGGATACATCGAAAAATTGTTAGATATCTAAGGTATTTAACCGGATATAGAAGATTAACCGAAGAGACAGAGGAAGAAAGAGCACAGTTACTTATGGTGAGGCAGATATACGAAAGCATGAAGCTTAGAAGTCAAGAAATAAATCTCTTAAAAGAATGGTTCCGCAGAGAAGGAATCGATGTTGTAAGAGATGATTTGAAAAAACATTCTACAGAAAAGATAGTGAAAGTTCTAAATAATTTCTATGAGAATTATCTGGCAAAGAGACCAGATACATATTTCGGAGGCATTAGAACAGAAAAAGATTTAGAATGGAAGGTTATTGGGTGGTTCACATGAGTGCAGAAGTATTTAAAAATGGAAGAGAGTTTGGGGCAATAATACAATTCTTTGAAGATAAGGGATTTGTAAGAAAAACTTCAGACTATGTGCCGGAATATCTGGAAGAAAAAAAATATACTTATTTTGAGGTGTCTGATGATGGAACTATTTTATCAGTAATAGAATATGCTCCTGAAGATGACATAAAAAGCTATGAGAAAGAATTGAAGAACTTATTTATGGAATATATGTTGCTGGTCAGAAATGATCTTTCGGAATATCGTTTTTACAAATATGATGCCGGCACTGATAAGATTCTAAGATTAAAGAAAAAAAGGGAGGATTTAGAACATGTCTTTCTTAAAAAGCTAGATGCTCTTGAGTATAACAACATAGAGAGCATTGAACAGTTATTTGATAGAAGCGAGTTTATTAAAGAATTCTATCAGCTATACTGTGATGCCGAGAACTATCTATTTAGAAAAATTAATGGAATTTCCGATGATCACGAAAGGGACGTATTTACAAAAGTCATGCTTCAAAGGATGATGTTCTTATGGTTCCTACAGAAAAAGAAATTACTAGACAATAACGAAAGTTATTTTGTGGAGAAATTCAGGGAAGTCACAAGAGATGGCAGTAATTTTTACAAGGATTTCTTGGAGAAATTATTCTTTAATGGGCTGTGTGTAAAACAAGAAGAAAGAAGTAAAGAAATAAACGAATTAATAGGCGATGTTCCATATCTCAACGGAGGATTGTTTATCGAATCTGAAGTTGAACTAAAATATGAAGATAATATCGAAATCCCTAACGATGCTTTTTATCGGGTGATGAGTTATCCCATTTTAAAGGGAGAAAGAAACATCCCTGTTTTGAATCTTTTGGAATGCAAGGAGTGGACTGTGGATGAAAGAAGTGGGGAGGTAGATAAGTTAAACCCAGAAATTTTAGGATATATTTTCGAGAAAAGCATAAACAAAAAGGATTTGGGAGCAGTGTATACGCCCGAAGAGATTACGACATATATAGCTAGAAATACCATACATCCCTATCTTTTAGATAGAGTTAACGAAAAATTTTCCAAAGATTATGAAGATTTAAATAAGATCTTTGAGGGCGACAATAAGGAGCATCTCAGATATTTGTTTGAAGTTCTAAAGAACATAAAGATTTTGGACCCGGCTGTAGGAAGCGGACACTTTTTAGTGGATGCAATGGTTACTCTGGAAAGGATATATCATAAACTCAGAGATAAAGAAATTTTGGGCTGGAGCAATTATCAGATAAGAGAGCATATAATCGTGAACAATCTATTCGGAGTTGACATTCTGGAAGGTGCTGTGGAGATCTGTAAACTGAGGCTGTTTTTGGCTCTTTCGGAGACATTTAGAACAAAAGAAGATGTGCAGCCACTGCCGAACATAGATTTCAATATTAGATCGGGTAATTCATTGATAGGACTTACATCTACAGATGAATTAAAGCAGAACTTCTTCGGCAAGGGTGATGCGAGTGAGACGCTCGCAAAAAATATGATATTTTTAGAAGAGCAGGTACCAGACATTGCAAATAAGGCAAAGAAACTCATAAGCAAGTTTGAAATAAATCCTATGGACTTGTTCAGGCTAAGGACAGATTTGGTAAAGAGATATCGAGTATTACACGACAAAGAAGTTCAAACCGAGATGAGGCGTGTATTAAAAGAGATTACATACTCTTTCAACAATGAACTCAATGAGCAATATTATTGCAGATTTGAAAAGTGCGATAGTAAGAAATTTGATAAAGAAAAATATCAAAAATTTCTTGAACTTAAGCCATTTCACTGGATAATGGAATATTCCGAAATTTTTGAAAGAGGAGGCTTTAATATCATTGTAGAAAACCCACCTTACAAGACAAAAAACATATCTGATTTAGAAAGAAAATTTTATAAATTATTATATAAAAATATTTTGACTGGTCGATTAAATTTATATTCCATGTTTATTTCAAGAACAACAAATTTGCTTAACAACAACGGTATACACGGTTTTATTACTGCAAATTCCTTAATCACAGATGATTTTACTAAAAAACTAAGGTATTTTATAATTAAAAATCTAAAAATTATTGAAATTGTTGATCTTATGGATCGGCGTGGAGTTTTTGAAGAAATACTACAAGGGACATGTTTGTTATTTGTCAAGAAACTACAAAAAGAGAATAACGACTATACTACAAAAATATGTCGAACTTTTAATCCAATAACTTTAAAGTCTAATATTTGTGAAATTGGTAATGTACAGGCAAGAGAATTATTTAACGAAGATAGAAATGTTTTACACAGCAAACCATGGGTAGTATCTCCGTATAAAACAGCATATAACATAATAAAAAAACTTTTTAAAAACAGAACTCTAGATTATTATGGTTTTAAAGTTCAAAGTGGAGAAATTAGACAAGCTGATAATAATGTAAAACCATATCTCATAAAATACTACGATGCGGAAGACAACACATTCCCTGTGGTTCGGGGTCGCAATATCCGAATGTTTTGTCTTGATTTATCATATGAACGAAGAGATGGGTGGTGGTACAAACGGCCCAATAAAATAGAAGAAAGGCTACATAGAGACTATGTCGGAGCATCCCCTAGAATTGTGCTGCAAAGAATCACTGCAAGAGAACAAGTTCAAAGACTAATATGCGCAAAGATATCACAAAATGATATAGAAAAAAATATAAGAGTGTATCTAGAGAACTCTGCAAATTATATTTTAATGAGTGATGAATTTATAAAAGATGAAGACATAATATATTATATTGTAGGACTGCTCAACTCCACACTTATTAATTGGTATTTTGATTATATAAATTTGACCGCTAGTGTGACACCTTCTGACGTAGAAAAACTACCTATCGTGTTGCCTCCAGAGTATAATAAAGAAAATTATCCCATAATAAATAATATATCTGCCCTATCTAGAGAAATAGAGAAAATGATGAAGAATGAATCGTGCAACACAGAACATCTATCAAAAAATGAATATTTATTAAATTTATATAAAAAATTAAATAAATATATTTACAAACTTTATGGACTAAATGATGTTGAAAAAAAATTTGTTGAGGATGAATTTACATTTCTACTGTCTTCTTTTCACGATAACAAATACAGTACTGATATAAAATCTATGATGAAGTGGAAGATGTGATTAACTCCAATATATCGAGAAAAAACCCTGAACTGTATATGATTTTTCTCTTTTCACCAAAACCCTATTAATCCATCCTCCATTTTCCCGGCATGTACGACCTGATAGTCAGGGCGAGGATGCTTCTAACCCTCGAAGGCCCGAAAGGGCCAAGGACAGGGGAACATGCCTCCGAACTGAACATCATCGAGAACGGCGAGGTGGCTATCGAGAACGGAAGGATCGTTGAGGTGGGAAAGGCCGGGGAGCTTGGAAATGGCCGTGAAATCATCGAGTGGAAAGGCCTTGCCATGCCCGGCTTCGTTGACCCGCACACCCATGCCGTCTTTTCCGGAAGCCGTGAGGATGAGCTGAAGATGAAGATCGAGGGGAAAAGCTACCTTGAGATTCTGGAAGCCGGAGGCGGGATACTACGAACCGTCAGGGCGACAAGGAAGGCATTCTTCGACGCTCTTTTTGAGGAGACGAAGCGCAGGGCGGACACCATGCTCATGTATGGAACGACGACTGCGGAGATGAAGAGCGGCTACGGGCTGGACCTTGAAACCGAATTAAGGATGCTGGAGGTCGTGAAAAGAATTGGAGAGGAGCACCCAATCGATACCGTGCCGACATTTCTCGGAGCCCACGCACTGCCTCCCGAGTATAAGGACAGGGATGATTACATAGATTTTCTGATTAATGATGTGATGCCCGAAGCCGGGAAGATAGCGAAATTCGCTGACATATTCTGCGAGAAAGGGGTCTTCGATGCCGAGCAATCGAGGCGGTATCTGAGCGCCGCGAAAAGATATGGCATGGTGCCGAAGATACATGCGGATGAGATAGAGAACCTCGGAGGCGTGAGAATCGGAGCTGAACTCGGCGCCATATCCGCGGAGCATCTGGTCAGAACCTCCGAGGAAGAGATGGAACTCATGGCGGAGAGCGGGATGATAGCGGACCTTCTGCCGGGAACTCCTCACATGCTGTTGAGCGACCACTACGCGCCGGCCCGCGAGTTCATAAAGAGAGGAGTGCCCGTTGCCCTGGCGACGGACCTTAACCCGAACTGCTGGACCGAGTCCATGCAGATGGTCATCAACTTCGCATCCCTCAGGATGAGGATGAGCCCGGAAGAGGCCATAGTTTCATCGACAATCAATGCCGCTTACTCCATTGGGATGGGCGACGAGGTGGGAAGCCTTGAGCCCGGAAAGAAGGCGGACATCATACTTCTGGACGTGCCGAACCACATGCACATACCCTATCATTTCGGCGTGAATCTGGTCAATACCGTCATAAAGGAAGGAAAGGTGGTGGTGAAAGATGGTCAAATATCTGTGTGAGATATGCGGAAGGGTCTATGATACTCTGGAAGAGGCGGAGCGCTGCGAGGCGAGAGGACAGGGAGATAACAGGTTCAAAGTGGGCGACCACATACTCTGCAAACTGAACAACAAATACGGAAGGATAGAGTTCATAAAGGGCCACAGGCCCGAGTACATCGTGAGGCTTGAGAATGGGAACAAGGTTCAGTGCGGGCCGAAGGACATCGAGCCTGCCTCTGGTCATTGAGACCGGAAAGGGAAAGGCGATAATCCGGGAGATGAAACTCTCGGACGCTGACATGCTTCTTGACCACATAAGGAGCCATGCTCGGGAAGGGACGAAGCTTCTAATCGAGCCTGACGAGGTTCCGAGGAACGCATCGCAGGAGAGGGAGATACTGCGGATATACTTCGGAAAAGGGAGAAAGATGATAGTCACCGTGATGGACGGAATGGTGGTGGGGAGCGCAGATGTCAGAATAGGTGGCATGAACAAGACGAAGCACGCTGCATCCTTCGGCATAGCCGTCAGAAAGGGCTACAGGGGACTCGGAATTGGAAAGGCCATGATGGAATACCTGATGGGCTGGGCCGTCGAGCACGGTGCGAAGAAACTCTGGCTATCCGTCTTTTCAACGAACACGGAGGCCATAATATTCTATGAGGGATTGGGTTTCAGGGAGGAATGCAGGAAAAAAGGCCAGTACATTGTGAAAGGCCGGTATGTGGATGAGGTCATAATGTCCCTCTGGGTGGAATAACTTTAATATCCCCGCCTCATGCACTTCCATGTCCATTCTGATAAAGAACGTCCTGCTCAACGGAGAGATGACGCATATCTACATCGAAGAGAACAGGATAGTCGAGATAGGCAGGCAGACGGAGGCTGACGAGGTCATAGATGCAAAGGGTATGATTGCCATGCCCGGCCTTGTGAACACGCACACCCACGCTGCAATGACGCTTCTCAGGGGTTACGGCGACGACATGCCGCTTCATCGGTGGCTTCAGGAGAAGATATGGCCGGCAGAGGCGAAACTCACAGGCGATACGACCTATTGGGGAACACGCCTCGCCATAATCGAGATGATAAAGTCGGGAACAACGGCGTTTAACGACATGTACTTCTTCATGGAGGATGTCGCAAGGGCTGTTGCGGACAGCGGTATGAGGGCCACACTGGGATACGGCTTTCTGGACCTTTTTGATGGGGAAAAGATGGAAAAGGAGATGGGTGAGACGGAAAGGTTCGTGCGTTTTGTCGAGAGCATGAGGAATTCGAGGATAAAGGCATCCGTTGCTCCTCATGCCATATACACGGTTTCGAGAGAGGGTCTCGAATGGGCTGCCGAATTTGCGAGGGAGAAAGGTCTAAGACTGCACATACATGTCTCGGAGACGGAAAAGGAAGTGAAGGACAGCATGGAACAGAACGGGATGAGCCCGGTGAAATACCTTGACAGCATCGGTTTCCTTGGAAAGGATGTGATTGCCGCTCATTCCATCTGGCTCAGCGATGAGGACATGCGGATATATGCAGATAGAGGGGTCTGGCCGTCGCACAACCCCGCATCCAACATGAAGCTGGGCTCCGGAATCATGCCTTACACTGCCATGAGAAGACTCGGAATAAGGCCGGTTCTGGGAACCGACGGAACCGCAAGCAACAACAACCTTGACATGATGGAAGAGATGAAGATGGCAGCGCTCCTTCAAAAGGTTTCAGGAGACCCGACGGCTCTGCCAGCACACGAGGCAATAAAGATGGCTACCGAATGGGGCGCTCAGGCCCTTGGAATCAACGCAGGAAAGATAGGGGAAGGTTATCTTGCGGACATAATTCTCATAAGGACGGACATTCCCGAGATGGTGCCCATGCATAACTGGGAGTCGAATGTGGTGTATTCGGCGAACGGGAGCGCTGTTGATACGGTCATATGTGATGGA
This sequence comes from uncultured Thermoplasmata archaeon, assembly GCA_964475625.1. Lineage (GTDB taxonomy): Archaea > Thermoplasmatota > Thermoplasmata > WALJ01 > WALJ01 > JALTFR01. The sequence continues at coordinate 92,553 of CAYYXK010000001.1, read as the reverse complement.
AAAATACTCATGAGAAATAGGAAGGTCGAAGGTGAGGAAGAGGTGATTGAGAAGGTGAGGCAAGTAGTAAGTGCATTTGAAGAGTGAAGATTGTATATGTTATCAGTACAATCTCTACAATTTCCCTCTTATCTGTTGTTGTATGGAGCCGGGCTTCGATCGAAAAGCAGAGCTTAGGGGTTTCCGGAAAGGACCTCTTCCGGTTTCCTTACATCTATTTCTTCTATTGCTTTGAAATGCGAATCATATGTGCAGATAATCGGGATTTTTCTGTTCAAAGCGACGGCTGCATGTATGGCATCTCTGGAGTTTATAGTGTATTTTCTGAGAAGTTCCATGGATTTTTCGATATCCTGTCTTTCAATGTCGTATATTATCGGCACTATTTCCATAACATATGTTGCGAGCTTCAATCCGCTTTCCTTCCTTCCTATGTGGGTGTATCTGTGCAGAATCTCCTGTATGACCTCCACACTGGTGGCTGCCTCGATATCACCAATCACGACCTGTTCCAGAAGTTTCACCGAAGCCTCCTTGTTCGGATGTTCCGAACCCGCCGCATACATGAAGATATTGGTATCAAGGAAAATCATTCGATTGCACCCTCGATTATCTCATTTTCCATTGTTTCCCAGTCATCGACATCAAGGTTCATCTCAGAGAGTTTTTCAACTATCTTCAGCTTTTCTCCCCTTTTCCGAACCATTTCGGATATTACCTTCTCAGCATCCTTCCCGAATATCGCTGCGAAAGCCTCCGGCACCTCGATGACAGCTCGATCCATGTTGTGACATTCGCTTTTCCGGTATATATAGATATCCCATTCAATTGAGCTAAGGAGGTAAGAAAACCGTATTTGTCCCCCGACATTAACAGAACCCATCACGGAGAGCTTCGCTCACTCCGGGACCTGACCCATGCCGGGGGATTGTCATGTTCCGGGGTTGTCCTGAGGTCATGCACCGACGACACGCCGGAGTCCCACAGGGACCCGTACGGAACACATATGTTACCCGAACCTTGCAGAGCCCATCACTGTTCAGGGCTCCCTTCGTAATCCGGGCGATACATACTCGGCATTGCTCTATTTAAGCTTTCACCACCAAAAACTATTTTTACGGTCCAACAATGCCAAGGCGGTGATTTGATGATACATCCGGAAATAGAGCTGATGAGGACGGACAAGCTGAAGAAGCTTCAGGAGGAGCGCTTTCTAAGGCAGGTGAGATATGCCTACGAGAACGTTCCGATGTACAAGAAACGGTTCAAGGAAAAGGGAATAACCCCTGATGACATACGGAAACTGGATGATGCCCATAAGATCCCATTCACATACAAGGACGACCTGAGGGACCACTACCCCTATGGAATACTGGCAGTACCTATCAGGGATGTAGTGGAGATGCATGCCTCCTCCGGAACAACCGGAATTCCAACAGTGGTCACATACACCGAGAGGGACATGCGCACATGGAGAAGGCTCATGGCGAGGACATATTCCGCAGCAGGAGTGAGCAGCGAGGACATAGTCCAGAACGCATATGGATATGGCCTTTTCACGGGAGGCCTTGGCTTCCACTACGGAATAGCGGAACTCGGCGCTATGGCGGTCCCCACTGCCACAGGGAACACCAAGAGACAGTTGAGGATGATGAAGGACATGAAGACCACGGTTCTCGCCGCTACACCCTCATATGCGCTCTACCTCGGCGAGGCTGCGAAGGCCGAGGGATACGACCCGCTTGAGGACTTCAACCTCAGGATAGGCATGTTCGGTGCCGAGCCATGGAGCGAGGAAGCCAGAAAGAAGATACAGGACACATTCGGGCTGAGAGCCCACGATGTCTACGGAATGAGCGAGCTTTACGGCCCCGGAGTGGCGGTTGAGTGCGAGCACCAGAACGGGCTTCACATATGGTCCGACGAGTTCCTTGTTGAAGTGATAGACCCTGAGACCGGAGAGGTCCTGCCCGAGGGCCAGAAGGGAGAACTGGTATTCACCATGCTCACAAGGGAGGCCATGCCACTGCTCAGGTATAGGACGAAGGACCTCGCTGTCATCAACTGGGAGGAGTGTGAGTGCGGACGCTACCACCCGAGGATAATGAGGATAAAGGGAAGAGCGGACGACATGCTGATAATCGGCGGAGTCAATGTATTTCCGAGCCAGATAGAGCATGTTCTTATGAACATAGACGAGCTCGCAGGAGAGTTCTTCCAGATAGTCGTTGACGGAGAGATACTGGACAAACTGCATGTGAAAGTGGAGGTAGACCCCAAGTTCTTCAAGTCCGACAAGTATGACGAGGCCAAGCTCAGGAAGAGGGTGGAGGACGAGCTGCAGGCCGTTCTGACGCTCCGCGCAAAGGTGGAACTTCTGCCGCCCGGAACCATACCGAGGACAGAGGGTAAGGCAAAGCATGTCCTTGACCTGAGAAAGAAGGTGTGAGCATGACAATGTGGAACCCGAAGATGGAGACCATAGACCGCGCATCTCTAAAGGAGCTACAGCTGAAGAGGCTGAAGGAGACCGTGCACCGCGTCTACGAGAACGTGCCCTTCTACCGGAAGAAATTCGATGAACTCGGCGTCAGGCCGGAGGACATAAAGAGCCTTCAGGACATAACAAAACTACCGTTCACGGTGAAGAACGACCTGAGGGACAATTACCCCTTCGGAATGGCAGCCATACCTCTTGAGGAGGCCGTGGAACTGCACGCATCCTCGGGAACCACGGGAAGCCCCATAACCGTGGTATACAATCGACACGACATAGACGAGCTCTGGGCGGAGATAATGGCCCGCGACCTTGCCATGGCAGGGCTCAGCAAGAAGGATGTCTTCCAGAACCCGATACCATACGGTCTTTTCACAGGGGCCTTCGGATTCCACTACGGAGCGCAGAAAGTGGGCGCTCTCGTCGTACCTTCGGGAGGCGGTCAGAGCGAGAGGCAGCTGAAGCTCATGAAGGACTACGGAACCACATTCATGTCTGGCGTGGCATCGTACGCGGTCCATCTCGGAACCGTTGCCGAGAAGATGGGAATAGACCCGAAGAAGGACCTGAAGGTGCGCAAGGGGATATTCGGCGCCGAGGCATTCAGTGAGGGGCTCAAGAAGAGGCTGGCGGACCAGTGGGACATGGAGGTCTATGACATATACGGGCTCACTGAGATGTCCGGCCCGGGAGTTGCCACGGACTGCGAGCACCACGACGGTCTCCACATCTGGGAGGACCACTTCATAGTCGAGATAGTCGACCCGAAGACAGGCGAACAGCTGGGCCCGGAGGAAGAGGGCGAGCTTGTGCTTACGACCATAACCAAGGAGGGCATACCGATAATCAGGTACCGCACACACGACCTCACATACATCTATGATTCCTATTCCTGTGATTGCGGAAGGACCCACGCAAGAATGGCCCCTGTCAAGGCAAGGACAGACGACATGATAATCATACGCGGAACCAACATATTCCCGAGCCAGATCGAATGGGTGCTCATGAGGAACGACAAGGTCGGCGGGAACTATCAGATAATACTGACCACGGACGGAGACATGGACAATCTGAATGTGGTGGTGGAATCAAAGCGGAAGCTCAGCGAGGGGGAAGCGAGCACCCTTGCTAATGAACTCACAAGCCAGATAAAGGCCGTTCTGACGCTTACGCCCCGCGTGAAGGTCGTCGGTCCGGGAGAGATACCCAAGGAAGGCATAAAAGCAAAAAGGGTATTGGACCAGAGGAAAAAGCACTGAAACCCATTTCACACCCCCGATTTTTCCATAAATACCATATATGGACAGGCCTTTTCCTGTCCGTGCTCTGTTCCGCGGTGATTGGATGTGGTGGCGCAGGTGCCAATGCGATAAGGCTTTTGAAAGGCAGAGGAATAGAGACATATCTCATGAACGACAGAGAGGATAGGACATACAGGAACATATTTTCCACGAGAGAGGAGATGATAGCTTCCGTAAGTTCGAGCCCAGATGTCCGGAGAAGCCTTCTTGAGACCGAGAAAAGCGCTCTTCGTGTCCTCGAACACTACGACCTTGTTTTTTCAGTATCCGGACTGGGAGGTTTTTACGGTACCGTCGGTCCCGTGATGCTGAGTTCACTCTCAAAAAGGATGATTCCAATGGCATCCCTGCCATTCTCTCTTGAGGGTGAGGCCAGAAGGACTCAGGCGCAAAAGGGAATGAACCGGCTCATCAAGAGCGCTCCGTGGGCGATAGTTCTCGAGAACGACGGCATACTGAAGATAGCGCCCAATGCCACGATGAGCGGGGCGTTCAATGCGGTTACCCGCATGTTCAGCGAGACCGTACTGTGGTTCTCCGAGTTCTTCGTTCCGGAAGATACGGATGACATCTTGCGCGCACTCAAAGGGAAGGTGGGGGTCGGGATCGGAGAAGGAAAAGGAATGGAGAGCGCTGAAAAAGCAGTACGCGAGGCCTATGCATCACCTTGGTTGAAGGCATCCGGAAGAAAGATACTTCTGATGAAAGGCGGAAATGAGGACGACCTCGCCGTAATTGAGGGCATAATAGAAAAAAAAGGAGGGGAACCTGTGATATCATCCCATATGGAAGGCGGGAACTCCATAGAACTACTCATCATCGGGTAATGCGTATATCTCGTTCTCTATCCGTATTATTTTGGCGCTTTTACCCTTTTTCCCCTTCATTATGAGGTTTTTCGTTTCATATGTCTTCGGGTCCATGACCTGAACCTCGTTCTCCGTTGAAGAAAGGACTATCGCATGCTCGACATCATCCTTTCCGGCCGCAAGTTTCATCCTTTTAAGGTCCTTTCCACGCACCCGCACATCCGGTTTTCCTTCCAGTGATTTCAGCTTCCACCCCTTTCCGGAAGATGATTCCACCATATAATAACCGCCGCCATACCTTACGAAGTCCCCCTTTCCGTATTCGGGCAGCCGCACGAGAAATGTGAATCTGTAGAAGTCCTCGCCCTCCTTTCTTCCGGTAAGGGTCTTGGATTCGGTGATTTTTCCGGCGAAGGAGTCCGACAGTTCCTTCGCAGTGCCTCTGGCAGTTGCGCTGTGGCTGATATAGAAGTCCAGTCCGCCGTGCATCTCTTTCTCATCGGTCAGAAAGACATTTCTGTTCCCTTTCTCAGCCTGAGAGACCCGGTTTATGACGATATCTCGTGCCATCTTCTTTTCCGCATCCGTCATCTCTCTTCCGGCCGCCCTTATCTGGATTATGGCCTCAAAGTAGTGGCCGTGCAGTCTGCTGCATGCTGGACACGTCGCTCCCTTTACACGTATTACGGAGTGGAATTCTCTCTCGGCTCGAAAATCACCGACGGACAGGGTGATTTTTCCTAGGTAGTCATACATATAGGGGTCGCGCTCCATGACCGTGTCCTCGACTTCTTCCACCTTCGCTTCTTTAGATATGTTGATGGTTGTGAGAGCCATATCCCGGAGCTCCCGGACAGTATCTTCGGTGTCCCTCCATCTCTTTCCGTCGAAGGACAGGGCTCCGCAGTGAAGACAGCGCAGAACATCGATGTATTCCGGATATTCGAGAAGCTTATGCGTTTCGATGTAGCAATCCCCGCAAAGCCCGTCTATGGCCGCTTCGTTCTTTCCGCACCTGAAGCATTTCACGGCCTGTCCTCTCAGGCATGGGATAAAAAGTTTTCCGTGGAAATCCTTATTTATAGGCGGACCGATTCAGTACCATGAAAGACAGAAGATTGCTGCTCGGGCTGCTTTCTCCGGTGATATCTTTCTCTTTCATAGCCTTGGCAATAGCGATACATCCATGGTTCTCATGGACGGAAAACGCTCTTTCCGACCTTGGGGCTCTGCATACTGAGAACGGGTGGGTCTTCAGTCTCGGGCTGCTGCTCGGAGGAACCTTTTCAATGGCATTTTCCACATACCTTATCGAGGTGCGCAGAGGAAGTGCCGAACTAATCGGTTCCATCTCTTTCTTTCTCTCCAGCCTATCTATGTCACTCATAGGAATATTTCCGGAGGACACGGGCCCACACTGGAAAGTATCCGTGCTTTTCTATCTGCTGTCGGCGGTGGCCATGCTTATATATGGAATCCACATGTCAGTAAAAAGGGAATGGCAGGGCTATCTGACGCTCGGCCTGTTGATTGCCGCCATACTGCTGATGTTCCTGCCGGGATGGACCTCTCTGGCCATACCCGAGACAATAGGGGCTGTGGCAATCGCTTCATGGGTTTATCTGATGATATACGGAATCGAAAAAGGAGGAATGAAACGGACTACTGGCACGACATAGACCCGGGAAAGGAACCCCCGGAAAGGCTGAACATAATCATAGAGATACCTCAGGGTTCGCAGAACAAGTACGAACTGGACAAGAAGACCGGCATCTTCAAACTGGACAGGGTGCTCTTCTCCGCGGTGCATTACCCAGGAGACTACGGAATAATACCCGGCACACTGGCGAAGGACGGAGACCCTCTGGACGCTCTGGTCCTGATAACATACCCTACATACCCCGGAGTTCTCATAGAGTCGAGGCCCATAGGGATTCTTCGTATGATTGACGGAGACAAGGAGGACGATAAGATTCTGGCGGCCCCACTGAAGGACACCAGGTTCTCTGCGATAAAGGATATAGATGACATAGAGGGGGCGATACTAAACGAGATAGCTCACTTCTTCAGCATATACAAGCAGCTGGAGGGCAGAGAGGTCGAGATAAGGGGCTGGGAAGGCGTGGAATCGGCACACGGTATAATCATGGAGTCGATAGAGGCCTATGATTCCACCTATGGGAAAAACTCTAAATGAGTACGGCCATCACCCTGCAGGTGTTAACATGGACCTTGAGAAGATAAGGAAGGATGCGGAAGCGTTCACGAAGGAACTGGATGAGGAGTATTATCAGAATCTGGGAGGATTCAAGGACGAGCTGAACATAAGCGGAATATATCAGAAATACGGCTACCTCTTCGGAAGGGATGCCGTGGACTATGTGCGCGATATGCGGGATAAGGCAGATGGAGAGGAGAAAAGGCAGCTTTCAATGCTGTATTCATTCATGGCTGGCGAGTATATCTCGAACATAACGGCCGAGATGGATGAAAAGTTCATGACCGCTGAGGCAAAGGCCACCGTGAAGGTCGATGGAAAGGATGTGCCATATCGCTCGATTCCCTCCCACATATCCAATGAGGACAGCAGGGAGAGGAGAAGCGAGCTGGATGCGCTCACCGACCCCGTGGTGGATGAACTGAATGGGATACTGAAGGAAAGGATGCTGAAGCTCCATGACCTATCCGTTGAACTGGGCTATGAGAACTACATAGACATGGTCCAGGACATGAAGGGCATAGAGCTGGAACCTCTGAAAGAGCAGATGGAACAGTTCCTGAATGACACCGAGCAGGCCTATGTGGATGCCATGAACCGCTCTCTCGAGCCATTCGGGATAACAATCGATAAGGCGGAGCGCCATGACGTTTCCTATCTTTTCAGGGCGAAGGAGTTCGATGCATATTTCCCGAAGGACGGTGTGGTGGAAAACTGGAAAGCCACCATGAAGGGCATAGGTATAGACCCAGATGCTCAGAAGAACGTCATACTTGACACCGAGGAGAGGCCGAAGAAGCATCCTCGCGCATTCACCATGCCAGTGGAGGTACCGGATAGAGTCATACTGGTCATAACCCCTCATGGAGGACAGGACGATTATCAGGCGATGCTGCACGAGGGAGGACACACGGAGCATTTTGCACATGTTGACAGAAAGCACCCGTTCGAATACAAGTACCTCGGTGATGTCTCGGTTAGTGAGAGCTACGCATTCATATTCAACTACCTGCCCACGGACGAGCTGTGGCTGAAACAGTATGTCAATATGGACAGAGTTGAGGATTACCTGAGGTTCGCATTCCTTAACAAACTCTTCTTCCTCAGGAGATACGCCTCAAAGCTTCTCTACGAGATGGAACTCCATGGAAGGAGGGACATAGATGGAATGGACGTACGCTACAAGGAGATAATGGAAAAGGGCCTGAAGATGAGACACAAGGCTAACCGCTATCTTTTGGACGTGGACGACGGCTTCTATGTCTCCCAGTATCTGAGGGCGTGGATATTCGAAACCCAGCTGAGAAAGCACGTAATCGGGGAAACCCAGAGGGATTGGTTCAACTCCGCAGAGGCCGGCGACATCCTGAAAGGCCTGTGGTCCTATGGACAGAAATACAATGTTGACGAACTCGCCCGCATGCTCGGATACGAGGGCATAGATGTGGCGCCGATGAAGGAAGAGGTCATAGAAGCACTGCGCTGATTCGGGATTCAGGTCAGAATATCCCCTTCAAAATCCTTTTTTACCCTGCTGTCCGGACCAATGATCGAATCCCGGACGGAAACACCTTTTTCCACCACAGAGCCATCCATGACTATCGAGTTCTCGACAAGCGCTCCTTCCTCTATCACCGCATTTCCTATGGAGGAATAGGGGAGCACCTCTCCTCGCACATCCGCCCTTTCATCTATGAACGAAAGCTTTCCGTTTTCGGTCAGAAGAAGCATGTTGGCTTCAAGAACCCTTTCTCTGGTCCCAGCGTCCGTCCAGTATCCTTCAAAGGGCACTCCGTACATACCCTTTTCCACAACGGCAGGCCATATCTGCCTTTCAAGGGAAACGACTTTTCCGGGAGGTATCAGATCCAGAATATCATAGGACAGGGCATATGCCCCCGCGCTTATCAGATTCGAAGGTTCCTCACCCGGTGCGGGTTTCTCAATGAATCTTTTGATCCTCCCATCGGGTTCCATGTCGACCACTCCGTAGTGTGATGGGTCGGCGACCTTCCAGAGCGATATCACCGCTTCGGAGCCTGTCTCTCTGAGCCTTCCAATGAGAATCGCAGGGTTGACCGATGAAATTATATCTCCATTGAACGCAAGAAAATCCCCACTTATCTCTTTTTCCACATTTTTTATGGCACCGCCCGTTCCCAGAGCCACTTTCTCTTCGATGAACACGATTTCCCTGCCGTCCACCGGGTTCTTTGAGAAATACTCTTCCAGTGCGTCGCGCATATAACTGACCGCCATTACCACTTTGTTCACTTCGTAGGGCAGAGAATCAATGAGGTGCAGTATCATGGGCCTGCCTGCAACGGGTACAAGGGCCTTTGGCATTCTATATGTCAGAGGTCTGAGCCGGGTTCCGAATCCGCCGGCAAGTATTACGGCTTCCATGATTCCCCATCTTCACATCATAAAAAGAGGTTTCCATTTACAAGTCCCATGAAGCAACCAGAGAAAGATATCTGTCTCCCCGGTCAGGTAGAACCGTTGCAACCCGATATCCTTTCATGGCGAGCCTTCTGGCCGCAAGGAAATTCGCACCGGAACTGACTCCGCAGGATATCCCATTCTCTCTCCACAGATATTTCATGGCACCGAGGGCATCTTCCGTCTTTATCGTCATAATACGGTCTACGAGTCCTCCGTTCTCCTCGATTATGGCTGTTATCTCTCCCCGCCCTATCCCCTGAATTCCGTGTCTGCCGCTTTCCTTTCCCGAAAGTACGGCGCTCTCTTCAGGTTCCAGCCCCACCATCATAACATCCATGTTCGCATCCTTGAAGGCCTTCGCAACTCCGATGAGTGTCCCGCCGGTACCGATTCCCGCAACGAAGGCATCTATTTCCGGAAACTCCCTCGCTATCTCCAGGCCGGTTCCAAGCCTGTGCGCTTCGATGTTGTCCGGGTTCTCGAACTGTCTCGGAGACCATATGTCATCCCTCCCTTCCGTCATCTCTTCCAGAGCCTTTTTCGAGCCAGCGCTCCCCTCTTCCGCAGGTGTAAGCACGACATTGGCACCGTAAGAGCGCATCATGGCCGTTCGTTCGGGACTCATACCTTCCGGCATGACAGCGGTGAAACCGTAACCGCGCAGTGCGGAAAGCATGGCAAGGGATATTCCCGTGTTCCCACTGGTGGCCTCCACTATCTCCATGCCTTTTCCGAGCTCACCTCTTTCTTCCGCCCTTTTCATCATGTGCCACGATGCCCTGTCCTTTATACTTCCCGTGGGGTTGGCCCCCTCTATCTTCAGAAAGACTGAATCGATAAAGAAGGAGGGAGTATCCCCAATAAAATCATATGGCCATATTTTTTCCATAAAATCACCTCTCTCGAGGGGTTCAGCAACAACAGACTGCTGTATATGCGATGGGCTCGGTCAAATCGACCATCAGTCACTCGATTTTCTTTTCATATATGTACTCTTTCTCCGGAACTGTTCATATTGCATAATGTTATTATGCTAGCAGCATATACTGGCTCGATGGTCGTCGTTTATCATCCGGAATATGCTACTCACATCCAGTACAGATATCACCCGGAAGCTCCCTTCAGAATGGAATATATCATAAAAAAAATAATGTCTCTCGGAATCCGGCAGCATATACTGGAACCCGAACCGGCATCGGAGAAGGATATCCTTGAGGTCCATTCTTCCAAATATGTTGATAAGATAAGGGCCTCAACCATGAAATATCTCGACGGCGAGACCATCATAAGAGAGGGCACATATGATGTGGCAAGGCTGGCGGCCGGAGGGGCACTCACAGCAATGGAGGAGAGCTATCATGGGAACACACCTTCATTTGCCATAGTGAGGCCACCCGGGCACCACGCAGGCCCGGATTACGGCGGCGGTTTCTGTTATTTCAACAATACCGCCATAGCAGCAAAAAAAGCCTTGAAGAGGTCCAAAAGGGTTGCAATAATCGATATAGACGCACATCACGGCAACGGAACTCAGGATATATTCTATGAGTCGGACAAGGTGCTTTATGTCTCCACACATCAATGGGGGATATATCCCGGAACAGGATATTACACCGAAGCCGGAAAAGGAGACGGGGAAGGATATAATGTGAATATACCTCTCAGTGCAAGAAGCGGCGACACGACATATAAATACGCCTTTGAAAGCATGATAATGCCAATCCTCAGGCAGTTTCGTCCGGATTCCATCTTTGTCAGCCTCGGCGTGGATGCACACTACAGGGACGACATGTCCGGTTTGGAGCTTTCAAGCAAGGGTTATCTCGAGCTGGCGGCCATTTTACAGGATTTTGCAGAAAAATATCTCAGGAAAAGGATAATCTATGTTCTCGAAGGCGGGTACAACGGCGTCCCTCTTTCGGAGGTCGTAGGTGGAATAATAGGTCTTTTCGAGGGTAAAAAGGCGCATTTGCAGTATGAAGATGTCCGGGACGAGTCAATAAAAGGTAAAGAATATGTTGATGAGTCAAGAAATTTTTTCTCACAGTATTGGAAATTATAACTTCTAAATATTCATAAGGTATTATTGGATAAAATATGGGTCAATCGCCCGTTTTCGAGGGTTTAGGGCGAAAAGTTTAAAAAGCATAAGCGTATTCTCTGGAACGGTGAACAAATGATCATCAAAAAGTCCGAAGTAAAGGCAATGGTCGGGGACGAGTACAGAATATCCCAGGACTTCTACGACAGGCTTGATGCAGCCGTTGCAGATCTGATAAAGGATGCAACCGCAAGAGCCAAGGAGAATGGGAGAAAGACACTCAAGCCCTACGACCTCTAAAACCCCTTTTCTTTTTACTATTTTTATTCGTACTTTTCTACCGAGAGCAAATGAAAATCATATATAAGAGAAGGTCCTAAGGGAAGAAGAGGTTGCATGTCTGGCCGAAAAGAGCCTACAAAGAAATGCCCATTATGCGGGGAAACGATACCTACCTCTGTGGAGGTCTGTCCATACTGCGGAGCGCACCTGGATATATTCGAACTCGAAGAAGAGATGCTCGGAACAGACACCTCGCCCTTGGAAAGTTTTCTTGAGAGTATCGGTGATTCCGAAGATGTAGACCCTGAAAAGCTTTTGGAAGAGATGCAGAACATATTGGGCAGTTCTCCTGCGGCCGGAGTATCGGAATCGGCAGAGACGGAGATTGCATACGATGCCGGAATCACGGAGGTCGACCAAGAGGAGGATGAAGAAGATTCCGAAGATTCTTTTGAAGAGGTTGAATATGTATGCCCTGTCTGTGAGCAGCCGGTTAAGGAGGAGGATTTGATATGTCCCCACTGCGGAGCTATTTTCGTAGAGGATGAAGAAGATATGAAGGCCCTTCTGGAAGAACAGCTTGAAGAGGCGAAGTCACTGATAAAGGACCTGAGACACATAGGTACGGATGTATCGGATATAACGCCGTTCCTGAAAAATGCGAACATCTCCAAAAGAAAGGGTGATATCGAAACCGCTCTTGAAAATGCGATATCCTGCGTTATAGCCGCGAAAAAGAAGTTAAACGAGGCTTAAGCGCCCTCGAACTCTTCGTAAAGATCTTCATAAAGCTGCTGCATAAGGCTCTCAAAGTCCGGGTTTCTGTATTCCATGTATCTTCCGAAACTTGTCTGTACCTTTGCTACATATCCGTCTTCATCCCTGAGTATTTCTACGGTGCAGAGTGTATCTTCCATCAATTCACCTCTTTATTCCGCCCCAAAATGAGGATGTATTTTAAGGTTTTCAATTCTTCCTTTTCAGCATGATTTCGTAGACCCGGTTGCTTATTTCGGCAATCTCCTCCGGACTCAGCCCCTCTGCACGCAGGTCTCCGAACTCGGTATCTATAACCCCATACTTCGAACGCAAAGCCGAGCGTACCATTTTTCTTCTGGCACTAAAAAGCGTACGAACCACATCTTCGAACAGATTTGTGTCTTCCACATGAAAAGGCGGCTCTTTGCGCGGTTTTATTCGTATTATGGCGGATTCCACCTTCGGTTGCGGTCTGAAAGCAGTTCTCGGTACCGTTTCAAGATATTCGATTTCAGCTCGATAATATGCCATAACGCTCAGTCTTGAATAGGCCATATCTCCGGCGTATGCGACCAGTCTTTCCGCGAATTCCCGCTGATATGTCAATACCGCCACATCGAAATCGTATTCAAGAAGTTTGAAGGTCAACGGTGATGATATCATATATGGTATGTTCGAGACCATTTTGTCGAAGGGCGGCCATTCTATCTTCATCGCATCCCCTTCAATCAGATTTATTTCGGGAAACCTTTCTTTGATGAGACTTGCAAGTGCCCTGTCCTTTTCTATGGCATTCACCCTTCCGGCGCTCTTCACCAGATATTTGGTCAACGCTCCCATTCCCGGACCGATCTCGAGGACGACATCCTTATCCGAGATATCCGCATATTCGATCTCCCTTTCAAGGATTCCTTCATCAATCATGAAATGCTGCCCGAGTTTCTTTTTTCGATACATTACATCACTCCAGAGGGGTGCGCTCCACCTCAAGCCGGTCCCATGTGGGATATTCTTCCACGATGTACGCACGGCATCCTTCAAGTTCCGGATATATCTCTTCTATGACCCACGGTGCGATCTCTATCCTTCTGCGTTCCATATCGAGATTCATAAGAGATTCCGGAACATCGAACTCGAACTTCAGCAATTCCATGAGTGTCTGTGCCTCATCACAATATATCAATCCTTTGAGCACGGTCCCGTCCTCCGTCGGAACCTCATAATCCTTTGCGGTATTCTCAGCCCTGTTTTTTAGCCTGTTCCTCAATTGGATGCCATCCTTGAACGATGCGGAGCAGTAGTGTATCGTCATCTTCGTATCCATCTCCTTCGCTATGGAGCGCGCCATCTCCTCGCTCCCCTTCACTGCGCTCGCCACATCCGATTTCACATGATATCCCTTCCCGAGCATGGCCTCGTGATTCGTGTCCGAGAATTCCAGTTCGTTCAGGTTTATGAACTCCACACCCATTTCATCCGCAACCTGTATAAGATGCATAATTTCATATTTTTTATCGGGGAGGGCAGGTATCTCAAGACCGATGTGCATGGGCAGCTTAAGAATTTCTTTCAGTTTTTCGTAGAGCGGTGTTCTCTCGAATTCGTCCCATGTCTCGGGCGGGGGGTGAAATCTCATCTCATCAAGTCCCGCTTCGGACAGAACACGGGCCTTCTCAGGGTCGAACGTTGCCGTATAAAGGTGTATGTGGTGCAATTCTCCGAATCTGTTTTTGAGAAGACGAATGTACTTTTCCGTGCGTCCGAGAGCCTTAAGAGGGTCTCCTCCGGTCATGCCTGCCCCGGTCGCGCCTATGGCCCGCACTTCCTCTAGGATATCCTCGTCATTGCGTACGGGCATCTCATCCGCATATATCACATCAGAGTTCTTTTTATGCTCCGAAAGAGGACAGTAAAAGCAGTCGGCATCGCAGAGACCGGTTACGAAAAGCACCATCTTTCTTCCCGGGCCGCACATCTTACAGCCTTCAGGCAGTTCGCCGCGAGAACAGGAACCATTCTCCAGTTCCATGCACATTTTATTTCCTCCACTGAGCCTCCACTCTGGCCTTCTTTCCTCCGGTCTTTCCCACGAATACCGCAGTTATTATGAGGAACGCCGCAGCGGATACGGAGATGTATATCCCCATGACCGCCCTTTCAAGGTCTGTGTATCCGAGTATGAGCTTGAGCGAATCCAGAACCGCCCACATTATCAGACCTAGAGATATCGTTGAAAGCGTTACCACCCAGAAGCTCTTCGGTATGCCTCCTTTGAGCGAATATGCATCCACTACATACCCACCCTCATACAGAAGGACACCGAACACCCACCACCATATGCCTGCCGTAAGGAAATATATGAAATGTTTCGTCAGGCCGCCATCGACATAGTCCCATGCATCCCATGCCTGCACCATTCCGAAGAGAATGAATATCGCCGATGCAACCGTGAAATAGGGCGTAGCGCTCCCCGATTCAATTTTCTTTTTATATGATGAAATTATCCGATTGAAATGTTCATCCATGGAATATGCCCATGACAGCATATACAGGCCGAGCATGGTCAGAAATGCGCCGAGTGTGAATTCGGACAGAAGCTGTCCCTGATTGAGTATGCTTTCTATTCCGTTTATCATGACATAAAGTATGAACGGCATCATACCGACCAGAACGCCGTAGAATATAAGTGCGAGAGCGATGGGGACAGTTATTTTCTTTCTTATCTTATCGTCTTTCAGCGCCTTGACTATCATGTAATATGAACCTTCGAGGTTCTTGTTCTGTCTGACATAGACATGCTCCACATGGTCTATCTTCACGCTTCTGCTGGATATTATTGGTACGATATGGTCATCTTCCGCACCGTCGGATACGAGGTAGACGGATTTCGCCTTTGTCTTTTTGAGAACATAATCCAGTTCCCTTGCCAATTTCTTATCAGACCTCGTTCCCACATCTTTGTGCCCGCATATGGTCGCTATCTGGACATCTTCCCCCTCTTTTTTCATTTTGTCGTAAAGAGATATCGCAGAGAAGAGGGCATTGCTGTCGCTGTCTTCCGCATCCTTCAATGCAAGTTTTACGGCGGCTTCGAGGTTCGCCTTTCTCCCTATTATGGGGCTGCGAACCCCTGCTTTCTCTCCGAAATCATCGTCTCTGTCCACGGACAGTATGAGGGTTCTCATGTTTTCTCCGTCGTCTATAAAGGAACGAAGGTATATTTTACTTTCCCTCAAATTTGCACTCAGACGAGGCCGATGTGTGACAGCCATCCCGCAAGACCGTTCAGGATATATTGTATGGCAAAAGCGGCCACGAGAAGACCCATTATACGGGTCAAGGCTCTGCTCCCGGTCTCTCCGATAAAGGAGTATATTCTCGATGCCTGAAAGAAGATGAGCATGGTTATGAAGAGAGTGAGAGCTACGGAAAGTATTATCATTCCCCACATGCTGAGGGGATTGCTCTGCGTCATGACTATCACAAGGGACAGGGCACCGGGGCCGGCTAGCATCGGAGTTCCCAAAGGTACTACCGCGATATTACCGTCGACATCCATGCGCTCCGCATCTCTGTTCTTCTTTGACCTTGGTTTATCTCCCTCCCTCATCATCTCGAAACCGGACATGAGCATCAGCAATCCGCCGGCTATCATGAGGGCATCTATGGAGATTCCGAGATAATCCAGTATGAATTTCCCTACAAGGGCGAAGACGACCAGAAAGATGAACGCAACCGTGTTGGCAAGCTTTGCGACCTTTCTTCTCTGTACTTCATCCATATTTGCCGTGAGTGTCAGGAATAGCGGCAGGGATGCGAACGGGTCTATGACAACGAATATCGGGATGAAGAACATGAGAAACTGCCCTAACATAATCGCGCATTATTTGCAACTATAAAGAGATTTACGAAAGCTATTTATAGCGTATGGCATCTTGTTAAATTATAGTGGTATTCGATGGAGATACAGAAGCTTGAAACGGTGGCCTTTTCGGTCAATCTCCTTGACGACAATGTCAACATAAGCCTCAAGTGGAAGAAGGGAGAGTTGTATCTATCAGTATCAGACATAATTGTGGGTATAGGAGACACTTTTTATGAAATACCCATAAAGGATATAAAAAATATAGAGGTGGTTGATGAAAAACCTCTTAAGCTGAAGCTCACCCTCAGTGATGCCGCCGTAACCATAACCGGAAAGAGCGATGAAAGGCTCAGAGCGATGAGACATTTCCTGTTG
Source organism: uncultured Thermoplasmata archaeon (assembly GCA_964475625.1). GTDB lineage: Archaea > Thermoplasmatota > Thermoplasmata > WALJ01 > WALJ01 > JALTFR01. Next base: position 75,961 of record CAYYXK010000001.1, on the reverse strand, counting down.
CCCTTCGTGAGCGCAAGCGGATAATTTATATATCTAATCACCCATTAGCCCGTACAAATCAGGTGTTCAATATGAAGTCGATAGTTGATAAGGTGCTTAAAGAGAGCGCAAAGGAAAAAAGTGCGGAGGTTCAGGCGGCTGAGATGATGGAATCGGCCGATGATGAAGAACTCAAGAAACTGGTTGAAAGCCTTCAGGTGAAGATAAAGATAACAGGATGTGGGGGCGGCGGTTCGAACACTATAAATCGGCTTTACGAAGAGGGAATCGTCGGCGCGGAACTCATCGCCCTGAACACGGATGCAAAGCATCTTCTGACGATAAAATCTCATAAGAAGATATTGACGGGAAAGAAGCTCACAAGAGGTCTCGGTGCCGGAGCGATTCCGGAGATTGGGGAAAAAGCCGCACAGGAGGCCGAAGATGATATCGAGAGAGCAATAGCCGATGCGGACATAGTCTTCGTCACTGCCGGAATGGGCGGAGGCACTGGAACCGGAACAGCATACTATCTAGCCAGAAAGGCCAAAGACGCAGGAGCTCTTGTCATGGCCATTGTCACACTTCCGTTCAAAGCAGAAGGTGTGAAGAGGATGGAGAACGCCATAAAGGGCGTTGAGAAGTTGAGAAGAGTATGCGATACGACCATCGTCATACCGAACGATAAACTTCTCGAACTTGTCCCGAGGATGCCTCTTGAAGCGGCTTTCAAGGTTGCGGACGAGATACTCATGCGCTCCATAAAGGGCATAACCGAGATAATCACCAAGCCCGGCCTCGTAAATCTTGATTACAACGATGTTCGAACCATAATGGAAGGTGCGGGAATGGCCATAATAGGCATAGGCGAATCCGACGCACCGTCCAATAGGGTTGAGGATGCCATGACCGAAGCGCTCACATCCCCGCTTCTCGGAGAGGTTGATATCAGCGACGGAAAAGGAGCACTTGTTCGTGTTGTGGGCGGCCCGGATATGACCGTTGCCGAGGCGGAGAAGGCTGCCAAGATGGTAAGCGATAAGATAAGCTCGCAGGCAAGGATAATTTGGGGATGCTCCGTAGAACCGGAACTGGAAAGAACAATAAGAGTTCTGGTGGTCATAACCGGTGTAAAATCCTCACAGATAGTCGGCTCTGAATCAAGGAGCTTCGGCGGCAACGAAGTTGAATCCGATGAAATCGACTTTGTGAACTGAACAAACCCTTTTTTTCTTTCAGTTTTCCATGAGCTTCTTTTCTACGGCATCCAGTTTGTTCCGCACATCCTCCCCCTTTCTCATAAGATATATCAGAGACTTGACCTCATCCGTAAACGGATAGTCCATGGAGAGCGCATCAACGGGTATATCTTCGGTTTCTTCGCCTGTCGCGAGGACGCTATCATCGGGATAATATCCATAAGGAATCTCCAGTTCGCCGTATTCGAAAGAGGGTTTGATGTATTTTCCATCACGTTTGATGAGGCCCGAAGAGAGCGCATTCTCTATGAATATCTTTGCAAGCTCGGGAGAGAACCATCTTCTTTTTACGGAAATGGAAAGGAGGGCCTCGTCCTCGGTGAGGGCCTCTCTACCTTCTCCAAGAAAAAGTGCGGCTACGGCCGTCCGCATCTCAGAAGAATTCCCTTTCATCCATATCCTCCAGGGCCTCCACTCTGTCGAACTCACCCTTCAATATGGTAAGTTCATCGCTGCTTAAAGAAGCAGGGTTAATTGGAACCATCAGTGTTATATCCCTCATGGATGCCGTGTCCATCACCTTTTTGAGGAATCTCGATACCGCATCGAAGCCGTGTTCCACGACAAGGTACTCAAGCCCGTCCACCAGTATGATTGATGCCGGGTATTTTTCCGCGAAACGATCTATGGTCTCGGATATCTTGTCTATGTTCGACGGATCAAGGGTGTCTTTTCCTCCCGCCGCGCTGAGCCATATACATTTCAGTTTTCCCGAAAGGTGATAGGTCCTTTTCAGTTTGCCCGGCATACTGGTACTGAGGCACAGAGCCACGTCCCCGTCCCTCAGAAAATCAGCCAACATGTTATATGTGTTTTTCAGGCTGCTGTCCAGTATGAGGTGGTTGTATCCGCGCTCAACTCTTTTTTGTACAGCTCCGCATACGGGGCATTTCACTTTCAGAAGGTTCTCTCCTTCCTTTATGGTTATCAATGCACCACACCTTATGCAGTGTATCTTGTCCTTATCCGGTTCATATGATGCCGCAACAGGAGGCGTAGGGGTTTTCTTTCTCTTTTTTGCAGGTTGCGCCTTCCCGATGGCCTTTTTCTCTTCGAAATATTCGGGGGGTATGGCCGCCTCCGCCCTTTCATATGTCACTTTACTGAGCACTGCGGAGAGAGCAACCAATCCGATGCTCATACCTATGAACATGATACCTGAGAAATAGAATGTCCCGATCATGGGCCAGAAATAGAGCAAGAGCATCAAAAGAAGGAAAATTCTTCCGAGCCAGTGCAGCCATTTGATCCTTTTTGCCTCTACGCGATATCTTTTGGGATATCTGCTCCTGTATTTCAGATAAAAATGTGTGGGGAGCGCAACAGCCAGATAGCCGAAGACTATCATTATTATGAAAAGTATCTGGGGGTTTTCAATGGGATTAAAATCACTGTGCTGCATTCCTTCTTCCATAACACCGCCGTCTTGGACATCCGTGCTGTATCTGTACACTTCTCCCGCAGGGGTTCTTATGAGATACAGAGTGCCGGTTTTTACAGAAGGATTATAGAAGCTATCAAAGCCGATGCTAATAGTCCAGTGGGTCATGCCCCCGTCTCCACGATATTCCACGGAATCAACGACATCCCCGTTCTCATCGAACATTGTAAGGCATTCAAAGGGCGCTTTAAGTATGGTGGGGTTGGAAAGGTCTATATCAGTAATGCGAACAGTATCTTTCATACTTATGGTCATGAAGATATCTATGTCTGCGTTGGAATCGGCCGTCTGTCCAATAAGACCATCCGTATCTTGATATATATTATTGTTGGAAAGAGATGCACGGGTTATCTCTACACCCTGAAACATAACCGTATCATAGTTCTCTCCAGAGGGATTCTCTTCAAATGTTCTAGTATCATTATCAACACGAATCCACATTTTTCGAATTCCCTGAATGTAGTTCTGTAGGAAAGAATGATCTCCTGCTGCAACATAGGCCCGTATTTCGGACTCATCTATTTCTCCGATTCTCCTACCTTGGCCAGTATCATTCGGAGCGATGTCGTTTATAGTCGCATTGTCCAAGCGGTCCAGTATGAGCATTCTCAGTTCCCTTGCATTGTCGCCTGTTATATGCCAGTGTATCGTACCTCCGCCTATGGTGTGGGTCATAGGTATCATCTGCAGGGTCGTATCACACTCTACATCTCCACCGGTCACGGGAGGATATGCGTCACCCATCATGACTCCCAGCATAGAGAACTGCATGGCCGCGAAAATCAGGGCCGCTGTTACAAGAACCAACCTTCTCTTCATGTTATCGTTCCTCCCCTATAACTGACGATATTAAAACCTTTACTCTTATGCTTTTTGTTTGAAGAGAAAAGGTTGACGGCTTACCGGCCTTCCCGTGGGCTCGCGCACCACAGTACAGACCGATACGCAGACAGGCTTAACTTCCGTGTTCGGGATGGGAACGGGTGTTTCCCTGTCGCTTTGACCGTCACCGACCCGGCTAACCCTAGGCCGTATTTATAGCTTTCCCTCTCGCAAGATTTATAAGAAAATAAGAGTTGGGGGTGTGAGGATGATAACATGTTCCACGCGAAGACGAAGCTCAATGTGCTCCGAGAGATGGTCGATATAATATTCACTCTTGTACCTGAGGCCAAGTTCGATATTGATGGAGAAGGGATACATATAAAGGCCGTTGACCCATCGAGAATAGCGATGATATCGCTGGACCTCAACAAGTCCGCATTTCAGGAGTATGATGCGGACGGAACATCTTTCGGAGTTGACCTTGAGAAAATGAAGGATGTATTGAAACTGGGCTCTCTCGATGCGGATGTTGTGTTGGACCAGGACGAGGAAGCCAACCTCTTCGTTATAAAAGTGGGTAACATAACGAGAAAGATGCCGCTCATAGATGACAGCAGCATGACTGAGCCAAAGGTTCCGAACCTTGACCTTCCGGCAAGGGCGATCGCACCTGTCGTGGAGATAAAGAAAGGGGTGAGCGCTGCGAAGTCCATAGGAGACAATATAATACTGATGATAGATGAGAACGGTTTCGACCTGACATCCAAGTCAGAAAGTGCGGATGAGGCCAGTCTACACCTCGGCAAGGAGGATCTGGTAGAACTCGATGTCAAGGAGCCCGGTAGAAGCACATATCCGCTGGACTATTTTTCAAAGATTGTTTCCACCATAAGAAGCCCGAATGTGAGCATAAGGATCGGCAGCGATTACCCGCTGGACCTCGCGTTCGAAATCGCATCCGGCAACGGCTCGGTAAAGTATCTTCTCGCACCCAGAGTGGAGAATTACTGAACCCTCAACCTTTTACAATATCCAGAATCTTTTTGAAATTTCTGTTCTTTGCGCTCTCCAGCCACTCGTAGATTATCATCTCCGAACTTTCCACAAGGACGCCGTTGTTCTCCATTTTTCGTACTGCGGTCTCATGGTCATCCGTTTTTCGGCTACCGCTCCCATCTTCCACAAGTACTGCCGTATATCCCATATCAACGGCATCAAAAGCCGTCTGGTTCACACAGATATGGGTCTCTATTCCTGCGATTATGAGATAACGGGCGGCACTTTCCACAACAGCGTCCCTGAACTCATCAGACCCGAAACAACTGAACGCGCTCTTCTCTATCGCTTTACCTTCCAGATATTCGGATATCTCAGGTATTGTCCTCCCAAGCCCCTTCGGATACTGTTCGGTATGAATGACAGGAATTCCCAGAATCTTCGCAGCCCTGATAAGCTTGGGAACAGCATCCAAGATCCTTTTTCTGTATCTCTCATCCACCCCGGGAAACAATTTCTCTTGATAATCTATGATCAACAGAAGCGATTCTTCCGGACGAGCACCTTTTTCGGAGAGCATAATCCCGAAACACATTCGGTAAATTAAACTTACCAGTATCCGTGTTCTCTTTTTCCACCCACCTGTTCCTTTATCCTTTTTGCGAGTTCCTCACCGATTCCGGGAACATCCCGAAGCTGTTCCTCCGTAGCGCCCCTTAAATCGGATATGCTGTGGAAACCGGCGTTGTAGAGCGCTCTTCCCCTTGTCCGACCTATGCCTTCCAAACGCATCATGTTAAGGACATTTTCCTCCACTCCATGGTGTATCCTTTCAACGAGCAGTGAGATACGATGCGTATCCTCCGGCCTGAAAAGTCGGGAGAGTTCACGGGTGGATGTCATAAGCCATTCCGAGAGTTCAACCCTTGAAGCGAGGTCTCCCGGATAGATGTTCCACTCCTCGGTTATCTTTTTCTCCGGAACCTCTTTTATCCAGTCATGGAGCACAAGGGCCACTTTGAAGGCAGGCACATATCGGTTTTCGCGCATGTCATAAGGGCTTATGGGCGTCTCATATTCATCTTTCCCCATCATTTCGTATATCCTGCTTTCCTCTCCTTTTTTAGGATAAAGAGGATACATATCTGGAGTAAGGCCCAGAGTGTGAAGATAGCCGAAATCACTTATCTCGTCCGTGGTTTCAAGTGCATTTCTTATGATAACCGCACTCAGGGGGTCAATGTATGTCTCCGAGGTCCTTATACCGAAATCCGTAGGTCTGAGTTCTCCGTTCCCTATCTCGATAAGGTCATTGTCGAAAAGGAATTGAAGCACCCTTCGTATCGCTCTTTCGAGCTTCATCACATCGTTCTGTTTCCCATAGAATGTGGAGGAGTAAAATTCATACAGTTCTTCTTCGGATGAGATTCCGAAGGTGGATATGAGAGCAAGGGTATGCGTTCTCAACGAATCTTCCGCACCCAGAGATGACCTGACCGGTTCGCTTTCCCCCTCAAGATAGATTTCCCTGAGCTTTTCGATGTCTTCCTTTGATTTCGCAACTATAACACCCTCCCCTTCCTTATCATACTTCGGCCTACCTGCCCGTCCGAGCATCTGCTCGACCTCCATAACCGGAAGAGAGACCCATCCGAAACCCGACATGTCATATCGTTTGGTATCTCGGACTATCACCGTTTTTGCAGGAAGATTGATTCCCGCCGCAAGAGTGGGCGTTGCAACTATGACCCCGATTTTTCGATCCTTGAACAGGCGCTCCACGGCTTTCCTTTGAACGGAAGACAGGCCGGCATGGTGGAAAGCCACCCCGTTCTTAAGGCATTTCAGAAGTCTTTCGGCTGTTTTATCCTCGCCCAGAAGACCTATCTCATCCGTGTCCGGCGGTTCAATGTGTTTCAGCACGGTTTTTATCAATTTCTCAGCCTGAGATTCGGTATATCTGCGGGTAGAGACGAAAACAAGTGCCTGTCCACCGCGGCCGAGCGCATCCGAAACTATTCCTTCTACCCCCATCTTTCCGAGATTGCGCCTCTCACCGTCCATGAAGTGTATCTCTCTTCCGTGGTGTACACCTTTTCTTAGCGAAACCGGCCTCCAGTCGCTTTCAAAGTGCTCCGCATCCAGCCATTCCGAGATTTCACGGGAATTGCTTATCGTTGCGGAGAGAGCGATTATCTGTGCTCCGGGGTTTAGTTTTTTGAGCTTTGAAAGTGTGATCTCGAGAGTGGGCCCTCGACCCATATCATTCATCAGATGCACCTCATCGACAATTATGGCACCTATCTCCCGCATCCAGCTCGCTTTGTGTCTTATGAGTGAGTCCGTCTTCTCCGAGGTCGCGATGACGATATCGTTCCTTCCGAGTCTTTCGTCCTTTCTATCGAAATCTCCGGTACTTATGCCGACCTTCACTCCGATTCTTCCGAATTTTCTGAGGTCCTCGTATTTTTCGGATGCAAGTGCACGCAGGGGTACCATATAGAGGGCCTTCCTTCCATCCAGTACGGAACGGAGCGCTCCGACATATGCGATAAGAGATTTGCCGCTGGCGGTAGGATACGCAACAACGACACTATTTCCGGAATACACGGAGCGCAGCGGCGCTACCTGTGTTTCATAAAGTTCCTCTATCCCTTCCTCTGCGAAAACATCCGCTATTTCGTCTTCAACGATATCTCTGAGCCTCAATTCATTCCTCTTCGAGAACCCTTCTGACCTCTTCCATGACCTTCTTCTTGTCCTTGTAGTATGCGGAGACTATTCTGGCGACCTCTTTGTAGTTGCTCACCCCTATCTTCTTCATGTAATCAAGTATGTCCTTTCTTCTTTTGACCTCTCTTTCCATCTCCCGGGCCGACCAGTTCTTTGTCAATGCGACCTTTTCATAGACATAGCTGTGGCCGCTGAAATTGAAGGTATCGTCTGCAGGGTTCCACATATATGCATTGTTCGTGATGAGTTCATCGGTCTGCGGGTCCGTACCGACTATCTCGATAAGACCTTTGACCCTTCTTGTCATGTTCTTCCCGACCTTCACCTGTCCCTGCAGAAGCACGATATCCAGAGCGGCGATCAGGGTCCTCGGCAGGTTTATCGGGTCGTTTTCAAGCCTGTGCACCATTGCCTGAACATCCTCCGCGTGGAATGTCGTGTATGCGCTCTTTCCCGTTGCCATGGCCTGGAAGACAACATACGCTTCCGAACCCCTGACCTCTCCCACCATCATGTACTGCGGCCTCTGCCTCAGTGCCGCCGCCAGAAGGTCGAACATATCTATCTCCCCCGCAGCCTTTCCGGTTATGGGGTTTTTGGCACCGAAACCGCTTCTGGTAAGGGTAGGCACCCAGTTCTCATGGGGTAAATTGAGTTCTCGAGTATCCTCGATACTGACTATCTTCATCTGAGGCGGGATGAACAGCAGGACAGCATTGAGTGTGGTGGTTTTACCCGATGCGGTACCTCCACATATCAGCATGGACTGGCCGTTCTCTATGGCAATCCAGAGATATGCCATCATTTCGGAACTCATCGTCTTGAACTTTATCAGGTCTATCGGGGTAAACGGGTCCTCTTTGAATCGCCTTATTGTGAACGACGAACCCCTCTTGGTCACATGGGTGCCGAGTGTGGCATTTAACCTGGAGCCATCCGGCATGGTGGCATCAAGCATGGGACTTGCCACGGAGATGTGCTTTCCCGACCTCTGTGCCAGCCATACCACGAAACTATCGAGTTCCTCCGCCGTTTCAAACTTTATGTTCGACTTTATGGAGCCATATTTTCTGTGATAGATATATATAGGTATGTTGACGCCATCACAAGATATGTCTTCCACTTGTTTCTCTATCATAGCGACATGTATGGCTCCGAAGCCGAGGAAGTCTCTTCTCGTGTAATAGAATATCCGTTTCCTTGATATCTCGCTAAGTTCTATACCGGTTTCGTCTATGGCCTTCTCCGTGAGTTCCCTGAGAATCTCCTCTCTATTGTTCATTTCCTCCTTGCCGACGAGGTTAAACCTATCGACAAGTGCCTTCCTGACCGCTATCAAAACCTCATCCTCATCATCGTTCAACTGGGGCTCTATTACTTCATACATATATTCGTTCGATATCGTATCGTACTTTATCCTTACATATGAATACGGCTCTTCAACGGGTTCTATCTCGATTTCATTGACATGCATATCCACTATCTTGGGTATCAGTGTGATGTCTTTTGAGAGGTCTCTGGATGTCTCTTCCTTCGGAAGCATTATCTTGACCGGCGTCTTTCCTATTGCGAACGATATCACTTTGTCCTTGATTCCCGGTGGGGGAGCGGTATCCTCCTTTTTCTCCACTTTTTCTACCACTTGGCTTCCCGCCATTTATCCGCCTCCTGCAAGGTTCAATCCGCCGAACATGACCCTTAAAGTGATGAAACCTATAAGGACCATGATAAATGCATGCTTCATGCCTTCCGAGAACTTGCCTTTAGATAGTATTCCCGCCACCAATCCATCTCCCACTCCGTGTATTATGATGGTGAGTGTGAATATGAACTTGATCTCCGGTATGTATTCGGATTGTATCAGTGTCACGGAACCTGCGCCACTACTTATATCCGCGGAACGGGACAGGGCTTCTCCGGCCTGTTCCATCTGGGGAAGGAATGTCAGGTCAAGGATGAGTATCGTGGCTATGAAAACCATGAATGAGATATAGATAACAGCCAGATAAGTGACCATCTCTATGCTTAATTCTTCCTTTGCATGGTGGACATCTTTTACACTGTGAGAGACCATAGAAAGAACATCAGCGACATTACCTCCGGCATCCGAAGATTTTATGACTATGGTGGTGACCCTCCTCACGAGAGGAGTATCTATCCTCTCGGCAAATAATTTGAGGGCCTGAGTGGCCGGAACTCCCCACTGTATCTGTGCGGCCATTTTCTTTATTTCCGGGGTCAGTTTACCATATCTCCCGGATGCGGCGACAACTATGGCATCCGCGAGTGTCATTCCGAATCTTCCCGCTTCCGCCACATCTCTTAGGAAGTCGGGAAGCCTTTTCTCTATCTCATCTATGGTTTTGTCTATCTTTCCTTTGTATATGCCATAGGGCCCCGTCATCGCAAGTATGGCGAATATGAAATAGTCGAAGGCATCAAACATGGTCTTCATCGAACCGTTCATCTCAAGGATACCCACGAATATGAAAATTACCGCCATTCCTACGGATGCGTAGAGTATCTTTTTTGAGGTGGCTTTCGCTTTTTCCAGATCAAAGCTGTCATCGGACATCTTATGCCTCCTGTGTAAGGCCCCACATGATGTAAAGGAAAATACCCTGTGAGCCAGGTATCATCAGCGCATCTACCGCATAGAGCATGGGTATGCTTGATTCCGCCTGTCCGTTCGTTATCGCCATTATAGCTATGATGACTATCAGGAACAGCGGGAATGCGACCACGACGGTGACATACGATTCCGCCATCATTCCCAGAGTTTCGGCCCTTCTTTTGTTGTCAAGCTGGCTGTCCTTTTCGAACTCCTGTAATTTGACTATGAAGTAAGGCTTGAGCTGTCCCCCCGATGTGGAGGTTGTGACCACACCCTGAAGGAAGTCCTGCCACTTGACCGAAGGGCTGCGCAGGGCACCTTCTTTTATGGCCGTGAGTATGTCAACACCTAGCAACTCGGTGTCTCTGGTTATCCATTCGGCCTCCTTCTGTATCTCCCCATATATAGGCTGTTTTGCAAGCTCTTTGAATATGACATCCACATTCACATCTGCGGATGAGAGTGATGCCACGAAGGACATGGCGGACGCGAGTTTCTTGTCTATATCTCTTCCTCTGCCCTTGGCCTTCGATTTGGGCATCGAAAGTATCAACGGTTTAATCACAAATGCGATCATGACCATTATAAGTGCGATCAATATGGAAAGGAATCCGATCACGGAATAGAGTGCGATGAATACAACTGCAAGAACGCCCGCAATAGCCCACATGATATATGTCGTCAGAAGAGCATATGCCAGATACTCTTCGCCCCTCATACGCATACGGGATTTCAGAAGCCAGTCATCCAAATCCGGATATTTTTCGATCTCTTTTTCCGCCTTTTTCCCCATGATACGAAGTGCGGTCTGTTGAAAGGGTGTAAGTCTTATTTGACTGGGGACGGCCTCTTTCGGGAGATAAACGATGTGCGGACCATAACCCTCTATGACATCTTCGGCCTTGACTCTTTTCGTATGGAACAGGCTCCATTTTTTCGTATCCAGGCCTTTGAATGCATCGCTAACTTCAGGACTCATCGGATTCCACCTCAAGTTCATCTCTTATGCGCTCTATGGTCTCCTCCGGGTCTTTGTAATAGCCGGTGATTATCTTGGCTATTTCCCGGTAGTCCACTATGTTTTTTTTAACCATATACTCTATGACCTCGACCCTGCGATTCATCTCGTTCTGCATGTCTTCGTGGGTCATATTTTTCATTTCCATGATAGCATCGAGTATGAAACTGTGTCCCTTATATAGAAAAGTATCCGTTATCTGATTCCATGCATAGACCTGATTCGTAACAAGTTCATTCGTTTCCGCTTCGAAGCCGACTATCTCCACAATCTCCTTTATCCTCCTGACCTGAAGGTCCTTCAGCCTCGCAAAGGTCTGGATTATGACAAGGTTGAGTGCGGTAAGAAGGATTCTGGGCGTATTGATCGGCGGATTCTCAAGCCTGTGCACCATGGACTTGACGGAGTCGGCGTGCATGGTCGTATATGTCGTATGTCCCGTTGCCATGGCCTGGAACATGGTGTATGTCTCCTTACCTCTCACCTCTCCCACTATGATATAGTTTGGCCTTTGCCTCAGAGCGGCCCTGACGAGGTCGTACATGTCTATCTCACCGGCGGCCTTACCGTCAGCGCCTCTTTCGCCGACACCACTCCTCGTGGTACTGGGAATCCAGTTCTCATGTGGCAGGTTTATCTCCCTTGTGTCCTCCATTGTAACGATTTTTGCACCCGGAGGGATGAAGAGGCTTGTCGCATTGAGCGTCGCGGTTTTACCGCACGCAGTTCCACCGCAGACTATTAGCGATTTACCGTTCTCGACCATCATCCACAGATACGCTATCATTTCAGCGGATGCGGTATTGAACTTTATCAGCTCAACCGGTGTGAAGGGCTTTTCTTTGAAACGCCTTATGGTGAACGAGGAACCGCGGGTGGTAACCTCATGGGAATATGTTGCCTGAACCCTGTGCCCCTCCTTGCTGGTACCGTCCAGAATCGGGTTTGCCACAGATATGTTCTTTCCGCAGCGCTGTCCCAGAGAGATTATGAACGAATCAAGTACCTCGTCCTCCAGAAACTTCACATCTGTTTTTATCGACTCGTATTTCTTATGGAATATGAAGAGAGGTATGTTGGTACCGTCACAGGAGATGTCCTCTATGTCCTCGTCATTCATGAGAATATCGATCGGACCGTAACCTATGAAATCACGGACAAGATAGTACATTATCTTCTCTTTGCTTACTTCGGGAAGGTCAAGGTTCCGGCTTTTGATGAAGCTTTCTATGCTCTCGATAAGGTATTCTTTTTTATCATGGTCGGCCAGTTTTTCCCACTCATAGTCCATGGTCTTGCTCATGGAGTCTTTCAGAAGAATGAGATATCCCTGTTCCTTTTCACTGAGCTGCGGCTCTATTGCCTGATATATATATTCACTGTTAGCATTGTCATACAATATCCGAGAATATGAAAAATCCTTTACAATGGGCTTTATCTCAAGCACATCTACATTGGGGTCCGTTATGGGGGGGATGTTGGTGTATATAGAACCCTGGTCCGTCCGGTCCTCTGCCTCTTTAGCAGGTATCATCACCTTTTTGGGAGTCTTACGGATAAACGGCTCCATCAGTGAGAAGAGATCGAACTTTTTTGATTCCTTTTCCGAAACTTTTTCTGTTTCTGCCATCGGATGTGCCACCTCAGCAGTGGGCTATATCCTATATTCCTATTTATAACTGTCGGATTTGACTACATATGTATTGAATATAATGAATATTGAAATCGAAGAAAACAGGCGATTTTTCGCTTAAAAGATATTATGGAAAATAGGATGAAGAAGGCGGGCTTACCTGTAGTCTTCTTTTCTTATTCTCGGAACGAAGGCCATTATCACCGCATTCTCGCTAAGAAGCTTTCGTGTGTAGCGCCCCTCGGTCAGGAAACCTATCGCACCTTCCTTATACCCTATGTTCTCAGTACCGTACGCTTTTTTCATGGCATCACCGATGGCAAGCCCCTCACTCACATTGGCCATGACCTTTTTGGGATAAATGAAACCCGGGCCATGTCCGAGGGTTATCCAGCCTATCCTATCCGCTATGGCACAGTACTGAACATCATAGTATTTTTCAGTCATCGGCTCATATATGAGCCCCGCTTCTATCCCCACACCTATGTCCGCGTCGCCCCATTCGTGCAGGGCGTTCTTAGCACGATTTATGGCACCCCTTATGGTGTCTTCATTGAAAGGCTGTTCCGGAACGACGGATTCGACAGCGAAAGCCTTCACATCCATGGAATCATAGAACTGGGAGATCACATCGGTCACCGCATCGACCTTGTTCGGATTGACCGAGCCCACCGCGACCCGCAGTTCTCTCTTAAGATGTCCTTCTTCATCTATTTCACCGGATGCAATCCTGCTTGAGCTTACGGGTCTGAAATCCTCCGCTAGAACATATGTGACCACATGTATCCGCAGTTGTACGAGCCCTTTTTCAATTCTCATTGAGTTTATTTTCTCTGCCACACCGGCGGTCTCTTCCGAAACAACAAGGTCCGTGCATTCTTCTTTCAGACATTCACCCATCTCATCATTCAGGGGCGATATCCTGTAATTCTCCCAGCCCATGGAATCCAAGAACTCTTTCAGGTTCTCCAGCCTTTTCTCATATGGAAGTATAGCTCTTCCTCGCCCTTCGGATGCGAAGGAATCCGCCGTCAGTCCGATGTGCACCTCTCCATTCAGTGAGAATGCCCTTCGGAGGAGTTTCCTATGGCCCGCATGAAGGTGTTCAAATGTCCCCCCCACGCATATCATACGATCACTTCGGAGAGAACATCATGAATACGGCCAGTGCGACCAGCACACCTACGAGCGCCCACATTATGGTAGCGCTCTTCTTTTTCCTTTTTATCATCTCGTTCCACTGCTTCTCGCATTTTTTGGAGCAGAATTCCTCATCCGGCGGGATCGAGATCCCGCAGACCGGGCAGTGTTTGTGTGCAGGTATATCGCTCATGAAAATGGTATCTAAAAAGAGTTTAAAAGGTTTTTCAGTCGTCCTTCGCTCGCACCAGAACCTCGTCGAAATAGCCTTTCAGTCTTTCAGCCATGGCGTCCATCTCCTTCTTGGTGTACCCATGACAGTCCATGCATGCCGGGTCAAGAGGTTTGTTCGGCTTGAACTGCTGGAGCGCATATCTTTTGGAGCCTTTTATCCACTCTCCTATGCGCATTATGTCATCCGGGCTCAGAAGCTCTCTGGGTATCGTGGTCCTGAATTCATAGTCCGGAGCCATATCTCTTATCAGATCTATGCTGTTTTCGATGATATCCATGTTGACATTCACCTTCACGACATCGGAGTACCTTTCCTTGGGAGCCTTGATATCCATCGCTATGTAATCCACGAGATCTTCGGAGAAGAGTTCTTCAAGCATACGCGGATTTGTTCCGTTGCTGTCCAGTTTGACGAGGAATCCCTTTTCCTTAACATCTCTGATGAGCTCGGGAAGGTCCGTGTGGAGAGTGGGCTCCCCTCCGGTTATGCATATGCCATCCAGTTTTCCCTTGCGCATCTCAAGATGTTCAAGAAGTACTCCGTGGTCGATCCGCGGAAGGTCCTTGTTGAAGACAAGGTCCGAATTGTGGCAGTATGGGCAGCGGAAATTGCAGTTGCCGAAGAAGATGGTCGTGACTATCTTTCCGGGATAGTCTATGAACGAGGTCTTCTGCATCCCGTTCATTACAACCATTTACGCAATCCTCCGATATTGTTCACCCGGGCCAGTTCGTTCCCGCCTTCATCGAAAAGTATGACCGTGGGTGTGCCTATTATATCGTAATTCAGAGCCATTTCGCGGCCTTCTTCTGTATCGACGTTTATGTGCTCTCCGGGAATACCATCCGCCTTATCGTTCAGATACATCTTTACGGCAGGGCAGTGAGGGCAGTGGTTGGCCCAGAAGAATACATATTTCGAGACCTTCTTGTCATCAAGGATACCCGAGCTTATCGGAGTTATCTCTGCGGCAACCTCTCCTCCTTCGGCAGGCGATGAAGAAGCCATCATATTCGAAGCGGGGCTGTCCGATTCCTTATTGACGGAAGGGCGGAGCGCAGGCCGTATACCTCTCTTCTTTATGTTGAACTCCAGCCTCTCCTTGAACTCCTCCTTCTTTCCCTTGTTCCAGTTCTGGACCGGTCTGAAGTATCCCACGACCCTTGAATATACCTCTGTCGGCTCACCGCATTTCGGACATGTGAAGTGCTCCCCGGATATATATCCATGCTGTTTGCATATGGAGAATGTAGGTGTTATCGTGTAGTACGGGAGTCTGTAGTTCTCGGCGATCCTTCTTACGAGAAGTTTGCAGGATTCCGCATTGTCTATTTCCTCTCCTAGGAAACCGTGAAGGACAGTACCACCGGTGTACAGTTTCTGAAGGTCGTCCTGAAGGTCGAGCGCCTCAAATATGTCGTCCGTATATCCGACTGGGAGCTGTGTGGAATTGGTGTAATACGGCTCATCCTCGCCTGAAGTTATGATATCGGGATATTTCTGTTTATCAATCCTTGCAAGTCTGTATGAGGTGCCTTCGGCAGGAGTCGCTTCAAGGTTGTATATGTGTCCGGTCTCCTCCTGATACTGGGTAAGCTTATCCCTCATGAAGTTGAGGACCTCTATCGCGAACTTCTTTCCGTCTTCAGTACCTATGTCCTTTCCCATGAAATTCAGTGAGGCTTCGTTCATTCCGACGAGCCCTATCGTGGAGAAATGGTTGTCCAGGGTTCCGAGATATCTCTTCGTGTACGGAAGAAGTCCGTTCTCCATGTTCATGTTGACGATCTTTCTCTTTATCTCGAGGGATTCCTGCGCAAGGTCCATGAGTTTGGATACCCTTTCGAAGAACTCCTCTTTCGTCTTTGAAAGATAGCCTATGCGGGGCATGTTCAATGTTACGACACCTATCGAACCCGTGCATTCTCCGGAGCCGAAAAGACCGCCTGTCTTCGCCTTCAATTCCTTAAGGTTAAGCTGCAGTCTGCAGCACATGGACCTTACATCTCCCGGGTTGAGGTCACTGTTTATGAAGTTCTGGAAATACGGGAGTCCGTACTTGGCGGTCATATCGAAAAGAAGAGTGGCGTTTTCGCTGTCCCAGTCGAAGTCATCGGTTATATTGTATGTGGGTATCGGGAAGGTAAAGGGCCTTCCGTTCGCATCTCCTTCTATCATCACTTCTATGAACGCTTTGTTGATGAGGTCCATTTCCTTCTGAAGCTCTCCGTATGTGAAATCGGCAAGTTTTCCTCCGACTATGGCCGGTTCATCTTTCATATCCTCGGGAACGACCCAGTCCAGAGTTATGTTTGTGAAAGGTGTCTGGCCGCCCCATCTGCTGGCGACATTCAGACTGAAAACGAACTGCTGTACCGCCTGTTTCACCTGCTTATAGTCAAGGTTGTCCGAGCGCACGAAGGGTGCGAGATATGTATCGAAGGATGAGAATGCCATCGCACCGGCCCACTCATTCTGCAGAGTTCCGAGGAAATTGACCATCTGTCCGAGAGCTGTTTCAAGGTGTTTCGGGGGAGATGATGCCACCTTGCCCTCCACTCCGTTGAATCCCTCCGTCAGAAGCTGTTTTATGCTCCAACCGGCACAGTATCCCGCAATTCCCATTGAAAGGTCGTGGATATGGAAATCCCCTTCTCTGTGCGCATCCGCAATCTCTTTCGGATAGACCTTCGTGAGAACATAGTTCGCAACAACGGAGCCTGCCGCGTGCATCAGCAAGCCCGAAAGGGAATAGCCGGAATTGCTGTTCTCATTCACCCTCCAGTCTATCTGGTCGAGATATCCGTCCATGACCTTGTCCACTTCAAGCATGGTCTCTTTGAGCTTTCTTACATCCTCCCTCTGCCTTCTGTAAAGTATGTACGCTTTGGCCACCTTGCTGAAATTCTCCTCTATGAGAGTCGCCTCAACGAGGTCCTGTATATCTTCTATCTCCGGGATTTCATCCGAGAATCTCTTCTCAAGTTTTCCGACTACCTTGTCCGAAAGGCTCTTTGACAGCAGTTTTGCGGTCTCACTCATGTATCCTTTTGCAAGGAACGCCTTCTGGATGGCCTCAGTTATCTTTTCCTGATCGAATTCCACTATTCTTCCGTCTCTTTTTCTTACTTTTTCCAGTACCATTCTATCTTCCTCCGTATTTCTCCAATATCATGTTTATTTCCTTCTGGAATGTTTCGACATCCTCGAATTCGCGATAGACCGAGGCAAAGCGTATGTATGCGACCTTGTCCATGGAGCGGAGCTTTCTCATTACTAGTTCCCCTATCTCCATACTCGGGATCTCTATGGACTCCATCTGCCGTATTTCCCGTTCTATCTCCTGCACCGCTATGTCTATGTCCTCCGGGCTTATCGGTCTCTTCTCGCAGGCCCGCATCATCCCTTTACGTATCTTCTCGGGGTCGAATTCCTCTTTCACACCGTTCTTTTTTATCACTATTATCGGCGCGATTTCCACCCTTTCATAGGTCGTAAATCGTTTTCCGCAGTTGAGACATTCTCTTCTTCTGCGTATGGCTCCCATGTCTTCGGAGTAGCGGGAATCCACCACCTTTGTGTCTACGTTTCCACAGTACGGGCACTTCATTTCTCTACCTCTATCTATCACATATATCTTGTGTTTCAGCCCCTCGTCGGGCACAACATCTTGTAGGAATAGAAAGTATATAAAACTTTCTGAGCTTAATTAAAAGATGTCAGCAAATAAAAATTACTTTTCAACATCATGAATTAACAAGTATTATTTTTGCGCATCTCGTCGTTCCGTGTCTTTTCGTTGTCGTGCGTGTTTTTCGATAAAAAACACCGTCTGTTCGAAGCTCGTGGCAAAAAAGATATAAGCAGGTAGTTATCCTCTCCAATCATATGCCTCTCAACACCCATAAGAAAAACACCGTGAAATCTTCTGACAGACCCCGCTGTAAGACTGGTGTGGATACGCTGGATGCAATTTTGAACGGAGGGATACCGAGGGGAAACACGGTGCTCATAACAGGTAGCTGTGGTACTGGGAAGACCACCACAAGTCTCGAGTTCCTTGTGCACGGAGCCTTGTATGGAGAGAACTGCCTTTTCGTTTCGGTCACAGAGGCATCCGAGAAACTTCTGGCAAACCTGATACCATATGAATTCTTCAGCGAGGACCTTCTTAAAAAGGGAAAATTGATATTCATAGACATGCCCGCCATATACGAGCGGCTCGGGCTTCAGAAATCGGAGTTCTCCTTTGAGGAGATAGACCTTCTCGTCAATGCGTTGGGGGACATAGTCAAGGAACTCAACATAAAGAGACTTGTGATAGATTCGGTGACATCGGTCTGTTTCCAGTTAAAAACAGAGGAAAAGATACGGGATTTCATACTGAAACTCGGAAAAGAACTGTCTCAGTTGGGCTGCACCAGCCTGCTTGTTTCCGAGATACTTCCTTCGGATGCCAGATACTCCACATACGGGGTTGAGGAGGCCATAGCCGACGGGATAATACTCATGGGAAATTATGAGAGAAGAGGCGACCTTCTGAGAACACTTCAGGTCGTGAAAATGAGAGGCACCAGCCATTCGAGGGCAAAATATGTGCTGGACCTGACGCCGATAGGGGTTCTTCTGGTTCCCATGCTCAAAGGAGGTGGGGACTGATGGGCGTCATGGATCAGGCGTATGAGAAACTGAAAGGCATAAGCGAAGCATCGGTCATAGGGCTGGAAGTAAATTCCGACAGCTATTTCGATGTGATAAGGGCCCTTACCGAAAAGATATCCATAGAGAAGAAGCTGGATGTCATATACATAAACTCCACACTTCCGGCGGCATCCATAATCAATGTTATGGACCTTCTGGAGATGAAGAGAGACCACATATATTTCGTTGACTGCGGTTCCAGCGTACTTATGGACAAGAAGGCCACCAACGGCCATGTTTTGTATGTGGAGAGTGCAACGATGCTTGAGAACATAATGCTTAAGATCGAATTCCTGTTGAGAAAACTGGACCCCAAAAAGGAAAAACTCATCTTCATAGATTCGATAAACTCTCTGGCCATACACAACAACATAAGCATACTTTCCGAGTTCATGCACATACTTTTCAACAGCCTGCGCTCTAAGAATGCGTATACGATAGTCCTTTCGATAAAGGAGCAGAGCTCGGATGAGATAAACCGTGCTCTCACCATGGTCTGTGACGAGAGAATAGAGATAACGGAGGAATGGTAATGGAGCCGGGACACAGAAGCATAGGCATACCCGAACTGGACGAGGTCCTGGGGGGAGTTCCCGAAGGATTCATGATACTGGTACACGGGTCTCCGGGTTCCGGCACAGAGCTCTTCGCCAAGCAGTTCGCATCGGCAGGCGTTGGAAAGGAAAACGTGATCTATTTCACGACAAATGAAAGGGACGAGGATGTCAAGAAGACCATGGAGCACTTCGGATGGGATCCGAACATAAACATAGTGAACATAGGGGGAGAATACTATGAGAAGGTTCTTGCCAGAGAGGTGGAGATAAGTCGTTACAGACAGGAAGGAGTTACAATAAGGGATCTCAAGAGGCTCAGGAAACAGGACATATCAAAGGGTGTCAATTTCCTTACAAAGGTAACATATGAGATATCCAAACTGGAGCCGCCTTTCAGGGTGATAGTAGACTCGCTGGATTTCTTTCTCGAATATTATGAGCCGCAGCATGTCATGTCCGCCCTACGGACTATCAAGGCACACAGTCAGCATCAGAGGGGGGTCGTGCTGGTAACCATGCTGAAAGGGGTCCATGAAACTAAGACGGAGAGCGGTGTGGAAGAGATAGTGGATGCCATAGTGGAGCTCGAAAAGCAGAGAAAAGAAAAGCATTTCAGTCATTTCCTCATAATTCAGAAGGTAAGGAACCACCCCGAACGGCTCGGAATAATGGAATATTCCGTCACCGAGAGAGGAATAACTCCGAAGTGATAGCATGTATGATGCCATTATTGTGGGCGGCGGCCCGTCGGGAGCAGCAGTTGCGGGCGCTCTTGCGGAAAGAGGTTTTTCCGTGCTTATAGTTGAGGAACACCGTGAGGTAGGCAGGCCGGTGCAGTGTTCGGGGCTTGTAAGCCCGGCCGTTCTGCGTATGGCAGGCTCAAGCCAGAGGGTCAGGCTCAGAGAGTTTAAGAAGGCGAAGATATTCACCGGAAAAGAAGAGCTCGATATATCCGCATCGGATGTAAAGGCCGTTGCCATGGATAGGGCGATGTTTGACCGGGAATTGATGGAAAAGGCAGTGCGTAAAGGTGCGGACATAATGCTCGGAACCCGTGCCGTATCATTCAGACGGGACGAAAGAGGGATCCTGTCGGACCTCCGCTCATCCGGAGAGAGCATTACCATAAGGTCAAGGGTTTTGATAGGTGCCGACGGGGTGACCTCCTCCGTTGCAAGGGCGTTCGACATGGGTCGGCCAAAAGAGGTGCTCGGTGCTTTTCAGGCACATATAACGGATGAAGTCGATGAGATAAGGATATGGCCGGAACCGGACAGTGCCTTCTTTACATGGCAGATACCGATGGAGGATGGATCTCTCATAGGCACGGCAAGTCCCGGAAATCCACCTGCCCTTTCGATATTGAAAAGACGTTTTCCGGGCTTTGAAAGCCGTTCTATCACATATCACGGCGGTGCCATACCTATAGGCAATTCGAGAAAGATAACCGATAAAAATGTGGCATTGGTGGGGGACGCAGCAGTTCAGGTGAAGCCCCTCTCTGGAGGAGGCCTGTATCCGGGCCTTAGTGCGGCGAGGATTCTCGTCGACAGCACGGTATCCGCTCTCGAAAAAGACAGCACGGACCTGTCATCGTATCAGAAAAAATGGCAGTCCGATGTGGGAAAGGAGATTAAGAACGGCATGTACATCCGTAAGGTATACGCCGAGTTATCCGAAAAGGATATGGAGAAGATAATGCATGAACTCAACAATGCGAACTCAAAAAGAATAATCTCGGAGTTGGGTGATATAGACCACCCCTCACTTCTGGCGCGCCCTCTCGTAAAGTCTACGCCTAAACTTCTGGTATTTGCCAGACATCTGCTTGGTCTTCTCATCTAGCCATTTGTATTTTCCATAATTGTCATTCATGTAATACATGTATGCCAGCACCGCGAAGAACACGGCTCCGCCACCGAGTACGAAAAGAGGCCATTTTGGTATTCCTCTGTGCACCGAGAAGCTTGTGAAGGGAATTATGGCATCAACAGGGTAGAAACGGCTCAGATATGTCATGTTCACACCATGCCGATAATAAGGAAGGTCCGATTCGCTCGGCACCCTTGTCGCATAATCCCATTGTTCTTTCGTGTAGTATGACATGGAGCGCATGATGAAGTGTGTGGCGGAATTCTTGCTGGAATTGGAATAGTCGAATTCAAGGGTAAACCGCACATAATATGTCCCTTCAAGCGTGTTTTCCTTCGTGTTTATTTTCAGGTCATATGTTATGTTCATGGAAGGCAGAAGTTCCTCGACATGGTCCGAATATATGCGCCCCGTACCCTGTTTCATGGTCGGAGGGTTTGGGAACTTGGCGTCGATATCCCTGTAGTCCTCAAGGTCCGCCCACGCGTATATCTCGGCAGTAAGATTGATATCTTCCATGCTTCTGTTATACGGATTATTGAGGCGAAATACCAGATTGCCGGAATTTCCGGGATATATCGTATCTCCGGAGAAGTTCAGGAAAAGGAAGTTGGTGTTACGGGGATTGCAGACATAGTCCTCTACGGTTGGAGCGAATACATCGGCTGCCGTAGAGAACACAGGCACCATAAGAATAACGAACATGAGCACCGCAATCGGCCGTTTAAGCATGAAAATGCGAAAGAAGGCAGACTATAAAATATTTTGCTCAGAGAAGGTCGAAAGCATCTTCTATACGCCCGATCTCAACATTTGTTGTCATGTTGCCGACCACCGCACCCTTCGAGTTCGCAATCATGCACGCACCAACAAAGCCGCTGCCGTAATTGGCAGTTCCCCTGTAGAATTTGACTCCGAAAAGATTGCTCAGATATTCAAGCTCACCATCGTCCGCATCAGGGTGTGCGAGTCCGCCTTTATTCGTTACAACCGATGCCGAACCCACGGTGGGTATGTCGGCGATAGTGCTTTTTTCCGCAGGCACACCGAGAACCTTTTCTATCTTACGCACCCATCTTCCGCTTATCTTGGGATGAATCAAAGCGGCCTTGTCATTTGCCAGTATGTTGTTTCCGGCCGCATTGTGTTTGTCTTCCAGAATGAGCACATCCACATGCTTTTCCAGCTCTTTGATCTCTTCTTCCTCCGCGATATAGGAAACGACGGCACCTTTGGAATTGGATGCCACAAGAGAGCCTATGAGTCCGGAACCTCCGATCTGCGTTCGGATACATGGCACATCCAGAACACCCTCTATCTCTTCGACCATTTCATCGGAAAGCATGGAAGGCAGCAGTGCAAAACGGTCTGTTGCCAGACCCATAACCCCCAAAAAGGGGTTGGAATCGAATTCCAGAAGCTTTAACATCTCACTCTTCCGGTGGGAGGACCTCTACGATATCCTCGAATTTGATAATCTTCACTCTTATGCTGGACGGGAGCTTGTTCTTGCCTTTTGCCCACACTATCTCGTTGACCCGATGGTCTATCCATATGTCCTCCGGCTCGGCCTTCATGTGGCGTGCGGCGAATTCCCTTATGTGTTTTATCGCACGAGGTGCCCTGTTAGTGCGTGGAATGTTCTTGAGCTTTCCGAATGTTATCGTATAGACCCTTTCAATTTCATCAGCCATTTTCTCACCTCATAGTTTGAGCCTGCCCCTTCTCCAGTTTCTCTGTTTGGGGTGCCTCATAAAGTTCCTGTTCGTCCTTTGCATGACCCATGCAGGGACACGGCGGTTCTGCTTCACCTTTCTAAGAAGTCTTATCTTTTTTCCATACGGTTTATGACTGGTCATCATTTCACCTTCTTTCTATTTTTATCTCTCTTTTCTGCGGTATCGCCCGTTCAAGTATCATCTTGAGGGTTTCATCATCTATCACCCGGTCCAGCCTTCCCGACTGGGCAAGGGCCAGAAGTTGGTTCTCCACACTCTCGGCTATATCTGGGTGAGCCATTTTGAGCCTTGCGAGCCTTTCTCTTGCTTCCGGTGTCGTAATCTGCCTGAGAAGAGCGCTCCTTTCAAGTTCCATCTGCTGACGCTGCTGTTCCTGAATGGAGGCCATCTCCTGCTGCTTCTGCAGTTCCAGAAGCTTCCTCTTTTTTATCTCTTCCAGCTCATCATCCATTTTCATCACTTTTTAATGTATTTCTTCATTTCCGGCTTCGTTTCCACGATTTCTTTCATGATCTCATAGGACATGTTGTCAAGGAATTTCTGCCCCGTCGGACTTATTCTTCTTCCTTTTTTACCATCCTTTACCACGAAACCGGCGTTCTCAAGCTGAATCAAGCTGGTCTGTATCACGGACCTGCTTCCTCTTGAGGGGTGATACCTCTTGGAACCCCTGTCAACTCTTCCTCCGAACATGGCGCTCAGCCTCATCACTCCAACCGGCCCGTGTATGTAGACCTTCCTCAGAACTGCGGCGGTCCTTGTATACCACCAGTCCGAGTCGATGGGTCTCTTTTCCCTGTGTATCCCGGTCTTGATATACTGAGCCCATTTTGGCGGGTATATCGTATCCACTTCCTTCAGCTTTTCAGCGGCTTTATCTATGAGCAATTCCGCAGGTACATCTCTTACGCCTGTCATTGTATTCCTCCTTGAGGGGCAACTCGCCTACTCGCATCTCATATATAAGTCTTTGCACCTTTTTGCAGGGAAGTTTTTTATCCTCAAAGCCCATGCAGGTATGATGCATTGCATTCTATGTGGAAAAGAACTTGACGCTGATTTTCAGATATGCGGTGACTGTGCGATAAAAGCTTTTGAAAGGGACCCCTTATGGCACTGCCGCAATTATTTGGTGGGAGACAGCATTCCGGACATATTATCCAAGAAGAACACCCTCGTTCTTTCCCTCGGCCATGACCGAGAGAGTTTCATAGACGATATCAATCTGAAGGACGATGTTAGAATTCCGGAGAAACCCTTGAAAGCGGATGCGGAGAAGATGTTCTGGAAGATAAACATGTATCTTAACCATATGGGTGCACCCCTCTATATGGAGGATATATATGAGATAGAACCGACATTGGACGATTTGGACAACATGTCCCACATCATGAATTCCGCACTGGCTCTCCATGAGCACATAGGTTCGGCGGATGAGGAGACCTTGTCTCGTCTTGCATCCGTCTATTTCTACTCTATGACTCGTCTTGGATATCTCAGAGGGATATCTCCTGAGGACAGGAACGCACTGTCGAATGTGATCGAAGAGAGAATGAGAATATATCTGTCCGAAGGAGAGAAGATAATGCCGCACAGAGGGCACATAATCACGAATCAGGCATATCTTGCACAGAAGGCGGGGGATTACAGGGGAGCTCTTGACCTTTACCGCATGGTACCGGAATACGACAGCAACCCTCGCGCACTCGCGGGAATGGGAAGGGCATATGAAGGCCTTGAGATGATAGAGAGCGCCGATGATTCATACACACAGGCTCTTCGAATAGATGACGCTTGGATTCCTGCATGGCAGGGAAAGGCATCCGCGGCTCTATCGGGAAAGAGATGGGGCGCCGCACTTCAGTTCATATCGAAGGCGATAGCGCTCAGGCCGAACATGGCATCGCTTTACATCCTCAAAGGCGAGATATTCGCAGGGCAGGGTCTGACCAACGAAGCTGACAGGGCCTATCAGAAAGCCATAGGCCTGAAACACGGCGAATCTGGATGGCTGAAACGAGCGGAATTGATGTATGATGCGGGAAGATGGGGCGCCGCACTTCAGTTCATAGAGAGATATCTCTTCCATTTCCCAGATGACGAGGAGGGAATATGGTGGCGCGATAGGATAAAGCAGGCCGTCGACAAAGGAAATAACGAATGGTGAACGAGGGAAGAAAATGAGCATATATCGTAAAAGAAGAAGGATAAGAAAGAAAGAGGCTGCAAAGCTTGAACATGAGATGATAGAGAGCGCGGGCATATGTCCTTTCTCTCACAAGGATGACATAGATGTTGCGGAAATGGGGGACATGATGCTCATATTCGCACACGGAAAAGTGGTGGGCCTCATAATCGAAGGAAAAGCATTCCCTTCCCTGAGAGGGATACTTATCGCCGAACCATCAAAAAAACATGTGACCGTGGACATGGGTGCGGTAAAGTTCCTTTACAACGGTGCGGATGTTATGGCCCCCGGTGTGACCGATGCCGACCCGGAGATATGTGAGGGCGACATCGTGTGGGTTAAGGAGGAAAAACACGGAAAGCCTCTTGTTGTCGGGATAGCACTTATGGATGGGAAAAAAATGGTTGAGAGCCGAAGCGGTAAGGCAATAAAAACCGTGCATTCGATAGGAGACAAGATATGGGAATCAGACGAGGTATGATTTGGCCTTCTTTATGGTCCCGGATGTCTTTACGGTGCGTATTTTAAGCCCGGTATAGGAGTTCATGCCGTCTATGGCCGCCTTCTGTTCTTTATGTTCCACCCTGACGATGCCCATGTTCCCTTCGAATACCGTGAGATTCAGACGCACTCCTATGTTCCTCCCTATTCTGTTCAGATGTTTTATCATCTCCCTGCGCTCCAGTTCCCCATCGATACGGAATGTGATATACCTGTTCCTGAAACCTTTCACTGCCATGTCAATTACCGCCGTATCTCATGAATCTTCCGGATAGGTCAAGCGATTGTATCTTTCTCCTTATTATGATGAAGGAGGTTATTCCGAACAGTACTGCGAGAGCAAGGCCGAAGAGAGGAAGTGAGACGCCTTCGAAGACCGTTGAGAATGAAGCGAGGAAATTGAAGCTCGCATGCATGAGCACCGCAAGCAGAAAGAATGGAAGGAAAGAGCGTCCGTACATGCTCTTTCTCGCAACCCCGTAGCCGCTTACCGCCGTGGCGCTCCCGTGAAGCAGCGCTGAAGAAATGCTTCGTATGATGACCATCAGAACATAGGCGAAAAGTCCGTATGCCGCAAGGGTGCCGGATTCGTAGAAGAGGTTCTCGGTCGCTGCAAAACCGAGTCCTGCCGCCGCCCCGTAAACGAAGCCGTCCTCTATCTCGAATATATGTCCTTTTGCGAAGAAGACTCCGAGCACCTTCGCGCCTTCTTCGACGAACGGCGCAATGACACAGGTAAGGACAAGAGCGCTCGCGGTCTCGTTGTTTTGGAGCAACTCATACATTCGAACGATGTATGCCCCGTATATCCCGTAAAGAAGCATTTCAAGGGCAAGGGATATGACTATCGCCGTTATCGCACCCCATAGGAACACGAGGCTTATCGTTGTCCACGGCTCCCTATTGTACCTTTCGGCATTCCGTATCCAGCGCATATAAAGAATGGAGGGCAGAAAGGCGACCGCAACGAGTATCTCGATCTTGATAAGTGTCGGGTTTAGCAGGAACCAAAGGATGGAGGGCATGTCACTCCACCAGAGGCTCCACGTCCACAACGATGTCGCCCTCGTTCATCCGCATGATCCGCACACCCATGGTGGCCCTGCCATGTATGGATATCTGCTCCACGGGCACTCTTATCATCATACCGTTCCTGCTTGTGAGAAGTATCTCTTCCACATCGGAGACATCGAGCACCCTGAGGAGCTTCCCGTTCCTCTCGTTTATCCTCATCGCGATCACTCCGTGACTGCCTCTGTGCGTCTTTCGGTAGTCCCTCGCATAAGAGCGCTTTCCATAGCCTCTTTCCGTTATGCTCAGCAGTATGGAATCTTCATGCACGATATCCATGGAAACAACCTCGTCCTCATCGCTCTTCAGCCTTATTCCGCGGACGCCGTGTGCGGTTCTCCCCATGGGCCTCACCTCGCTCTCATCGAAGCGGTTAGCGTATCCGTTGCGCGTTGCAAGAACTATCTGGTCATCTCCCGAGGAGAGCGAGACATCGACAATGGAATCCCCTTCATTGATGCCTATCGCCCATATTCCAGTGGAGCGAGGCCGGCTGTACGCCATGAGCTCGGTTTTCTTTATTATGCCTTTCCGCGTGGCAAAGACGATGTACCCCTCCGAAAAGTCCTTTACAGGTATGGCAGCCGCAATCTTTTCTCCCCTTTCCAGATTCGGGAGCAGATTGACAACGGGCTTTCCTTTTGAACGCCGTCCGCTCTGAGGGATCTGCCATGCCTTCAGCCAGTAGACCCTTCCTATGTTCGTGAAGAAAAGGATGTACTTGTGGTTGGTGGTCGTCATAGCCGAGACCACAAAGTCCTCGTCCTTCGTATCCATTCCGATAAGGCCCTTACCTCCTCTTCTCTGCTGTTTGTATGTTTCAAGAGGTATGCGCTTCACATATCCGGCCTTTGTCATCGTTATAACGACATCTTCGTCAGGTATCAGGTCCTCTATCTCTATGTCCTCGCTGCTTTCCATTATCTCGGTGCGCCTCTCGTCCCCGAACTTCTCCCTTATCTCAAGAAGGTCCTCGCGAATTATCGCCATGATCCTTTCATCCTGTGCGAGTATGTCCTTGAGGTCCGCTATCTTTTCCATAAGTTCCCGGTGCTCGCTGCGAAGAGCCTCCCTTTCAAGGCCCGTAAGTTTCTGAAGCCTCATATCGAGTATCGCCTTCGCCTGAACTTCGGTGAAGAGGAACCGGGCAATAAGGTGCTGTTTCGCCTCGTCGGCGCTCTTCGACCCTCTTATGAGCTTTATGACCTCGTCTATGTGGTCCAGCGCAATGAGGAGCCCCTCGAGTATGTGGGCCCTTTCCTCCGCCTTTCTCAGCTCATATTCGGTCTTCCTCCGTATGACTGTCCTCCTGTGTTTCAGGAACTCGTTCATAAGCTCCTTCAGGTTGAGCGTCCTTGGAACTCCATCAACGAGAGCCACATTGTTTATTCCGAAAGTGGTCTGCATCTGTGTGTGTTTGAAGAGATGGTTGAGAACTATGTCCGACATCGCATCTCTTTTCAGTTCTATGACTATCCTCATACCTCTGCGGTCCGACTCGTCCCTCAGGTCCGATATTCCCTCGATGACCCCGTTCTTCACAAGGTCCGCTATCTTCTTCAGAAGCTCGGACTTGTTCACCATATAGGGTATCTCCGTGACAACTATCCTCTCACGGTTCCCGTTCTCCTCGATATGTGTCCTCGCCCTTACCTTGACAGCTCCTCTGCCAGTGGCATACGCCTGATAGATCGGAGCGCTCCCGTAGATTATACCTCCCGTAGGGAAATCCGGGCCTTTCACATATTCCATCAGGTCAGGCATGCTCATCTCCGGGTCATCCATAAGAGCTAGTATCCCGTCTATTATCTCATTGAGGTTGTGGGGGGCCATGTTCGTCGCCATTCCCACGGCTATTCCGGACGAACCGTTCACAAGAAGATTCGGAAAGACCGATGGAAGTACCCCGGGCTCCTTCAGGCTGGCATCGAAGTTCGGTACGAAATCAACCGTGTTCTTCTCGATGTCCTTCAGCATGTACTCCGCTATCTTCGAGAGCCGGGCCTCGGTGTATCTCATGGCCGCCGCACTGTCACCGTCGACACTCCCGAAGTTACCCTGCCCGTCAATGAGCGGGTACCTCAACGAGAAGGGCTGTGCCATTCTTACAAGTGCGTCATATACGGCGTTGTCGCCGTGCGGGTGATACTTACCCAGGACCTCTCCCACTATCCTTGCGCTCTTCTTGTATGCCTTCGTGGATGTGATCCCCATGTCCTGCATGGCATACAGTATCCTGCGGTGTACCGGTTTCAAACCGTCCCTCGCGTCAGGGAGCGCTCTGCCTACTATAACGGACATCGCATAGTCGATGTAGGAGTGTTTCATCTCCTCCTCGACGGGTTTTTCGATTATCCTCTGTTCATCCGTATCTTCCATTTTACTCATCTCCGAAACTTTCCTCTATTATCTTTATCTCGTCTTCCCTCAGTCCGTACAGCTCATAGACCTTTGAATCTATGAGCGCATCGGTCTTATCTATCTCTTTCTTCAATTCCTTCCACTTCTCCAGTTTCGGAAGGTATTCATCCATAAGCTCGTTTATGACCTCAAGGTTTCTCTTATTCGAGGTCTCGAATCTCGGTAGTTTGAGGTTAAGAATCTTTTTCAGAACAACGCCTTTCCCTATCTTCGAGGGTTTAACGAAGGTATTCAGCCAGAAATACAGGAATTTTCTCATCTGTTCGTCTTTTACCTTCGCCCTCAGAAGAACGAACCTTCTCTCAGAGGTACCTCCGCCTTTCTTCACCTCTTCCACCTTTATCCTGAATATTAGTTCCTCTCCGCTCTCTGCCACCTCAAGCCCTCTGAATTTGCAGAGTTTCCCATCGCATGAGAACTCATTGAGCCCTTTCCCGGAGACATCCTTCATTACATCGCGGGAATCCAGATACTCGGAGAGTTTTGCCTTTCCTTCCACCGGAAGCCTGTTAAGGTGGCGCTCGAAGTCCACATCTATCTCCGCAAGGCGCTCGTTGAGGGAAAGCATTTTATCGGCGAGGCCGGCGAGTTCCTTCTCCTGTTCGGGCTCCGCCTCAGCTATGGGCAGCCTTTCGATGAACCTTTTTGCGTAGGAATGATAATCGTTCTGGAACTTTGTGCTTATGGAATGAAGATAGAAGTCCAGAAGCTTTGAATTGAGGAGCGCCAGAACGAAAAGGTATTTTTCGGGAGAGTTTCCGAATTCCTCGTTCAGGACAACCCCGTACCCTCCGGCATTACCGCCGCCTACGAAGTAATACTTCCCTTCCCTGTCAAAGGTGAAGCTGGCTCTTTTGGCGAGAACCTGTGTTAGAATCTTATGTTGAGAGAATTTCTCCAAATTTTTTCTATAACTATGGTCATACCACTCTTCCGTGTTCTTCCACTTTCCATCTTCTCTCGATTTCAAGTCTCTCTCATATTTTTTGAGATAATCCCATGTAAGGGGTGCGTTTCTTTTAATATCTTTTTGATTATAAAGAACCGCTTTGCCATCCACCAAATCATAAAGGAATAGAACATGATAACCATCATACGCTATATTCCATCTCCGTATGTCTTTTCCTTTTAGAAGCGGTTTAAGAAATTTTGTTTCTATGATCGATTTTTCCCCAAGTCCAGTAACAACCTCGACTTTTCCATCTTCAAGTTCTTTTTCTATCTTTAAAAAGAAGATGCTATCCGCTCCTGTAGTTATGCCCTGAAAAATATCCTCTGTGATATTCGAAAGAGTTCTTTTTACTTGGTTCAGTCTGGAAAATACATCTTCTTCCTCTTTTCTCAGAAAATTCCATGTTTCCTCTGTAAGCAAATCCTGACTGACATCGAAGACCTCAAACCTCTCGTTCAGAGCGCTCTTCCTGTCCAGCCCTTTCTCGGCTATCTCTTTCAGGTCGGGAGCGCTCCTCTTTATCCTTATGTATTTCAGCTTCTTTTTCCTCTTTTTCGTCTTTGTCAGGAAAAGAAGGCACGGGTATGTGGTGGCATCTCCGAAGACCTTGGTGGTTCCGAAATCCACTATCATATCTATGTTGCAGGTATCCAGTATCAGTTTTCTCAGCTTTTTACCGTAATCCGCCTGAAAGAACTTCAGAGGCATGATGAATGAGAATCTTCCGCCGTCTTTCAGCAGTTCTATCGCCTTTTCCACGAACAGAACATATATGTCATACGAGCCGAGAGCGCTCCTGTAGTTCTCGGCAAAGAATTTCCTGTCCTCTTCCGGCAGGTTCTGAACCCTTATGTACGGTGGGTTCCCGATTATCACATCAAAACCGGGGTTATCGCCCTGAAAGACCTCCGGGAATTCCTCTTCCCAGTTGAAAGGCCGTTTGTCCTTCCAGTCATCGCCGAAGTATTTCTTAAGGGTCGCTTCGTCCCCGCTTATGAGTGAATTTCCAACCTTTATGTGGTCTCCCAGTATGAGAGGCAGCTTCTCCTTCTTGCGCAGGGCTTTAAGCATCAGGTTCACGGAAGCGATTTCCGCAGCGTGCCCGTCGAGGTCCACGCCGTAGATGTTCCTTTTCAGTATCTCTTTCTCGTATCCCTCGTGCCTCTTAAGGCCTTCGAGAGCTGAGAAATCGGATACTCCGTTGCCGTTCCTGCCTATCTCCTGCAGAATCTCCCTTTTTCTCTCCTCTATCCTTTCGTTCTCGCCCTCATAGAACCCTATGAAATAATCATAGGCCTTTATCAGGAACGAGGCTGAACCGCAGGACGGGTCCAGAACCTTTATTTTCCCCACCTCTTCGGCGCTCTTTCCCCTGATAAGCTCTCCGAGCGTGTTCTTCACTATGTAATCCACCACATATGGCGGTGTGTAGTATATCCCCGACTTCTTCCTGCTCTCCTGCGCAGGCCTAAGAACTATGCCTCCGTTCCCGAAGTCCAGCACATTGCCGAGATAGGTTTCATAGGTGTTTCCCAGTATGTCGAAGTCGAACTTCCTGAAGTTCACCGCGTACATCTCATCTATGACCCTCGCCAGAACCTCGCTGTCCATCTCCACTCTCTCGCAGATATGCCCTCTCTCGAATATGCTGCTGTCATGTATCCTGTCGAAACCCTTGAAGAACTCAAGAAGCATGGAATACAGCGAGGTATAGGCCTTTGTCGGTTCCCACGCATTCTTTATCGCCATCATCTGGTCCGGGTTGTCCAGTATAAGCCTGTCTTCCGCATATCTCACGATTATCATCCGGTCCAGAAGCCTCTGGACAGCGTTCATCAGCAGTTCCAGCGAGAATTCCCCGTTCTCCATCAGGGCCTTGTTCTCTCCGTTCCTTCTGTATATGTCATTGGCGAGGGCCAGCCTCCACCTGTTCAGCCTTTCCAGAAAATCAAGGTCTATGTCAGGCTTCTCCTCATGCTCGCCGAAACGCTCTATCTCTCCATTCTTGAAGGACTCCTTTGATAGCAGCATCAGGTATTTCACCTTGTCCGCATATTCATAAGGAGTATCTATGCTGAATATCAGGTTCCCGTTCATCGCATTGAACAGGCGCAGAACCTCGAAGTTCGTGAGAACGGCCCACTTTATTCCGTGGGTCATTGCGTAGTTCATGACCTGTCTTTCCTGCTCTATCCAGTCTGTTTCATTCCTGTTCACCGGAGGTATGGAGCCGAACCGTTTGGCCTCGATGAATGCCACCGCCTCACCACCAAGCTGTATGGCTATGTCTGCAAAACCGGCGCCGCGCACATATTTCTCACGGTTGTATTCCGAAGGCTTCCGCACATTCCAGCCCAGCATCTCAAAAAGAGGGTCTATGAAATCCGCTCTTACATCAGCCTCGCTTATCTCCGGCAGTTTCTTCTCTCCCATGCTGTTTTTCAGTCTGGTATACTCCGAAACGAGCTTTCTTACCTCATTCCTTACATGAGATTCCGAAAGCCCGTCAGATGTCAAGGTTCACGACCTCCTTCGCATGTCTGTAGATATATTCCCTTCTGGGCTCCACGCTGTCTCCCATCAGGGTGCTGAACAGTTCGTCCGCCATCATAGCGTCCTCTATCGTTACTCGGATCATTTTCCTTGTCTCCGGGTCCATGGTGGTCTCCCACAACTGCTCGGCGTTCATCTCTCCGAGACCCTTGTATCTCTGAACGGAAGCTCCCGGCATCCTTTTCAGAGCCTCTTCTTTCTCCTCGTCGGAATAGCAATAAACTTCGGTCTTCCCCCTCTTCACCTTGTAGAGCGGGGACTGTGCGATGTAGATGTGCCCGTTCTCTATGAGCGGTTTCATGTATCTGTAAAAGAATGTTAGCAGAAGCGTCCGTATGTGCGCTCCGTCAACATCCGCATCGGTCATTATGATTATCTTGTGGTAGCGCAGCTTCGAGATGTCGAATTCCTCTCCGATGCCGGTACCGATCCCGGTGATGAGGGCCCTTATCTCGTTGTTCCTCAGTATCTTGTCCAGCCTCGCTTTTTCGACATTTATGACCTTTCCTCTGAGCGGGAGTATCGCCTGAAAATACCTGTCCCGCCCCTGCTTCGCACTGCCGCCCGCCGAGTCCCCTTCGACGATGAAGAGCTCGCTCTTCGAAGGGTCCTTTTCGGTACAGTCGGCCAGTTTTCCGGGAAGTGCAGCGCCTTCAAGAAGCCCCTTTCTACGCGTGAGTTCCCTTGCCTTACGGGCCGCTTCCCTTGCCTGTGCCGCCAGTTTGGCCTTCGTAAGTGATATTTCACCCACGGACGGATGCTCTTCAAGGAATTCCATGAGTTTCTCATAGACAAGTGATGAGACTATTCCCATGACCTCTCCGTTCCCGAGCCTCGTCTTTGTCTGCCCCTCGAACTGCGGTTCGGGTACTTTGACGCTTATTATGGCCGTAAGTCCCTCTCTGACATCCTCTCCGCTCAGTTTCTCGTCCTTCTTGAGTATTCCGTGCTTCGAGCCATACTCGTTCATCACCCTTGTCAGGGCGGAGCGGAAGCCGCTGAGATGCGTCCCGCCTTCAATGGTGTTTATGTTGTTGGCATATGAGTATATCTGTTCCTTGTAGTCGTCCGTGTACTGCATGGATATCTCGACCTGAACATCATCCTTCTCCCCCGAGATATATACGGGCTCCGGATGAAGCGGTTTTCTCATCCTGTTGAGGTACTCCACGAACTCCTTTATCCCTCCTTCATAGTGGAAGGTCTCTTTCCTTTCCTCAACCCGCCTATCTTCTATGGTTATTCTGACACCTTTGTTCAGGAATGCCAGTTCCATTATCCTGTGTCGGAGGATTTCGTAATCGAAGACTATCGTGCTGAATATCTCCGAATCCGGCATGAAAGTTATTTCGGTCCCTCTTTCGGAGGTTTCACCGACTATTTCCAGCGGGCCTTTCGGGACCCCTCTTTCGTATTCCTGATAGTGTATCTTCCCGTCCCTTTTTACCGCGACTTTCATCCATTCGGATAGGGCATTGACGACGGAAACACCCACGCCGTGCAGTCCGCCGGAAACCTTGTACGATTTCCTATCGAATTTCCCGCCGGCATGCAGTTTTGTCATGACAATCTCCAGTGCGGAAACACCGTATTTCTCGTGTTTGTCCACCGGAATGCCTCTGCCGTCATCCTTGACAGTCACACTGTTGTCCTCGTTGATAGAGACCTCTATATGGGTGCAGTACCCTGCCATGGCCTCATCTATGCTGTTGTCCACGACCTCGTACACGAGATGGTGAAGCCCGCGGGAGTCGGTGCTCCCGATGTACATGCTCGGCCTCTTTCGAACGGCCTGCAAGCCCTCCAGAACCTGAATATTCTGTGCAGTGTATTCTTCGCTCATTGAGTCACCTTTAAGTCCTCTCCGCATGAATTTCAGGTATAAAAGCATTTTCGCCGATTTTCTGCGGTTTTTCGCAGTTTCGGAGGCAATTTTCTGAGATTAAAGATAAATATATAAATAAAAATTCATAAAAAGCTCAAAAGGGCGGTTTCTGCATTCTCACTCCCTCAATTCCCCGAATGTCGTCATCCTCTCAGCGAAGGCGTTGTGCTTGTGTATCGATTCCTCGCTCTCGCTTCTGACCATGACGGATGTATCGGCCGGCATGTCGGGGTATCTCACCAGAAGGTTGTGGAGCGCATCCCTCACCACATCCTCCACGAACTTGGGATTCACATGCGCCTCATAAACGACCCTGCCTTCATCATCTCTTTTCAGTACCTCGAAGGTCGGAGATGACAGCGACATCTCGGCTATCTCTATCAAATCCTCCGCCTCTATGCTCGCCCCGGTCGGGATTTGAACACGGATCGTGACTATATTCCTCTGGTTGTGGGTGATTATGGGTATCTTATCCATGCAATCCTGAAATTCGGGATGCTTTTCCTTCAGCATCGCTCTGAGTGTTTCCATGGCACACGGACAGGCGCTCATCCCCACCACTTCAACACCTATGAACCTCTGAACATCCCCTCCACGATTTATGGCATGACCTTCTATGCGGTATGCCTCTATGGTCTTTCTTCCGCCGGGAGTCTTTTTCTCCATGAAATAGTCGGCTTTAATTACGGCCTCGGCACAGTTCGCATAATCATGTTTCAGAAGAAGTTTTTTCGTTATCTGAGCTGCTAGGTCCTCTATGGCGCTCACAGGCCTCTCAAGGCTTTCATCCACTATCTCTCCCACGACCTCAAGGTTCCTTGACATGTGGGAACCCCTCTGCTCCGAGGGAAGGTCAACAAAAAGGTCGAAAGTGGCCGTAAGAGTGAGTTTCCTCCCGCTGCGCTCCACATTCACGGGCTTCTTCACTCCGGTAACCCCGACGCGAGTGAGCTTGAATCCGCCCTCTATTCTCTCGCTCTGAACATCCGGTTTCACGCATGCGCATTTTCATGGGGTTATTAAGGCTTTTGAGAACGAAGTGTGTCCATCGTCTTGGTCATACACATCTTCAGAACCGCTTCGATATCTCCTTTCGTCGAGAATCCCGCCGCCCCGTCGTGTCCGCCTCCTTCTCCCTCTATCTCCGCCCCCAGCTCCTTGAAGAGCTTTCCCAGATGCAAACCCTCCCTGAGTACGCGGTCCGAGGCCCGACCACTCACCCTTATCTTATCATCCCTCGGTGCCGCAACAAAGGCTATGTCCGCTCCCGAGTCTATCAGCGCGTTGGCAACCATGCTCTCGAAGGAACTGACATGGGTGCTGCACAGCATGAATCCCTTGAATGTATCGAACTTAAGCCTCTGCATCCCTTTCATTATTGAGATTTTCATGGACATATCGCGGTCTTCGAGAAGTGCGGCAAGGTCTTCCATATCGGCCCCGGAAATATCCAGCATATCCGTGAAATCTTCGAAGAGCCTGACATCCCCTATCCTCAGCCGCTTTGTGTCGGAGTACATGCCCGCGAGCATGGCGAATGCGGTATCACCGTCCATTTCATCCAGCTTTTCAGCCTCGCGTATCAGGTCAAGAACCACCTGGGTGCACGCAAACGCATCTTCGTCTATGAGCAATACATCGGCATTCCACGAATCGTCTTTCATGTGGTGGTCTATCACAAGGTCGATGTGCAGGTTCGCCGGCAGCTGCCCGGGAGATGCTGCATCCACCGAGATTATCGTATCATAGGAGGTGTAATCGGGCATCAGCTTTCCTTCTGCCTTCAGCATGAGAAGCAGCCTCTTTGCAGGGCGATTCAACCCTCCGCTCAGATCTATATCTCCTCCGAAGACCTTCGAAATGGCATACGCGGAGCCGAGGGCGTCCGGGTCTGCACTGTTGTGCATCATTATCAGTTTTCTCTTCCTTGAAAGTATCTCCAGGGCCTTTTTCGTTTCATCACTCATCCTCTTCCTCCCACTCCACATCTTCCTCTACAACGAATGCGCCGACATACTCGCAGTTGTTGCAGTGGTAGATGTATCCCGTGACCCCGCCTGCTTCCAGGTAAAGGTCCGTGCTCCCGCACATCGGGCATTTCTTGACGCGCTTCGTGTATTTCTTCACGGTACCACATCGCATTCCATTATTAAGGCTTTCACAGGACGCTCATGACGATTATTCCGCCGATGACCATTGCCATACCGCCTATTTTCGTTGTGCTCAGTTTCTCGTTCAGGAAGACCCATGCAAGAAGTGCTACAATTATTGCGTTCGAATTGGCTATTGCCACGCTGGGCCCTGCGTCTCCGAGAGTCACAGCTCTCTTTATCGTGTACATGCCGAGCGCGAGGAAAACACCTGCCAGTATAGGTAGCATGAGCATCTTCATGTCGTTGTTTTGCATCCCTTCCTGAAAACCGCCTGTATGAAGCCCGTATATCAGAAAGGCCACACCGACGGTCCCTGCCGACAGCCATATCAGGTTCGCCGCAAACACACTGTCCATTCCCCCTTCTCCGGCCATCTTCACCAGGAAATTGGTGAGCGCGAAGAGTATCATGGTCCCGATTGCGTACATATACCACTGCATGATGGGCAATCACACAGTGCATAAAAGCCTAATCCCAGAACCTCCTGTTCTTTGCGTAGTTTATCTCTGCTTCCAGTATGTCCCTGAGCAGGTCCCATTCGTCTCTATGGTATTTCGCCAGTATCCTGTTGGCGCTGTCCGGCCCTATCCCCCTTCCTGCAAGGACCATGGCCCCCCTGTGCCCATGATAGAATATGATGTCCGCGCTCTTTACCAGCCATTTCATCCTTTTCAGTTCCTCCGGTTCAAGATGTTTCTTTTCAACGAGTTCCCGAAACTCCTTCTGGTACGGGCGTATCATCGCAACCATGCGTGCCCCGCACTTTCTGCACCTCGTGTCATTTTCCACATCCGAAACGGTGGCCCTCCATATCGTCCCGCAGTTAAGGCAGAGAAGCCTTATCTCGGTGCCTTCTATCCTCTTTTTCACGGATGCCAGTATCTCACGGCTGGGCCTTGATGGAAGAACGGCACCTCCTTTTTGCCTGAGACCCATCTTTCCGATCTCGGTGAGCCTCGCACGTACCACTTCCATCTCTCCGGAGCGAATCATTTCAAGGACTTTCACCGTGTTGTCCACATCCATGTCCTTCTCAAGCGTCATTTTCATGGCTTCCTCAAATACAGGGGTACCCCGGTATATCGCTATCAGACGGTCCATCCTGACGCTGCGCATATCGGCTCCTTTCTCGATTATGCCGAACTTCTTAGCTGCATAGAGGAATCTCCATTTGAACGGATCCGATGATTTCAGAACGACCCTGAGCAGTCCCTCCAGAGTGGAAGGTGATATGCCTCGAAGGGTATCTTCCACCATCTCGCCTCTAAGAGAGAAGGATGCCTGTATCATTATTCTATAAGGGTCAACGCTGGTGTTCAAACTCGCTCCGTACCTCGCTGAAAGAAGCGAAGCCAGTATGTGGGAGAGTGTCAGATTGACATCGGTCCCAAAGGTGGCATTCAGAACAAGCACATCTCCTTCCTCTATGACGATGCGTTTATCCGTGGCCACCACCCCGCCATCCTTTTCCGCTTTCTCCAGCCATCCGATATACCTTTTAGCGGCATCATCGGACACGGGATATTCCGA
This sequence comes from uncultured Thermoplasmata archaeon, assembly GCA_964475625.1. GTDB lineage: Archaea > Thermoplasmatota > Thermoplasmata > WALJ01 > WALJ01 > JALTFR01. The sequence goes on along the minus strand of CAYYXK010000001.1, from coordinate 37,965 downwards.
GAAATCACGCAGCCTCCTGAGCCTGCCAACTTCCATGGCGACCTCGAATGATACAGGCAAATCCTCACCGCTCCACGAGGGTATGCTTCCCAAATCTCCAACGGGCTCCGCAAGTATCCCGTTCTCGTCAATATCGGCGACTCGCCACGCCTTTCCCCTGACGATGAAGACAGAGAAAGGCTCTATGTTGGAAGCCACGAATCTCTCATCAAGTTTCGCGACCCTCTTTCTTGTGTTGATGTCTATGACCCAGTAAGAGCGCTCGTCGGATATCATGGATATGTTGTCGTAGAAATATCGTCTCGAGTTCCTTCCCCTGCTCAGCCTGTCGCCTTCCCTCCATATCTGCCGTATATCGACCAGCTGCTCAACCACGGAATCGAACTCATCCCTTTCCAGGTACATGAAGGGATAGGCCCTCTTCACCATGGCATATATCTCATCGGTGTTCACATCCCTTCGCTCCACAACGATGGAGGTTATCTGGTTTGCCAGAACACTTAACGGGTTTTTCCGGACCTTTTTCGGCTCAACATCACCTGCCATGGCCTTCCTCGCTATCACGGCCCCTTCCGCGAACTCGTCCTCGTTCACGGCTATGACACTTCCCATCGGTATCTTTTCCATGCTGTGGCCTGAGCGGCCCACCCTCTGGACCATACGAGCCACGGAGCGAGGTGAATTGAACTGGACCACCCTATCGACACGGCCGACATCTATTCCCAGCTCAAGCGATGATGTGCATATCAGGGCTTTCAGGTCTCCTTCCTTGAACCTGTTCTCAACCTCAATCCTCACATCCCTTGCCAGTGAGCCGTGGTGCAGTTCCATGTCCTCGTAGCCCAGCATTGAATACTGGAGTGCGAGTTTTTCACCCGTTTCTCTGGTGTTTACGAACATGAGCGTTGCTTTCGATGCCTCCACCAGTTCCCTCGCCCTTCTGAGGCATGAGACCCACTCTTTCTCCGATGAAAGCAGGGCTGCGACCTTCTCGTCCTCCCCATCGGGTTCCGGCATCTCGACATCTATTCTAATCTCCCTTACCCTTGAAACATCCACTATCTCAGCGCTCCGACCCTTTCCGGAGAGAAAGTATGCGATCTCCTCAGGGTCTCCCACAGTGGCGGAAAGCCCTATCCTCTGGAAGTCGCCGGCAAGTTCCACCAGTCTTTCCAATACCACGGAAAGCTGAGCGCCTCTTTCGCTGTCCGCCAGTTCGTGTATCTCATCGACCACGACATACCGTACATTCTTCAGAAGTTCCCTGAGCTTTGAACCGACCAGCATTATCTGGAGTGTTTCCGGCGTGGTTATCATCACTTCGGGAGGGTTCTTCACATGCATTCGTCTCTCCTTATCGGTGGTATCGCCATGCCTGACGGCCACCTGAAGCCCCAACTCTTCACCGAACTGCGTGAGCCTTTTTAGCATATCTCTGTTGAGAGCGCGAAGCGGGGTTATGTAGAGCGCTCCGATTCTCCTCCTATCTTCCACGAGCTTCGAGAACACGGGAAGCATGGCGGCTTCGGTCTTCCCCATCCCTGTCGGAGCTATCAGCAGGGTATTTTTTCCCGAGAGCATTGTGCCGAAGGCAGCGCTCTGGGCCTCCGTGGCTTCCAGTATGCCGAGCTTCTCGGCGGCAGCCCGCACCTGTGGGTGGAGGATTGGGGAGGGCACGGCATAAGGGTCGAACACGGCTTAATAAGACTTTGCAAACATCAGGCGATAAGCCCATATATCTACCTGCACATCCCTCTCCGGTGAGAAATATGAAACCACGCATCACGGTGCTTGGAATAACGGCATTGCTTCTGGTGAGCGCTCTGCTCGTAACACCGCAGGCGGAGGGAGCGACGACGGTCTATGAGTTCGGACCACCATACGCCTCCACTCTTGCTGGGACGGCAGTGTTCTACATAAATGTGAGCAGCGATGTGGACAATGTCATCTTCGAGCTGGATGATATCTTCAGGGAGGACATGAGGGTCGGATCCACTTCGGCCGGTGTTACCCAATGGTATATCTACCTTTACACATGGCCGTATTCCGACGGGACCCATGTGGTGCATTACACCATAGAGGACTGGGACACGGGCGAGGTTACCAACAAGAGCATACCCTACATCTTCGACAACACGGCTCCCGAGGTATCCAATATAACCGTTCACTACGGGGAATACGAGGCGGCCAATCAGTTCAGGCCGATATGGGTGACCGTAGAGGCTTCCGACCCGCATGGAGTGGACTCTCTTTTCATGAATGCGAGCTCGGCAGGCGGCCCTGCCGGCATCATGTATCTCTATGACGATGGAAGGCACAATGACTACGGGGATGGCGACGGCATCTATGGCGGCTATATCTTCTATGCCAGTGCCTCCAACGGATACCACACGGCCACCATAAGTGCGCTCGACCGACTGGTGAACGAAAAAGAATACACCTTCAACATAGCCGTGGACAATGTGGCCCCCACGGTCACGGATGTGTCCGTGCTCATCCCGTCGGGGCAGACGGCCATCGGTCCCGGGGAGACTTTCAGGATACGGGCCGCCATAAATGACAATCCGGACTATCCGCCCAGCGGGATAACCCGGGCATATGCCGATGCCTCGGAACTCGGAATCACGGAGGCGGTACCTCTCTACGACGACGGTATGCACTCGGACAGTCTGGCCGGCGACGGCATCTATGCCAGCGAGGAACTGATCCTTCCGAATGTTCCCGACGGCCTTGCAAACATAAGCGTATGGGCTGTCGATGTGGCGGGAAACCCGGCATCGTCCACCGCTAACACCACGATAGACGGCACATCGCCGCATATCACTTCCATATCCGTTTCATATCCTTCGGGTCAGACATGGGCGAAGGACGGCGATTCCGTGAGCATAAGCGTTCAGGCCGCGGATTCGGGTTCCGGCATATCCAAGGTCGTTCTGGATGCCTCGGCCATAGGTGGGGACGATTCCACGGAACTGTCCCTTTCCGGCTCTTCATATGTATCACCCCAGATAACGGTCTCAAGCGGGCTTTACACCGGAGCCCTCAGGGTGAAGGCCACCGCATATGATAACGCAGGGAACAGCGCAGTGCTTTACGCCGATGTCATTCTCAACAATACGGAAGAAGCGAACGACAGCGGAGGGACCCCGCCTCAGGAGGATGAGAACCTTCCTCCGGTCATAGACAGCATATCGATATCCGACGGTCAGACCCTCTCGGGAGAGGTCACTGTGAGCATGACGGTCTCCGATGATGCCGCAATACCTGACACATACTCCAATCCGCTCGTGTATGTGGACGGCACGGCCATCAACATGGACCTCACGGCAGGAAGCACCGATACATACTCGGCAGTGATAGATACCACGGTATACTCCGACGGAATGCACTCCGTCACCTTCTTTGTCTTGGATGCCGAAGGTCTCAGTTCCGGCAGGTCCGTATCAATATACACGGACAACACGCCCCCTTCGGTCGGTTTCGCATCGCCTCCCGATGACCCGGCATCCGGAACCGTGCGCATACTGGCCTATGCCAGTGACATGTCGGGAATCTCATCGGTGAGCCTTTCCGTAGACCATGGAGCACCCATGAGCATGGTTCCCGGCGAGGGCGCCACATACTACCTTGATATGGACACGACATCGCTTACGGACGGAGACCATGTGCTGGTGGTGAGCGCCACGGACTCCATGGGGTTGAGCGCATCCTCTGAGCAGGTCTTCATGCTGGTGGACAACACACCACCTTCCATACGATACACTGGATCGCAGCCCATAGAGCAGGACGAGGGAATTTCCTTCCGGATATCGGGAGCATCATCCGCATGGATGCGCGTCAATGGAGGGGACTGGATATCGCTCTCTCTGGATTCCACGAACATCACCGTCTATCCGGGGTCTCTTGTCTCCTCGTCCGGTACTCATTATGTGGAGATAAGGGCAGAGGATAGGGCAGGGAACGGGGTCACACTTAGCGAGGAGATAGAGATAAGCATGACGGAACAGGATGAAGGGAGCGCCACCCGGCCGGTTGAGGATGAGGGAAGCAGCATGGAGCGGACGATAACTCTTTTCGGTGCCCTGCTGAGCCTTCTTCTGGCGGTGCTCACAATTCTTCTGGCGATGTACCTGAGGGACGGTAGGCGAGTGCACACATCTACGGATATTGCGAAAGCGGAAGAACGCGGAAAGATATCCGAGAACGAGGAAAAATCCGCTGTCTCAGGGACTCCCTCCGAAGAAAATCCGTTAGAGAACAACCCATAAACCCATTTCATCATTTTTTGTGATATCGAGAAACCAGTCACTACGAATTTTTGCAGCACACAGGCACATAGCTAAAACGAGGTCTTTTTGAAAAATAAGGGTGTGGGAATGGGTTTAATCCCTCTTTTTCCTGCTGTTCAGGATGTAGAGCGCTCCCGCCATGCCGACGATAAATACAAATCCGGCGGACAGATATGACAGAAGTATTCCCGTATCGACATCATTTGGAACGGAGTTCTCCACTCCGCTGCTGAGCTCTTCCGACGGAGGCTCCGAAGCTATGCTCTGAACAGGATGGCCGCTATAGATCAAGCCCTGCCGGACGGATATCTCGAACAGGTCCGTGTCTATGGTTATCGTGTAGTCATCCTCGGCATAGACCCAGTAAGCCCTTCCGGGTACCAATGTGTGGTTGTCTCCGAGAGACTCCATAATGGCTGGGTTCGTAAGGTTCGCGCTCTTGATATATCTGTACTGCACATCTCCGAACATCTCGCTCACGAGGAATGGGAAGCCGCCTTCCACAAGGGTCCATCCCCGGTGTATATGAACGGTTATGTTTCCGGTATGTATCGGCGAAGGCCCGTTGATCACGCTGTAGTCCGTGAAGTTCACCCAGAGGCCCATGCTGCGGTCTATGAGTGGAAAGCCAGCATTATACTTGGCATCCCTGTTCGCATTGTATGTCTGCCATGTGCCATTCACATAGGTCATGGCCCGATTCCACGATGCTCCGGAGAGCGCGGTCGTTATATTCGTGGGGGTATCAAGCCACGGGAAGGCCACCATGTGCCATCCGGGAGTGTAGTAGAATACAAGCATGGTTGGGTCCATAAGAGGATATGCATCCGAACTGTTTCCACCGTCTATGGGACGCTCGCTGTCTCCTATTCCGTCACTTCCCAGAATGTTCTGGTCGGGTCCTGTATACAGGTCATCACCGGCATAATCATCCCAGTAATTACCGCCGTACGGGTATGTGGAGTTCCATGAGTTATCTCCCGGGCCGCCATCATCCCATGCCTGAACATCATTTCCTACGAAGTTGTTGTGCCAGACAAGGTTCCCCGTGGAAGCTATAATATATACTCCATACATGTTGTAACCGAGTGTCGTGTTGGTTATCGTTATCTGCTGAGATACCGCTATATAGATGCCCACGGTAGCTCTGACGATGAACTGTTCGCTGATGGAGATGTTGTAACTATCCACCACGAATATCTGCCCTGCCCGGGTGGTGTACTCAATCACTCTATCCTCGATTCCGTTCAGGAAGACAAGCGGCCTGTGGTTCACGGTATTGTTCTCTATTGTGTGGGACACCCATTGCATATACTGCCATCCCCAAATCATGAGACCGCAGTTCTCCATGGAGTTGTTCTCCATTGTTATGTTCTCGGCCATACCATCTCCGCTGTCGAAGACTACTCCGCTCGAGTAGTTGCGTATCTCGTTGCCATATATTTCGGCGTAGGAGGAGTTCTCAAGGGATATGCCATTATTGTCTCCGGTAGCCTCCAGACTGTTCCACTCAACTTCGCCGAAATAGCTGTTGTTGAGGTATATGCCGTGACCGTCCCCGCTCATCGTGTTGTTGTCTATGTAGATGTATTGGCAGCCATCGGCGAATATGCCGGAGTACCAGTATTCTCCCATGATGTTCCATGATATTCTCACACCATCAGAGTCTATGGCATATACTCCATAGAATGCCCCTATATTCTTCATGCTGTTATGCTCCACCGTCGCGTTCGGGGCATTGTAAAGAACCACGGATGCTCTTGGAAAGTATGGATAGACCGGATTGTCGGTCCACGCATAGTTCAGAGAGTTTCCTGTTATAATGAATGAGTGTGTGGTGTTTCCTATATATATGCAATATCCGCCTCTTCCGTCGTCGCCGTTTATGCTGTATCCTTCTATGATATATGGATTAGAGGCCGTCCCATTGCCCGTCCAGTTCTCGGAGATAGCCATATTTGCCATATCTGAATCGCTGTTTATCCGTATCATGGAATGGGGCTGGTATAACTGGACATTGAACTCCCATGTGAACGGATCTCCTTCATTGTTACCGTAATCGAAATATCCTGATACGGTCAGGTTCACGGTCTCAGTGGTCCAGTTGTTATGGGCCCATGATGCTTTGGAGACATCTTTCCATTCTCCCGATACATTGTAAGATGCTATCTCCCATCCAAGGAATGTCCATCCACCAGGGTCGTCGGAGGACTGGATTATCGACGGAACGAAGCTCTCGTCCAGAAGCTCGCTAAATGCGACATATACAGTTTCGTTTTTGTCGGCGGAACTGCCATCGGACGGCCCGACATCTACAACATAAGGGGGGGTGGGGTCATAAATGTAGAACCACCAGTAATAGTAAGGCAAGGCATTGCCACTCCTGTCTTCAAAGCCGGAACCGGTTCTAAGGCGTATATGGTCCTCCTCGGAGAAGGTTCCGCTTACATTGAAGATGGCGGTCGTCTCGTTCAACCACATATAGAATGTTATCGCCGGCCTGTTTCCCGAGGCCTCAATGTAATATATCTCTGGCGACAGTTCGGTGGACATGGGTTCCGAACACACGACCTTTATCTTCTGTAACCCCGTATCCACATTGCGCTCGCCGTCATATGGGCTCGTGTCTACGACATATGGCGCTATGGTGTCCACTATGTAAAACTCCCATGTGTATGCACCCCCCTCGTTTCCGGCAAGGTCGTAATACTCCGAAACCGTGAGGTTCACAGTGTCCGAATCCGTCCAGTTGTCATGCGCCCATATTGCAGTATCGTTTTCAGTATCTGTTGTAAACCACCCAAGGAATGTGTATGTTACAATGTCTCCGGAGTTCTGGATAAGCGAGGGCACGAAGGTAGCATCCATAGACTCCGTGAATACGACCGAAACATTCTGTCCGTAAGAGATGGCACCCTGTCCATCCCCCGGGCTTGTTTTAGATGTGTTTACACTCGGAGGCGTGATGTCATCCGTGTGTATGGTGAAGGAATAGGGGTTCCCCGAATTTGAAGATTCATCGGTGAGGTCGTCCACCGTTATTATCAGGTCCGTGTTCTCACTCCAGTTCGTGTGGCTCCACATTCCAGTGTCGTTGTGAACATTTGTTGTACTCCATCCAAGGAAGGTATAGGTCACTCCAGCCTCACCATATACTCTGGCATAGCTCATCGTCTCGGAGAATATGACGGTCACCACCTTGTCAAGTGGAACCCACATGCCCCCGTCGGCAGGATCGGTCGACAGCACCATCGGAGGTTCTCTGTCCACCACCGTGAAGTTCCAGGAATGGTTGTCCCCGTAATTTCCGGAAGTGTCCGCATAGTTGGAGACTATGAGGCTTATGTTCCTTCCTGTGTTGGAGGTGCTCCAGTTATCATGTGTCCAGACGGCAGTGTCATTATCGACATAGGTGCTGCTCCATCCCGCGAAGGTGTAATTGACCGGATCGCCGGCGGCCTGTATCAGAACAGGTATCACCGAGATATTCATGCTCTCCGAAAAGACGACTTTCACATCCGTGCTCTCACTCACCCCGGTGGCTCCGTCAGCAGGTACGGTACCGACAACATATGGGTCCGTTATGTCCTCCGTGACGAAAGTCCACGAATATACCGTGCCGTCGTGCCCTGCAAGGTCCTGATAGTCGTACACCCTGAGCTGCATGCTCTCTTCATCCTTCCATGGGTTGTGGCTCCATCTCGCCGTATCGTTCTCCACATTCGTGCTGCTCCATCCGAGGAAAACCCAGCCTCCCGTGTCGTTGCCGGACAGGACATCCAGAGTGGGAGCGCCACCGTTGTAGCTGGTGTTCAGGCTTTCCGAGAAGACTACCGTGACATTCATGCTCATGTTCACTCCGGCATCTCCGTTCGCCGGCTCCGAGAATAGCACAGACGGTGCCGTCAGATCCACTATCGTGAAGGTCCAGTTATATGGAGCCATGACATTTCCCGAAGTGTCCTCGCCACCGCGGAGGTCTATGGTGATGTCCACGGAATCTGGCCAGTCGGTATGGTTCCATGTCGCCGTATCATTCTCCACATTCGTGCTGCTCCACCCCTGAAATGTATATGCTGTTCCATGGTCATCAGATATAAAAGGAACGATGCTCGTGTTCATATTGTCGTCGAACACCACTGTGACATATGTCCATGTACTCACACCTTCTTCACCGTCGGAGGGCTCCGTAGATAGTACCAGAGGGGCGTTTGAATCGAGTGTGTGGAAGTTCCAGCAGTAGGGCATTCCGGGATAGCCATTCTCGTCCGAGAATCCGTAGACTCTGAGACCAACCATGTCATCCAGTGCCCAGTCTGCATGGCTCCATGTGGCCGTATCATTAGGAAGGTTCGTGCTGCTCCATCCGAGGAAGGTATATCCCACACGGTCTCCTGATGTCTGTCCTAGCTGGGGAACCGCAGATGTGTCCATGCTCCTGTCGAACATTACCACGACATTTGCGCTCACCGGAGATTCCGAATCCGTCGGTTCCGCGGAGAGGACCATGCTGTAGCCCCATGGCGTCATAAGCGGATATCGGTCCGTTGATGATGCACCGGTTATATTGTGGGGGCCATCCCCTATGCCGTCGCTGCCGCTGATGTTCTGACCGGATCCCGAGTAAAGGTCATCCCCGGTGTAAAGGACATCCCAGTAATTCCCTCCGCAGGGATATCCGGAATCCCACGAATTGCTGCCGGTATCAATCGCATCCGAGGTGTTAACGAAGTTGTTATGATAAATCATGTTCTGAGAGGAATCAACAAGAACGCAGGCCTCGGGAATGTCATGAAGGTAGTTTTCCGATACGAGGTCGTTAGAACTTTCAAGGGATACGGCACCTGAAACGGGCACTGTTCCCGGAAGACCGTATGCACCGTCATAGGCGCTCCCCATGCCTCCGGGGCCGGGATCTCCTGCAATTCCAGGTGATATAAGGTATATCTCGTTGCGTTCCACGCTTGAGTTCTCCGAGAGATTGAGATAGACAGCCGCCACACCCAGTGTTCCGGAGTCGCCGCCATCTCCACCGTTACCTCCGATGCCGCTACCGTCCGTGAATCCCGATGAACCTCCTGAACCTCCATTGCCACCGTTCCCGGAGGATATACGGTATATCTCATTGTTATTTACGGACACCGCTTCGTTCACACTGGCTATACCGGATGCATCTCCGCCGTTCCCGCCATCTCCGCCATTTCCGCCGGTTCCGTCGGTATATGTGTATCCGTCTCCATCCGTGCCGTCTCCCCCTGTACCGCCGTTCCCGCCGTTGCCACCGGATACATTCCAGAGGGTGTTGCCTGTGAGTTCAGCAGTGGAACCCGTCAGATATATGCCGAACGCATCTCCGCCGTTCCCGCCGTTCCCACCGTTGCCACCGCTGTCTCCGGGAATGCCGGTATTTCCGTTCCCGCCATCCCCACCGGCACCTCCATCTCCTCCGTATATCTCGGAGAGCAGGGAGTCTTCCACGGTTATGTTATCGCTGGATTCAACATATATTCCGTAAGCATCGGAGCCTGCGGAGCCGTCCGTTCCATCGGAGCCGTCCGAGCCGGCGACGCCGTCCTGTCCCGTGGCTCCCAGCATATACTCTATGTTGTTTCCGCTTATGTTCACTCCGGAGGAGCTGGTGACATACACTCCGAAGGACCTTCCGTCGGCCCCCGGTGTGGCAAAGAGCGCTCCGATATGGTTGCGGTATGCCAGCACATCTGAGATGTGGTCTATCACCATGCCCCTCGGGCTGTCCGAGAGATACTCGCTGTATCCGATACCGCAGTTGATTATTTGTGTGTGATTCGAATAAGCATAGACGGTTATACCATCATTGGTGAAGTTCGTCACGGAGGAATCCCGTATGACTGAGTCCGGTGTGCTGTCCAGATATATGCCGAAATCACAGAGGTTCGTGCTGACATTACGGACCGTCAGACCGCCTATTAAGCGCGTGACGCCGCCCACCGAGTAGACTCCGTACTGGCAGGACTCTATGCTGTTGTTCTCTATGCTGCTGCCGTAAGAATATGAAGAGGCTATCCCATAGTATGTGCCGCCGGATATGTCGTTGTCGAAGATGCTGTTGAGGTCCGATTCGTATATCATCACACCTCCGTAGGTGTTCCCGCCCATGGTGTTCATGTGGACCGTGTTGTTCTCGGACCTGTCACGGATGTAGACCGCATATCCTGTCGATTCGTTGAGGCTGTTGTTGAATATCTCGCAGTTGTCCGACCCAACCAGCATGATTCCGGTTGAAGAGCGTTCTATGAGATTACTGTCCATGAGAACATTGGTGGCATTGTATGTCTCTATGCTAGCACCCGAGAAATAGGGGAAGGAGACATATGTTATGTTATGGATGTAGCATCCTCTTATGATGATGTGCGAGGTGGTGTTCCCGATATAAATTCCCGCACCCTGGCCGCTTATGTCGTATTCTTCTATTATGTATGGATCGGATGGACTCCCGTCGCCTGTCCACCCCTCCGAGAGGGCCATCTCCGTGAGGTTGGTCTCATTGTTTATCCTTATCGGTGCGTGCACCGTATATTTTATCTCCGGAAGGCCGGTATCCTGCGCACGCACGACACCAGTATCCACTATCGGGGCAACAGGTAGCAGAGAGCCCAGCATAAGGGCGACTGCCATCATAACAGCAATTTTTTTCATGCAATCATCCTCTCTTGACCACGCAATAGGCCACAATATTACAACTTATACGCTGTTAATAAATCTTTGCCTGCGCCCCCATCCATTTCCACATCCCCAAACCATATATATCGCGTTCAGATATGGCGCAGAAGGTGAAATTATGAGCACTATCAAATGGATGAGAGAGCACGCACTTATATTGTCCGGCGCGATACTCGGTGTAAGCCTTGCAGGGCTTCTGATATCCATCTCCTATTTCTTCTTAAAGACCTATGTTCCGGACCCTGTAACAGGCATAATTGATGCCCCCGGTGCGTGGAACTACTGGATAATACTCCTGTCTTCGTTCGGTGTTGCGATAGCCGGATGGTATTTCTACGACACGAGAAAGAAGATGAAGAAGTTCGAGGAGCTCATGGAAACCAACAGCAAGTCCAAATTCACGAGGAACATAGCCGAGTTGGAGGATATCGCATGGTATCTCGGCAGGGACTATGAGGAACGGCTCATCGAGAAGAAAAGAAAGCTGAGAATAAAATAATCCCATTTCCACAATTTTTGGGGACACAGTCATATACTATGTATCATTTCCGGGTGCTGAGGTGCAGATATGTATGGAAATCTCACACCGGAACTCGTGGAAAACATTAAGAATATTGTCGGAGAGAAGAATGTCATCTCGGAACATTCCCTGATGGGAGATTATGCAAAGGATGAGTTCGCGCTCTCCGAGGAGATAGAGCACTACCCCGATATCGTGGTCAAACCAGCAAGTACGGAAGAGGTCTCGAAGGTCGTAAAGCTTGCCTATGAGAACAACATTCCGATAACTCCGAGAGGTGCGGGCACGGGTCTCTCCGGGGGATGTGTACCGGTCAAAGGCGGCATAGTCCTGAGCACCGAAAGGATGACAAAGATAATAGAGATAGATGAGAAGAATTTCACGATAACCGCAGAGGCAGGGGTCAGACTGATGGAGGTATTCGAGGCCGTGGAGGCAAAGAAACTCTTTTTCCCACCTCATCCGGGGGATACGAGCGCGATGGTCGGCGGCGCGATAGTCACCAACGCAGGCGGAGCACGGGCCGTCAAATACGGCGTCATGAGAAATTTCATAAGGGGCATGGAGGTTGTCCTTCCGGACGGAAAAGTGATGGAGATTGGGGGGAAGTTCGTAAAGGACTGTTCGGGATACAGTCTGCTCAATCTTTTCATAGGTTCCGAAGGCACACTCGGAATAGTCACCAAGGGCACGCTGAAGCTCGTTGCCCCGCCGGTTAGCCAGAACATGCTCATAGTTCCCTACAACAGCCTGCAGGAGGCCATAGAGAGCGTACCGGACATACTGAGGACGGGAGTAATACCCATGAGCCTTGAGTTCATGGAAGATGAGCTGATAGGACCTACCGAGGAGCTTATGAAGAAGAAATGGCCCGTAATGCGAGCAAAGGCATATCTCATGATAATAGTGGATTCCACCAGTGATGACGAGAGCATGAACCTCTGTATGCGAATAACCGAGGTCTGCATGGAGAAGAACGCTCTCGACGCGTTTTTCATAGACAACAGGAAACAGCAGGAACAACTGCTGGAATTCAGAGGGAACTTCTACGAGGCGTTGAAGGATGAAACGGTGGAGATTCTGGATATAACGGTACCGCCAAGTGCGATAGCGGAATATGTGGAAGGCACCAAGGAACTCTCGAAGAAATACAGAATAAGGCTTTTGAATTACGGACACGCCGGGGACGGCAATGTTCACACGCATATAATGAAGGATGAGGACTGGAAAGAGAAATACGAACCGCTGAGAAAGGAGATCCATGAACTGGGAATAAAGCTGGGCGGAACCATAACCGGCGAGCACGGCGTCGGCCTGACAAAGAAATCCTATCTCGAGGAGTTCGAACCGGACAAGGTGGAGCTCATGAGGGCCATAAAGCGTGCCATTGACCCAAAGAACATAATGAATCCGGGGAAGATAGTGGATATATAGACATATGGTCCGCACTATTTCTTCAACATCTCTATCATGGCAGGTACGGCCTCGTTCACATCTCCGACTATTCCGTAATCCGCAACGCTGAATATCGGGGCCTCGGGGTCCTTGTTTATCGCGATTATAAGGCCTGATTCCTTCATCCCGACGAGATGCTGGACCGCACCGCTTATTCCGCAGGCGATGTATATCTCGGGTGAGACCGTGGTACCGCTCTGGCCGACCTGCACCGATTTGGGAGCCCAGCCGAGCTCAACGGCCTTTCTTGTTGCACCCACCGCGCCTCCCAGCAGCTCGGCAAGTTCTTCAAGCATGGAAAAGCCCTCCGGCCCTCCCATTCCCGCGCCGCCCGCCACGATTATGTCGGATTCATCTATTCTCTTTCCTCCGGGTTCCTCGCTCTTTATCTCTTCGAGAAGGTCCACCAGCATGGCGCTCTCCGGGATATCGATATCCACTTCGATGATATCACCATCAACCGGCCTCTCAACGGCCTTGAAGACATTGGGGCGCACCGTCGACATCTGGGGCCTCGTATCGGGGGAGATTATGTCCGCCATTATGTTGCCTCCGAATGCGGGGCGTGTCTGGAGAAGCATTCCGTCCTTTATCGAGAGCGAGGTGCAGTCCGCTGTCAATCCGAGGGAAAGACCTGCCGCAACCCTCGGGGCGAAGGCCCTTCCTTTTTTTGTAGCAGGGTAAAGCAGTACGGAAGGTCGGTACCTCTTTATCATCTCTTTAACGGTATGTGCGTAGGATTCGGCCCTGAACTCCGAGAGTTCCGGTCTGTTCACGATATATATCGCATCGGCACCATAGCGATGCAATGTCTTTGCGTTGTTTTCCTGTCCCGGACCGAGAAGAAGAGCGCAGGCCCTTTCGCCCAGTTCATCCGCGAGCTCCCTTGCCTTGCTCATCAGCTCCAGAGATACGGGTTTAAGCCCGTCTCCTTCGGGCTCCGCAAAGACCCATACATCGTGATATCCGGAGACATCCTTTTCTTCCCTTTCACCTTCGACCTTTATGGCACCGACAGGGCAGGCTTTCACACATGCTCCGCATAGCATGCATTTGTCGCCGATGAGCGCCTTCCCGTCCACCATCTCTATTGCTCCGAAGGGACAGGTCTTTATGCATATGCCGCAGCCCGTGCATTCGTCTCGTTTCACCCATATCTTCATGCTCCACTCCTCCTTTCCTTTATTGCGTTCACCGCGGCTTCCAGCCCTTTCTCCATGTCATCGAAAAGGATCCCTTCGTTTCTGACCGGAGGAGAATATACCTTCGAGACCCTCGTAGGTGAGCCGTCCAGACCGAACCTCCCCTTATCTCCGTCCACATCATCGGCGCTCCATACGGGTATCTCCTTTTTCTTGGCCTTCATAACTCCCATCATGGACGGTGCTGCAGGCACAAAGTCCGTCGGCGGAGTGCCGGTAAGAAGTACGGGGAGGGGGGCTTCGACGATCCTGTAACCCTCATCGGTAAGGCTCTTCGCCCTTATTTTCCCGTCATTGGCCTCGAGCACGCTTTCCACATAGGCAACCTGCGGTATTCCGAGATGTTCCGCAATCTCGGGTCCTACCTGTGCGGTATCCCCGTCTATCGCCTGCTGCCCGCAGAAGACGATATCGTAGTCTTCCACCTTCTTAATCGCGAGGTAGAGCGCATATGATGTCGCAAGAGTGTCCGCCCCTGCAAATACCCGGTCAGACAGAAGTATGGCCTCATCCGCACCAAGGGCAAGGCATTTCTGGAGAGCGCTCTTCGCCTGAGGCGGGCCCATGGATATGACCGTTATCTTTCCCCCGGTCATTTTCTTTATTTTGACCGCTTCTTCCAGGGCGAACTGGTCGAAAGGATTGAGTATGGACGGTACACCGTCTCTTATCATCGTTCCCGTTTCAGGGTCTATCTTCACTTCGGCCGTGTCAGGCACCTGTTTCGCAAGGACAATTATGTTCATCGCATCACCGTTTCGTGGAAATGCGAAGAGATATATGCTATTTAACCCTTAAGTGACCGAAAGAGCAAAAGGATTACGGCTTTTAAAAAGAGCGTGACGATTTTCGTCAAAAATGAAAGAATAAAGGGGTTTGTTTCACTCGAAGTCCTTCTTTGTCCAGACCTCTATCGAAGAGGGAAGCTTTGCGACATTTCCCATCTTGGTTCCGACTATCATCTTGATGCCCTTCTTATATGCGATATCGACCAATCTCTGGGTTATGACACCGTCGAAGATAACGGCGCTCACGGATTTCTTCTCGTTTCCGAGGACATTTATCAGATCCGCCGTCGAGACCTCGGTTACTATGCCTCCTTTGGAGTTCAGCAGGCGCGCCTTCTTTTTTCCGCCCATGTCTCTGAGCATCTCATAGTATTTCTCCTGTTGAGGAGTGAGTTTTTTCCTCTTCTCCGGCGCCTTCTTTTTCTGTTCCTTCTTTTCCTGTTTCTTCTGCGGGGAGGGCTTGTTCTTTCCGTTCCCGCTGCCGTGCGTGTTCGGCTGTTCCTTCTTCTGCCGTGCGTCTTTGGTCGTGCCGTTGTCTATGCCGTACATCTCGATGTACTGAGCAACCGGCATCTTGTTTTTGAGCGCTTTCATCAGCTGTTTCTTGCTGAGCTCTTCTACTTCGTTATGGGGTGGAGCTCTTGCGATGAAATCTATCTCCGCTACCTGCAGAAGTTCTTTCAGTATCAAAGTGCCTCCGCGGTCTCCGTCCACAAAGGCGGTGGCCGTTTTCTGCTTGCTCAGTTCCTGTATTGTCTTGGGCACGTTCGTACCTTCGACGGCTATCGTATTCTTTATCCCATGCTTCAGCAGGTTGAGCACATCGGACCTTCCTTCGACAATGAGTATCTCGTCGGAGTTATCCACCATGGGACCGGCAGGACATTTCTCGGGGCCGTAGGCCGTAATTTCCTCCAGATGCACCGAATCCCTTATCGAATCCGCAAGACTCGTTCCCAGCTGCTTCGATTCCTGAAGCATGTCCGTGAGAAGTTCCTTCGCCCTCTCAAGAATCCTCTGCCTCTTTTCAGCCCTGACATCGGTTATACTTTCCACATGAACACTTGCCTTACAGGGACCTATGCGGTCTATGGTTTCCAGTGCTGCCGCGAGTATGGCAGTATCCACTTGGTCAAGGCTTGAAGGTATCAGAACCTCTCCCTGTGACCTGCCGCTTTCCGATTTAACTTCAACTTCTATTCTTCCTATCCTTGCGCCTTTCTGAAGGTCTCTAAGGTCAAGTTCCTCTCCTAGCAGACCCTCCGTCTGTCCGAATATCGCCCCTATTACATCGGGCTTTTCAACAACCCCATCGGCTGTTATTTTCGATTTTATCAGGTATTTTGTTGTGCTTGGGTCGATCATATGATCATCTCCTAGGAAAATAGCCTATACACACCTGTCTCCCTCTGCTTCCCACAGTCCGATTGCGTCGGATATGCGCTTAATTCGTTTGAGAGTGAATGTGAATCATGAAGGAATGAGTGTGATAGACCTTTTCCTGATACCTCTTTATTCGCTCTTCTATTTAAAGTTTACTACCATATTCGATATTTTTCCGCATCTCTCTTCCAGTAAGTCTTATATAACAAATGTATTCATAGCCGCTGAAAAGGTGAAAACATGGCACTCTGGCAAGGCAGATCCGTTAGAAAGCCCACAGGCGGAAGATATCGCCCCTTCAGAAAGAAGAGGAAGTACGAGATAGGAGCAGAACTCCAGACCACCGGCATAGGGAACAGAAGTACGAAGAAGGTCAGGGGAAGGGGCGGAAAGACGAGGGTGAGAGTACTTTCCGAGAATTACGCCAATGTCAGGGACCCCAAGACCGGAAAGACGGTCCGGGCGGAGATAATAACCGTTGTCGAGAACCCGGCGAACCCGAACTATGTTCAGAGGAACATCATGACGAAGGGGGCCGTAATCAAGACATCCGTAGGTGATGCGAGGATAACTTCAAGACCCGGACAGCACGGAGCGATAAACGCCGTACTGATGGAGTGATATGGCATCCAAAAAAGATGGCAAAAAGGTTTTGTGGCCGTCCTATTTCAATTCACATCTCAAAAGAGGCAGAGGGAGACGTGTTCCTAAGAATCTGGCGGTCGAGAATCCGAAACTTCCCGAGGTTTTTATGGCGGTCAAGTCCATGGGCCTAGAATATGAGGTCGATTATGAGGCAAAATACCCTGCACACTGGTGGCGGGAAGAGGGAAGGGTGCTTGTCAATACCGATATGAAGAAAGAGGCACTTTTGAAGGGCATTGCCGAAAAAATAAAGAAGAACAGGGAAGAAACGGATTAACGGTCCTGCGGGGTCTCCACTTCCTCGACTATCCGTTTTCCGGACGATACGCTGTCTATGGAATGTATGTCAGCGCCAAGGTCCGCGAGTTCGTTCTTTATCCTCTCGAAGTCGAGGTGGTCTCCTTCTATGGTTATCTTTATGCTCTCCGTCTCCTGATCCACCTCTTCGAGGCTGCAGTTCACCCCATGTACTCCCTTCAGAGCGCTCAGTTTCTCGGAAACCTCCACTATCAGGGGCTGGTGGGGTTTAAGCACATCCAGTACCAATCTTTTTATGTCGCTCAATTCAGATACCATCCTTTGATTGGGATAGTAGGGATGGATATTTAAGGATATCTCCGCATACTTCCTAAAGTTTCATATACTCCGTACGAATCGCACCATGCACGCAAGGGCGAGTGACAGAGTGGCTAATGTGCCCGACTGCAGATCGGGTTTCTGGGGGTTCGATTCCCTCCTCGCCCACTAAACAACGGTGATTTCATGAAGCTGTACAACACCCTGACACGAGAGAAGGAGGATTTCAACCCGATACACCGGAATAGAGTGAACATGTTCGTCTGCGGCCCGACGGTATACGATATGCCGCACATAGGCCATGCCAGAACATATGTTGCATTCGATGCGATAGCTCGATACCTGCGGTTCAGAGGTTATCAGGTATTCTATCTCATGAACATCACTGATATAGATGACAAGATGATACAGAGGGCCAACGAGAGGGGAATAAGCGTGAAGGAACTGGCTCTTCAATACACGAAGGCGTTTATGGAAGATATGACCGCCCTGGGCGTTACATCGGTGAACCTCTATGCCAATGCCACGGACCACATCGAAGAGATAATAGAGCAGGTCCAGTCTCTCATCGACAAGGGATATGCCTACGAATCCAACGGAAGCGTGTACTTCGAGGTCAATAAGTTCAAGGGCTTTGGGAAGCTCTCCGGACAGAAGATGGAGGAACTGCAGGCGGGCGCAAGGGTGGAACCGGACGAGAACAAGAGGAACCCGGAGGATTTCGCTCTCTGGAAAGCCCACAAAGAAGGCGAGCCGTGGTGGGAATCCCCATGGGGAAAAGGAAGGCCCGGCTGGCATGTTGAGGACACGGCGATAACATTCACCTACTTCGGAGAGCAGTACGACCTGCACGGAGGTGCTCAGGACCTTATATTCCCGCACCATGAATCGGAAATAGCCATAGCCGAGAGCATAAGCGGAAAGGAGCCGTTCGTGAGATACTGGCTGCACACGGGATTCCTGAACCTGAAAGGGGAGAAGATGTCAAAGTCCCTTGGAAACGTGCTGAACATCAGGGAGATGATGAAGAAATACACGGCGGACACCCTCAGATTCTACTTCCTTTACACACATTACAGAAGCCCGATAGACTTCAGCTTCGATGAACTGGAGGAGACGCACAGGGCACTGCAGGGAATGAAGCGGAGCGCTCAGGACCTGAAGGAACTTGCAGGCGATGCGGAGCCCGACATGTCGGAGGCGATGAAGTTCAGGGAGAAATTTATCGAAGTCATGGACGACGACTTCAACACCAGAGAAGCGATAGCCAACCTGTTCTCACTGTTCAGCGAGGCTAACAAGCACAGAGATAATCCCGCGCTCGTCTCCGGCTACCTGAAGGTTGCAGAAGAAATAGCGGATGTCCTTGGAATAAACCTGTTCTCCAGCACGACAGGAGGAAAGGAGAAGGAGCTGATACGGATACTCCTTGACCTGAGGAAGCAGGCCCGGGAGAACAAGGACTGGGCGACATCCGACATGATAAGGGACAGGCTGAAGGAGATTGGAATACTCGTTGAGGATTCAAAGGAAGGTCAGAAGGTGAGATGGGAGTAATCAGGCCTCGCTTTCCTGCATTTCTCCAAGCATCTTTTCCCATATCTTTTCCTTCAATTCTTTTTCATTATGATTGCTGAACATCACCATCTTTATGCTATCTGATTCGTTGATTGAAAAGCCATCTATTCTGTCGGTGAGGAGAACGCCCCTCAATTTTTTCATATTTTCAAATAGATTCTCATGGTTTTCCAGATACTTCCCACCACTCTCTTTTATCAGAGCCATATATTCAAGAAGCTCTCTAAGGCCTGTTAGCGCGTAATTCTTCTCACCTGTGTATTTCACCTCACACAGAAGTATGTCATTCACATCTTCACCGTCTATCTTCACCAGAATTATGTCAGGCCTACCACCCCATATAGAGGTCTTATCAACCCCAGTGAGGGTTTCAAATGCTTTCAATACAGCAATCTCTCTTGTGGCATAGCCTCCTTTAAAACAAACATCTTCCTCTGCCTCAGATATCTTTTCATGGAAAGAGAAATCTGCTGTTGAATTGTGATAAAGCAGATAACTCGTACCGCCCAGCCTACCTTCAGCAATAAGATTTTCACCTCTGTCGATTATAAGGTGTTTTTTCCATTTCATATTATCTGGGGCTGATTTCATTATCTTTATCGCCCAGTAAAGTTCAAACAGAACCTCTGTCCTGTCTGGTTTTATGAATGTGTTCTTAAGGAGTTCTTTCGCCTCTTTCTCGTCCATCTCATAGTTCATAATCCTTCTGTATCTGTCCAGGAGTTCCGCAGCTTCCCGATAAAGCGGCTGTCTGGAGCGTTTGGTTCTCTCTATCATGCGTTGCGTGACCTCGTTCTTTTCAAGGCTGACACGGCGAATATATACATTTTTGATAAAGACAGTTTCAAGAGCTTCCTTGAAAGGCTTGCCCCCATTCTTTTCTGAACCTGAAATCCAATTGGAGATCCATGTGGGGTCGTTTCCTATATTTGGAAGAAGATCTTCATCTAGGATGCTTTTTATAACCTGTAAAAGCCTTTTCAGGACAAGGTTTTCGGGGACATCATACTCCTTCTCTCTTTCAATACAAACAAATATGCTGTTGTCCTTTGGATTTCTGCTCATTCTGGTGGATATCGTATCTTTCCACGATATACGCCCTCTTATCGCTCCATTGTTTTCGCTCTTTTTAGAGGTGACTGTGGTTTTTATCTTTCTTACCCTTCCCTCCAGTTCTTTCATAAAATCGGCCAGTTCATCAGTTAAAAGAAAGTGAATCCTGAGGAGTGAATCCAGATTATATATCTCAAGTGAATTGTCGGATGCGAAAGTCTCCAGTTTAATCGGCAGCGGACCACTCATGAGGTATTGCACGAGGTCTTCAGCAACCTCTTTCAGAAGTTCTTTTTCACCCACTTTCATTTTCATTTCCCTTCCTGACTCATTCGAGCTTTAATTCAAAGAAATCTCTGCAAAATTTCTTTATGCCCTCTGTATTTTCTATCTTTAGCTCCTCTAAGCCTTTGACGAATTCTTCTATCTTAGTGTCCTGAAGACCCTCGAACTGGGGCAGGACATACATGATTATGGCGCCAGCATAATCTCCGTCTGTCTTTGAAACATACTCGCAGATGTCTTTCACTATGGCCGGCCCAATCTTCCGGTATTCGTTTATGTGTTTCCACAGATTTCTCAGGTTCTCACCATGTCTTTTCCCTTCATTGTAACAGCCCCATGCCTTAAGATACTCATCCACATTCAATTCCTCGGGAACATCCACAGGTATGAAAGCAAACCTTCTCATAAATGCATAGCTCATCTCATAGAGCGAAGATTTGTCGAAAGTGTTCATCGTGGCTATTATCCGCCAATCATCAGGAATAACGAAATCGGATTCTTCACCATCGGAAACATTGTTTTCGGAATCGCCTATCACACGAATAGGTTTTCCATTAATCTCAAAGGGAAGTGTTATGTCATCCCCGGTCAGAGCAGAGAACAGCGACCCAAAGGCTTTGTCTATATCTGCGCGGTTTATCTCGTCTATAATCAACCACTTATTCGCAGGATTTTCTCCATCTCTGAAGCATTTGAGGAAAATACCGGGCTTGAATTCCAGACTTCCGTCTTTTCCGGGAAAATAACCGCCTATTGTATCGAAAGTGGACCAGTCGGAATTAGCTGTGCTCATGATGTATCTATCGCTCCCGACATAGTGCTTACATATCATCTTCGCAAGCTTGGATTTACCTGTTCCGGGTGGGCCTATGAGGATTATGTGCTTTCCAGATTTGAGGGCAGTAGTTATGCAGGTTTCAAGCTCAGATTTGATTGTTGAGGGATAATAAAGATTGCTTTCAATCTCAAACTTTCTCCCCCAATCGATTTTAAGGCTATCGGGGGTGTCTGGATCCTTTTCCGATTCCATATCAGGCTCTTTTTTCATTTCTTTTTTTGCATCGAGAATTGATTCATACAATTTCTTTTCCTCTGGTGTTTTGGCTTTTTCTTTGTCTTCTTCTTTTACTTTATCTATGACATTAAACAACTGGTCAATTTCGAGGTTTATAGGAACTTCATACTCCTTTCCTTCTGTGATGTGGCCTATTGAAGGCAAGTACATGTCATTTTTGAATCTCTCGAAGTTCTCGAGATAACTTAAATATCTGGCTTTTACAGAATACCCAAAGAACTCGAGTCCTGCCCTAGTGCATCCGTTGAGTATAGGGACTTCTTCTGTGTGCATTATACCGAATAGCTCCCACAGTGAGCCTTTGGCGTTCTCTATTTTTTCTTCCCATGCATCTTTAAACTTCTTTTCATCAAGCATTTCTTTAAGAACTTGGGAAAGAACTTCTGGATCGTTGCTATCCCATATCCTCTTTGCTGAGGCTTTCCACATTGCTGCATATATATCTTCTTTGTTCCAGAATTTCATGAAATTCTCTTTTGTTGGATCGTCTATGAATTCGCGCACCTCTTCCCGAATTTCCTTTATGCGCTCATATCTCTCTTTTAGCTCGAAATGCACGCCGTTTCTTTCTTCCTCTGGAAGTTTTTCAAGGGCGAGGAGGGCATCTTTCCAGAGATTTAATACGGTTTCTTCATCCATAGGCAAAGAATTTACTTCATCACTGGATACTGTAGTTTTCAGCAATTCTGCAAATATCGCTCTATCGTGGTCATTAAGGTCATTCTTTTTTGTTATAAGATTGAGGAGATTTCCAGACCTATAACTATTTAGAAAATCCTCTTTACGGAGCTGTATTTGGGTTGTGAATTTTGATTCGATAGTGGGTTCATCGGAAACTTTTGGGAAATTTTCTAAGGTTTTTCGTATAGCACCTCTGTAGTCATATCCACGATTAAGGTAATAAATTACAGAATATGTTTGTCTAAGACGTTCTTTCGCCCTATTTTCAAACGGTATGTCTTTGAATTCCTTTTCTTTATAAACCACCATATCACCTTGGAAAAGGATATAAAATAACTATATAAAGGTTGTTACAGAAGCCTAAGTCCTTAAGTATTCTTTCCCCATCATTTCCTAGAATGAAACCAATCTTCGATATGTGGAGTTATGTCAGAATACAAAAGATTTCGATTAAATCTAGAAAAGTCAGGTGGAAATAGCTATCCGTAAACGCTCCCTCTCTTTCCGATGGCATATGTATATTTTCTTTCCCTCGAAATCCACGCGCTACATCTTCATGTAATCTCCAATCCTTATACGATATGAAGTATCAACGCCCTTCATCTCCTTTATGCCGTGTCCTTTCGAGAAATATGTCCTTTTAAGAACATTGATTGTTTCTCTCAGCTCGTTTCTGATATGTTCCGGAGCGCTCTTCATCCCCTTCTCAGCTTTGCTGGATAGAAATATCCCGAACATCAGAGTTCCTTCTCAACATCTTCCCATTTGCGGTATTTTCCTTCCGAAATATCCCGCTCGCCTTCTTTTATGGCCTCCAAGTCCCATTCATCCGGCTCTTCCTCTGGAATTATGGCCATTTTGAGCTCCTCTATCTCATTTCTCAGCTCGGTAAGCTCATGGTATATCCTTGCGAGCATCTCCTCACTGCTCATTTCAGACATGGATGAAAATACGCTTACCATCTATTTAAAGATTCCCCGTCCTTTAGCCTTAAATACCCTCTCTACATTATTTCCCCGAATGAAACCCATCGCCGACAGGGAGAGCGAGGTCTCGCTGCTCGAGAAGGCCGTGGAGAGCGCCGCCTCCGGGCATGGAAGCACCGTTTTCATCTCGGGAGAGGCAGGCATGGGAAAGAGCGCTCTCTGCGAGCATTTCTCCGGCATCGCAAAGGAGAAGGGCTTTGAGGTGCTGAAGGGCTGGTGTTTTCCCGAATACCTTAAGCCGTACCTTCCGATGGAGAATGCGCTGAAGCCGCTGGGGATATCGCATCTTTTCCGAACAGCGGTGCCGCCAAGGGTGGAGCGCATCTTTCTCATATCTAGGGCGGGAATACTCCTATCCTCGGTTGGCGAGGAGAACGAGGCGGTGGATGACGACATATTCACCGGAATGCTGAGCGCAGTAGGGCACTTCGTCAGGGATTCCATGGAGGCCATGGCAGGCGAAGGGTCTCTGGATGTGCTTGGATACGGCGGAATGAGGATAATCATGGAGAAAGGGGAACTCTGCACCATAGCGGCTGTCATTTCCGGAAAGGAGAACGAGTACCTGATAAACGACCTCAGATATGCGCTCGACAGGGTGCATGAGGAATACGGTGAGCTGCTGGACGGAGATGCCTCAATGGACGAGATAGAGGGGAGTGCCGATATACTGAAAGAGATAATGGAGTCCGGGAAATATGCTGGAGAGGAACTTACCGACGACCCGAAGCTGAGGATGGGAAGCATAATGGACAATGTTTCTCTGGCGATTTCAAGGCATGCCGGTTCAAAGCCGATATTATTGATCATCGAAGACATCCAGTGGGCGGACAGCGCGAGCCTATCCCTGTTTCACTACCTTTCGAGGAACATACGGGAATCGAAGGTCCTTTTGATAGGGACATACCGGCCGGAAGCGCTTTCCGAGGGTGATGCTGGAAAGAGCATTGAGATGATGCTGTCCGAAGGCCTTGCGGAGGAGATTGAACTCGGCCCCGTGCCCGAGAAGGAGTTGGAGTACTTCATACTCGAGAGGATAAAGGACAGGGATGATGCGGAGGAGATCGCACAGCGGATATCTTCCGAATCCGGCGGGAACCCTCTTTTTGCGGTGGAGATCCTGAATGCGATACTGGAAGGCGGCCCGGATGCAAGGATACCGAAGAGAATAAAGGCCATGGTGAGCGCAAGGATAGAACAGCTTTCCGAGGATGAGAGGGAGATTCTGGAGGCCGCATCCGTCCTTGGAAATCAATTCACAGCGGGCATTCTCTCCATGATGCTGGAAAAGAGGAAGATACTTATTCTCAAATCCCTCAGAAGGATGCGGGAAAAAGGAATAGTGGAGGAAACTGCGGGGACATACCGGTTCGGGAACCCTGCCGTGAGGGAACTTCTTTACTCGGATATGGGCGAGGAATTGGTACGGGCCTATCACGAGATAGCCGCCGAGTCCTTGGAATCGATGGGAGATGCGGACCATGCATCCCTCGGATATCACTATTACAGGGCGGGGATAGCGAGCAAAGCCGTGCCCGAACTGCTGAGCGCTGCGGAGGAAGCCATTAAGAACTACTCAAACAGGGAAGCCGTCCGTTTGCTGCAGTATGCTGTGGAGATGACAGAGGGAGAATCGGCACTGAAAGCGCATAAGATGCTTGCGGAGGCCCATATCGGGACAGGTGATTACGAGAAGGCGCTGGATGCCCTCGCAAATGCCGAGAAACTCGGAGCAGGAGCGGAGATAAAGAGGATGAAAGCCGAGTGCATGAACCAGATGGGCAATTACGAAGAAAGCCTGAGAACGATATCCGAAGCCATGAAAACCGCCGATGAAACGGAGAAGGCAAGGCTGATGCTCGTGGAGGGCAATGTGCTTTACAGGAAAGGTGATTATGAAGGGTCGAGAGAATCCCTTAGCTCCGCAATGCGAATTCTTGAATTCGCCGACGAGTCGCGCGCTCTGGCCAATGCATTAAGGGCCGTAGGGAACATACATTTCAGCAGAGGAGAATATCCGGAGGCGCTCTCCTGCTATGAGAAGGCATACAAAACCGATGAATCCGACCTTTCCGGAAGGGCGATGTCCCTTAACAATATGGGTGTCGTGAATGTTCGCACGGGGGATTACAGAAAGGCGGCGGAGTATTTCACGGAGGCACTGAAGATACGGGAGAAGATAGGCGACCGCTGGGGGGTCGCCATGTCCCTGAACAATATCGGGCTCATACATCTTGAAAGAGGAGAGTATGCCGATGCGATAGCACGTTTCGAAAAGGCCATGAACATGAGGGAGCGCATAGGGGACATCGACGGAATGGCGGCGTCCATGAACACAATGGCGATGGCCTATGCGGAGACAGGGGATATCGGGAAAGCGATGGAACTTTATGAAAGGGCATCGTCCATAAAGGAAGAACTTGGCGACAGGGATGGCCTGTCCGAGATTCTGGCCGGAATGGGAAGGGCGTACGGCTATGCGGGGGATTTCGACAAAGCGGAGGAAATTCTGAACAGGAGCATAAGTGTGTGTAGGGAAACCGAGAACAGGAAGATGCTGGCATACGGGCTATGTGCTCTTGCAGAGGCAAGGATCGGATGCGGGAAAGATACCGATGAGCTCATGGAAGAACTGAGACCTCTTGCGGAGGACATAGGGGCCAGAGAGATAAGCGCATGGTATCTCAGGTTGAAAGGAATACGGGCTCGTAGAGAGGAGGGCATGCGCTATTTGAAGGAGAGCCTTGAGCTATTCACCGAGATGGGAAGGAAGGCGGACATGGGAAAGACCCTTTACTGGATAGGAAAACTCAGGGGAGAAAAAGGAGAAGAGGAGATATCCGCGGCCAGAAGTATCTTCGAGGAATGCGGAATGGAGAACTGGGTGAAAAAGTCACGGCTTTTCGGCGGCTGATTTTGGGGGGCCATCAAGCTTTTAAGTTCGAAAGTGATGTATGTGCATGCTCCCGGAATCCGTAAGAAGGGATTTTCCGGCCATCATGAACAACCCGGAGACCGTATATCTGGACAGTGCGTGCATGGCTTTGAAGCCGAAGAGAGTGATAGATGCCATTTTGGACTATTACACCATGCTCGGAGGTTGCGGAGGAAGGAGTTCGCACAGGCTTGCCATAGAGGTCACCGAAAGGACGGAGAATGCAAGGGAGAAGGTGGCGGCTTTCTTCAATGCCGATTACAAAGAGATCGTGTTCACAAGAAATACAACGGAAGGCCTGAACATTGTGGCCCGTGGGCTCGGACTTGGGAGAGGCGACAGAGTGCTTACCACGGACAAGGAGCACAATTCAAACCTGATACCATGGCAGAAGCTCTCCGAGATGGGCGTAAAGCACGATATAGTACCATCCAATCCGGACGGCAGCTTTGACATGGAAGCATTTAAAGAGCGCATGGAAAAGGGGGTCAAGGTCGTCAGTATGGTCCATACCTCCAATCTGGACGGATACACGATACCTGCGAAGGAGATAGGGGAGATAGCGCATGATTACGGAGCCCTTTTTGTTCTGGATTCGGCGCAGAGCGCTCCCCATCACAGCATGGACGTCCGTGAACTGGATGTCGATTTCATGGCCTTTTCCATCCACAAGATGGCAGGGCCTACGGGCATAGGTGCCCTATATGGGAAACACGAACTTCTCGGGGAAATTGAGCCGTTGAATTACGGAGGAGGTACGATCGATGATGCCACATATGCCAGTGCGACCCTTCTGGACCCTCCGGAGCGATTTGAGGCGGGGCTTCAGGACTATGCAGGGATAATCGGTGCCGGAGAGGCCGTCGAATATCTGAGATCGATAGGTATGCACGAGATAGAGATGCATGAGACGGCTTTGAACCGTATCCTCACCCGGGAACTTGACGGTCTGCCGCATATGAGGATTATCGGCCCGCATGAGCCGGAACTGAGGGGGGGCATATTCAATTTTACCATAGAAGGTCTCGACTCCATGCAGGTATCCGTTCTTCTGGATGAGAAATACGGCATACTTCTGAGAGGGGGAAGACAGTGCGTCAATTCATGGTACAATTCACAGGGAATAGAAGGAGGAGTGAGGGCATCGTTCTACATCTACAACACGGAGAAGGAGATCAGATATCTGGCGGAAGCGATTACCGAGATTTCCGGGATGCTCGGAGCTTGAAGCACATCACAGAAAGCGCTCCATTTCCCGTATCTCCATCATAGCCCTCTCTTTGTCCTTTGTCTTGAGCAGGAGCCTTCCGGTA
This sequence comes from uncultured Thermoplasmata archaeon, assembly GCA_964475625.1. GTDB lineage: Archaea > Thermoplasmatota > Thermoplasmata > WALJ01 > WALJ01 > JALTFR01. The sequence continues at coordinate 10,499 of CAYYXK010000001.1, read as the reverse complement.
TCGTATATCGTTATCTCCACTCCTTTCTCACCTTTTCTCACAACCATAATGGGACCGACATTGGTTATTATCATATATCCTGCGGCTGCCAGCCTGTCTTCCAGCTCGGATAGCTCCAGTTTGGTTTTCTTTCCGGGTATGGCCTCTACCGCAGCGCTTGACTTGCATATTCTGACAAGACTATATTTCAACTCTCATCACTCCGTCCATGACCTTTTTCAGAAGACCATCTATCGGTATCTTTCCCTCTTCCCGCTCTATATCCCCCGGCCTCGCGTCTATGCTGGGTCTCTTCGGGGTTATCGTGCAGCAGACCGAGGGTATTATGGATATATCGAAAGTCCCTATCTCCTTGGCGACGGAGATTATCTCCTCCTTGTCAAAGCCGATGAGGGGGCGGACAACGGGGATTTCTATCGCAGAGGACTCCGTGCTTATGTTTCTGAGGGTCTGGGATGCTACCTGTCCAAGGGATTCTCCGGTAAGGAGGGCATCGGCACCCATCTTTCTTGCGAACACCTCTCCGGTCCTGAACATCATCCTTCTGCACATCACGCACTGGAACCTTCTGGTACAGTTCTTTGCTATGGTCTCCTGAGATGGTATTCCGTGAGGTGCGAGGTAAAGGGGAATTTCCGTATCATGCACCTCCTGTAGCCTTTTTACAAGCATCCTGACCTTCTCTATATGCGTATCATCTGTGAAAGGGCGGTTATCCATATGGAGGGCTATCACTTCATGACCTTTTCTCAGCATCATGTGCACCGAGACAGGAGAATCTATTCCTCCGGATAGCATGGAGATCAGTCTCATTTTCCCCGTCTCTCCCAGAGTTCTTCATTATCGTAGATATTCGTCGTTCCTTCTTCCTTCTTCTCTTCCTCTTCCAGTTTTGCATATTCCAGAATGGTCTCCACCCTGAGTCTCCAGTAATGTATCTGCCACCGCTTTCCGTGTTTCACCGGTACTTCGTCCATATCCGTGCTGAGTATACCCTCGTCCTCCAGCATGTAGAATATATCTCTGTCCGATGCGGTCAGTACGGCATCGGATATCACCTCATTGAAGCCGAAGAACTCAAGCAGATACTCTGCAAGGCCGACCGTGGCCTCCTCAGGAAGCCCTTTAGTACCAAGGGTGTTGCGGAGCGCTTCGGTCAGAATCTTCTTGGACACTCTTTTCATCGCCGGTAAATAGGCAAATGGTATAAAAAACTGTCAGGGTCAGAAATGCATCTGTCTCAGACCACTGGCCTCATCATGTTTTCTTGTTATCTCTATGCTTCTGGTCGCAAGAATGCTTATTTCGTTCAGGACGCAGGCCTTCGCTTTAAGGAGATGGCCGCCTATCAGATGACGGTCCTTTCCCGCCAGTCCGACATGGATGTGCAGGTCGTGTCTTCCGTCCACCCATGCGATGCTTCCGTGCATGGCAACCAGTTCGTGAGGCTCCTCGTGGAACTCCTTCTCATATTCCGTTCCGTTGTAATAGCCTATCTCGAAGTCCTTAAGCATTCCGATTCCGGTCAGGATGACTCCGTGTTTCACTTTCAGGAGATAAAGGGCCTCCGTAAGCCTTTCTATCAGGTCCTCCCCGTCGTCCAGCTTTATGAGCACCGTGCTTCCTTCCTTCTTGGCTATCATGGTGGATAATCCCATTCAGCTTTTAAGGATTATCCCAAAGTTTAAATCGCAAAGGGCTTTGCGGCAAAAGATGGATTCCGGATACCTGCTTGATTACGAGAAGATAGGACTCAAGGTCGGGCTTGAGATACACCAGCAGCTTGACACTGAAACGAAGCTTTTCTGTCGCTGTCCAGTAAAATACCAGCACGGACAGGAGGATTACAGGATAATACGGCACATGAGGCCGACGCTCTCCGAGATGGGGGAGTATGACCGCGCTGCCCTGATGGAGTTCCGTACGAAAAAGAACATAACATACCTGCTCCACCGTGAGAACACATGCACATACGAGATGGACGACACCCCGCCGTTTCCCTTGAACGAGCAGGCTTTGGACATAGCGCTCCGCATCTCAACGCTTTTCAGGCTCTCCATAGTCGATGAGGTGCATATAAGCAGAAAGCAGTATCTGGACGGTTCGATCCCGACAGGATTTCAGAGGACCGCGGTCATAGGGATAAACGGGGGGATAAGATACGGTGAAAAGGACATACGAATAACACATATCTGCCTTGAAGAGGATGCGTGCAGGGAGGTATGGGACAGGAGGCACAGCATAGGTTTCAGGACCGACAGGCTCGGAACCCCTCTAGTGGAGGTCATAACCGCACCTGACATGCACACTCCCGAAGATGCTATGAACGTTGCACGGGAATTGGGCTGGGCCATGAGATACCTCGGAATCGTCAGAAGAGGAATAGGTGCCACCCGTCAGGATGTGAATGTCTCAATAGACGGAGGCAGAAGGGTTGAGATAAAGGGTGTGGATAAATACCAGTTCATAAGGGACCTCGTGGCCATAGAGGCATACCGACAGAAGAAGTTGCTCGACATAACACGGGAGCTAAAGGAGAGGGGGCTTAAAGAAGAGGACATAGAGCTCAAACCCGTGGACTACACGGACCTTGCGGATAAGATAGAGATAGCATCCCTCAAAAGGGCTGTCGAAGAAGGCGGAGTTCTGAAGGGAATACATCTCCCGAAGTTCGCCGGAATACTCGATACGGACATAGGGGGAGGCCGCCTGTTCTCTCAGGATTTCGCAGGAAGAGTGAGGGTCATAGCCTGTCTCGATGATATGCCGAACATTGCCCACACCGATGAAGATGTGCTAAATGAAATTAAGGAAGAGGTCATGAAAAGGGCAGGGGCCGTGGAAAAGGATGCCGTAATGCTGGTGTGGGGTCCGGAAGAGGATGTCAAGACCGCATTGGAAGAGATAAGGGACAGGGCAAGGGAGGCTCTGGACGGCGTTCCCAATGAAACAAGACAGGTGCTGGATGACATGACCACGGATTTCGAAAGAATACTCCCCGGCTCAGACAGAATGTATCCTGATACGGACCTTCCGCCCATAGTTCTCGGATCGGATTTGCTCGAATCCGTGAATCGTGAAGTGAGTTATCCGTGGGAGGATATTCACAGGTATGAAGAAATGGGACTTGACAGGAGAAAGTCATGGAACATACTGCTTTCCTCCGAAGATGAGAAAAAAGCCTTTTATGCCCTAGAAAAGCGCTTCGGAGCGCCGTTCTCATATCACATGGTATTCGAGGCCCGCAAGGGGATGCTCAGGAAGGGAAAAGAGGTCCCGTTATCGAAGATGATGGAGATCGCTGAAAAAAGTGATAAAAAGGGTTTGAAGTCATGGCTCTACTCACTCTGAGCCTTTCGAGCCGTCAGTTCCCGTTTCCTTTTTCCTCCTGGCCCACATAACAAGGAATGTCGGGAGCACGAAGACGGATAACAGGAAGCTCAGCAGTATAGATAGTGTCGCTATCATTCCGAAATTTTGCATAGGGGGCATCGATGAAAGCATCAGTACTCCGAAGCCGCCCATGGTCGTCGCAGCGGCCCCGAATATCGCGCTCCCCGTATTGAGCACGGTGACCCTCATCGCTTCTTCCGGCCTCTTCGTTTCCAGTTCTTCGGTGAATCTATGCGTCAGGTGTATCGAATAGGTTATCCCCAGGCCTATCGTCAGGGATGTTATACTGACCGTCATCAGGTCAAAGTTCATTCCTATGAGGTACATTATTCCCATGGACCACAGAAGGGCTATCAGCACGGGCAAGGTGGAAATGATGCCGAGCATAGGCGCTCTTTTCTGATGCCAGAATACGAAGGTAAGAACCGCAAGACTCATTATCAGTGTAAGTATGAGGGAATTCCACTGGCTGTGCTGAAGGGAACTTGTTATCGTGTAGGTCATTATCGAAGCGCCGGTTATGACCGCAGAGAATCCGGCATCTTTCAAGGGGATTATGTCCGATTTGAGCTCGCCATACAGAACCGCATGCTGGGAGTTAGTTTGTGATGTCGGTTTGAACCGCACAAGCGTGCTTTTGTATGTCCCGTCATCGGTCCTGTAAAGGACATATTTCGCGCCCTCTTCGTGCTCGAAGAGATAATCATACACCTGTTTTATACCCGAATCCGGAAGCCCGTCACCGTTGATGTCGAGGTTATTTATCATTACAGAGAAGTTAGCGTCCCGAGCTGCGGTGTTTTTTATGAGATAAACTATGTTCTGGGAATCCGCCGTGGATACATATCTATCGTCCTCCATGTTCTTCAGGGTTTGGTCCATGGAAACCAGAAGTTCCGGGGATGTCATGTCTCCTTTAACAAGGATGTAGCTCTCTTCCATGCCGCTGGAATTGAAATTGTCCGTGATGTAGCTCAGTATGTGGTAGGATTCCGTATCCTGCGGAAGGAAGTCACTCTCGCTGAAATCCGTGCTCAGGTTCATCGCACCGTAGAAAGCGCCCAAACTCAGAATTATAACCACCGCTATGACCTTCCACGGATGGTGTTCCGCACCGACGGCACCCGCGGAGAGCGCTCTGTTAAGATGCTTCACACCCACGGAGCTCTTTTTTCTCTGACCTTTTATGATATCTCGCCCTTTCTTCTCCTTTTTGGTGTCCAGAGCTACCTTTACTGCCGGAACGAATGTGATGAACAGTATGAATGCGGAGAATATGCCAATCGCGTTCATTATCCCGTAATCCCTTATGGGCGGTATGGGCGAACTCAGGTTGGAGAGGAACGATATCGTCGTGGTCACCGTTGCCAGTATCAGAGCCATTCCGAGGTTCCTTTCCATCTTCATCACGGATTCTTTCACATCATTCCCATCTTTCAGCTCTTCTCTGTATCTCATTACGGTATGTATCGCGTAATCTATTCCAAGGCCCACAATAAGTATCGCAACGGTCGTCGTTATCATGTTGAAACGCAAATTTAGCATGACACCGATGCCGTATGTCCATATTATCGCCATAAATAGACCCATCAGTCCGAGCAGCGTATCAATGATGTTTCTGAAGACGATGACGAGAATTATTATCACAAGAAGGAAGGCAATCGGAAGAAGGACATTGAATGTCTCATCCATACTGGAATCTATGTCCTCGCTCATCAACCTCATGCTCATTACGGAGCACTCCCCATCTCCGTTGAAGGAGCTGGCAATTTCCCTTATCCTCTGATGTACGGAAAGCATATCCTCAGGGGCTCCTTGTCCGCCCGCCACATCCGCGGAGCCGTTCAGATTTATCATCATAAGGGTCGAGCGAGCGCTCCCCGTGTCGCTGTTGAAATCCGAGGAAATCATGGAGTGCATCATATCCATGAGCATATTGAGCATCTCAAGGTCCATCATGTTCATCATATCGTCCATGCTGTCCGAAAGCATCTGGAACTGCACCACCATCTGAGAGAATGCCATATATGATGCCGAGAAGGTGTAGTTTATGGTTGCATTGGAATAGACTGGAGGAGTGACAAGGCACTGCTGTATGGTTCCGGCAATGTTTCCCGACTTTGTTGATATGTCCGATGAAAGGGATTTTATCTCATCGGCGGCCTGCATGAACTCCGTTGCAATCTCCTGCATTTCGGAAGGAGGTATCGGTGTTCCATAGGCCAGTATGTTCCTTATCTGCTCGTCGCTCATGTTGTTTATGTACTCTATTTTCTGATCTACTGTCATGGAAGGTGGATTGGTGGGCGGTTCCGGCATCTCTATCCCATCCCCGGCCTGAAGAAAAGCTTCGAGGACATAGTAAGATGTGTAGAGCGCCTGCATGGTCTCGTTGCTACTGGCATTCTGAGAGTAGTAGAAAAGATACATCGAGAGGCTCCCCTGAACACCGTCCAGCGAGGAATTCATCTGCTCAAGGGCAGGCACCATCGATATCGTCGAGTTCATAATCTCTATGGCCCCTCTGGAAGCCATATCCGTGCTTATGACAAGGTCCGCAACGGAATACACGCTATTGGCCGGCTCGGAGGGGGTCTGAAGATTAGACGCAACCAGCGTGTCTTCGATAAGCCTTTTTTCCAGTTCCAGTTCATCGAGAAGTGCCTGTTTCGAAACAGCGTTCCCATTATCGTACTGTATCAGTATCTGTGCCATTTCAGTGGAATAGTAGTCCTCGCTTATTTCGTTGTAGGCCTGAGAGATATCGTCGTTCGGCATGAAATTCTTGAAATCACTGCTCATCTCCATCTGCGAGGCAGAATATCCGAAGATCATCGTAAGCACTATGACCACTGCAATGGTGGCCTTCGCATGTTTTGTGACCAACTTTCCTATGGCATCCGATTTCATGATGCACATTAAGAAATGCGGTATATAAGAATTTTCGTCAAAAACGTTGTTTTTGGATGAAATTAACACATTAGATGAGAAAAATGAGACAAAATGAGAAGTTTTAAGTACTATGTGGTGTTTTGTCCAATATGCAGGTGATAACGGGGACCGAGAAGAAAGTCATGGCCGCACTTACGATGTATCCCGAACTTTCGGGGAAGGAACTTGCGGAGCTGGTCGGCATCAGCCAGTCAAGCTTTCTTCGTTCAAGGAAAAGGCTCATGGAATTCGGGCTTATCCGGCATTGCAGGGTACCTTCGTTCGGTAAGATAGGGAGAGGGATAATATTCAGCGGATTCGGGGTGGTCAAAGAGAATACGGAAAAAGAGGCGCCCGGGATAAAGGACATCTTCTTTCTTGCTTCGGAGAAGGAGAAAGGGTTTGGTATCGGGACTTCACGGAGGTATTCCGATTTCTACGGGCTTCTGGCGGATTTTCGCGACACATATTCCATGAGCGATGTGGAAAGCTTCGGTTTTCAGGCATTCCCGACGGAGATGACCGAATTCTGGCGTTTTATGGATGCCGGACCCCTCATGGCCTCCGAACTGGCTCCGGACATCGAGGCAAGGAAGAATCCGAATACGGCCATGAAAGGAGAGAAATACGACTTCGGAAGGGGAGAATGGGAGGTTTATTCCGCAATAATAGCGCATCCGGAATGGGAAGCATCCGTTCTTGCGGACAAATTGCGTGTGAGCAGACAGAAGATATACCGGTTGGATGCCCGTTTCAGAGAAGAAGGGCTCTATACGGAGAAGATAATCCCGAATTTTAAAGCACTGGGCTACGAACTAATCGTATTCGCATCATGGAAGATGCCTGCCGGAAATCACTCGAGGATAATGAACATCATATCCGGAAGCAGGATGCCGTGGCCGATACTCATGCTTACCACATGTCTGGAGGGAATAATGGTCGCAGTGTTCCGGAATTTCAGGGAGAGCAGGGATATAACCGAAAAGATGGCGGAGATGGGAAAAAGGATGAACTTCGAAGAATACCGCCCCAACATCATGTTCATGTCCCTTCCGGACACCCGGTATCCGGTCAATTTCGATTTCTCGGGAATGCTCGGTGACGTATATATAGATTGAAGGGATGCCGCATCATGCTTTCCAGAGCGCATGTCATATTCGGCGGAAAGGTACAGGGAGTGTTTTTCAGGGCGAACACGAGGAAGAAGGCCTTTGAATACGGAATAAAAGGCTGGGTCAGAAATCTGAGCGACGGAAGGGTAGAAGCGGTTTTCGAGGGGAAAAAGGAGGATGTGGAGCGCCTGATAGAATGGTGCCGCTATCATCAGCCCTACGCTGTGGTCGATGATATAAAAATGGAATGGGAAAAACCCGAAGGGTTAAGGGTTTTCGAGATAAGACATTAGGTCTCAGAGCTTTTTCATGCCTGAGAACAGTCTTTCGAGTCCCGTGTCCACCTCTTCATCGGTTATCGCAAGGTGCGGCCTCATCCTCAGACTGTCCTTTCCGCTCTTCAGAAGCATGACACCTTCCGAATAGAGCATCTTCCAGAGCCTATCCCTTGTTTCCCCATCGGGAAGTGTGAATGCCAGCCATCCGCCGGAGCCACGTATGTTGCTCACAAAGTCAGGGCTTTCATTTATAAGCGCCTTCTTTATCCGCTCACCCTGCCTCCTGGAGTTTTCCATGAGCTTCTCCTTCTTTATGACCTCTATGAACTTGGTGGATCGTACCATGTCCGCGAGGGTCCCGCCCCATGTGGAGTTCAGCCTGCTGGAGACCTTAAAGACATTGTCCTCAACCTCATCTATCCTCTTTCCGGCGGCTATACCGCACTGCTGGGTCTTCTTTCCGAAGGAGAATATGTCCGGGCGAACACCGCCCGTCAGGTGGTCGGAGGCCCACCACGAGCCCGTGCTCCACCCTGTCTGAACCTCGTCGAATATAAGCAGGAAATCATGCTCGTCCGCTTTTTTCCTTATGAATTTGAAGAATTCCGGGCTGAAGTAGTTGTCTCCGCCTTCGCCCTGAACAGGCTCGACTATCATGGCGGCTATTCTATCTCCATATCCCCATATCGCTTCTTCGATCTCCATGAAAGCGAGTTCTTCGTTATCGTATTCAACGCTTCCGTCCCTTCCGAAGAAGGCTCCCGGATTGTGTACTCTCGGCCAGTCGAACTTTGCGAAGTACTTGTACTTGTTCGGGTCGGCGGTGTTCGTAAGGCTGAGGGTGTAGCCGGTCCTTCCGTGGAATGCATTCCTGAGATGAAGTATCACATCTCCGGGGATGACATCCTTCTCCGCAAAATTCTTCCTTGTCTTCCAGTCGAACGCAGTCTTGAGAGCGTTCTCCACGGCAAGAGCTCCCCCGTCTATGAAGAACAGGTGCTCGAAGCCCTCGGGAAGGACGGATGAGAAGGTTTCCACGAAATCCCCGTAATACTCGGGGTAAACATCGGAGAGTGCCCATCTAATGTTTGACGCATTTAGCAGGCGTTTGATATAATCCGGTTCCTGCGTGGCGGGATGGTTGTATCCTATGGTAAGAGAACCGAACTGGTTGTATCCTAGGTCAAGCAGCTCCCTTCCGCTGTTCTTGTCATACATCACCGCTCCATGGCTCTTTTCAAGGTCGGGGACTATCTCAAAGCCGTCAACAAGCACTTTTGCCTTTATCTTATCAATCGGATTTCGGGTCATGGGAGCGCCTAAAAGCACGGTGCATATAAGGGTTTTTCCTGAAAGATAATGGAAAAATAGAAAAGAGACATAAAGGGTTTCTTCATTCTATTTACTGCGGTGGGGGTGGATGATATTGCTGCTGTTGCTGGTAAAAGGCTGGTTCAGGCGGCCTGACAATGAGCCAGACTATAAGTCCGAGCAGCCCAAAGAACAGCCCTATAAGAAGCCAGACAACACCGCTTTTTCCCCTCTTCTCTGCGTCTTTGTACATGAAAACGGCTATCAATATTTGTATTATGAAGCCGATATGAAGCCGATTCCCGCACAAAGCAGATACATTCCCGCGAACATTGCGTATGGATCCATGTCAATCAGACGGATATCGGATTAAGATATATATATAGTTTTCTATTGTTCAGTAGTATTCCACAAGTCCGAGACGGATTTTTAGAAGGCGGAATTCATTCTTCTTTCGGAGGTTCTTTGTAAGGGTCATAGATTCCATTGTTCTGCGGATATTGCGGAGTGTTCCCGGAGTATTGTCCGGGCGCATCGGGATACATCGGTCGTCCGTACTGTGAGGAAGGATATTGCGGGGGTGGATTCGGCGGATACTGCTGCGGCTGCTGTAGAGAGTACTGTGGGGGCTGCCGATACTGCTGTTGATACGGAGGCCCATATGGGTGCGGGTAATAAGGCCCCTGCATATGGAACCTATACTCAGGCGGCCGTATGAGAAGTCAGACGATAAGAGCGGTTATTCCGAAGAAAAAACCGATCAAGCCCCAAACTATCCCGTCCTTCCCTCTTTTTTCCGCATCTTTATACATATATGCAGCTATGAGCACATCCATTAAGAAACCGAGCATGAATAGTCCGTACATCATTACCATCATAGGTTCATATGTCATCTTTATCGATAGAATATTGCATTATGGTATATATGCTTATCCCTCATCTCCGGCCTTTTCATCGGACTCATCGGTTCCTACCCACTCATCGTTCTCTTCCGGAGGAGGTTCGTAATTGGGGAAATAAGGGTATAAAGAGCCTGATTCGGAGTATGGGCGATATTCGGGGGGAGGGGAGCGGAGGAGAACCCATGTGACGAGTCCTACAAAGGCCGAGGTGGAAATGGAGATGAATGCCTCGATACTGAAAAAATCGCTTAAAACGAGTATCAATGGTGCGCTCCATATGAAGGCTATGATGGCCAATCCGATAAATCTTTTCCCCACTCTATATGAATCTCTATATATGTATGCACTCACAACAACATACAGCATGAGGATAGGAAGAGCGCAAATACCTGCTGAATAACCCGGGCCGCCCATGATACTCGGGCGGACATCTTTTATACACATAAATAACTTTCCGACATATGAAGCAAAACCGTTCTCCTTGTTTTTCTTGATACCGTTCCGTCTTTTCTTCGACCTGCTCTGTTGCACAAATAGTTTTATAAGCCATGGTGCCATACTTTCTGGTAAAT